>NZ_CP114599.1:2552000-2871000 GCF_027286305.1 Phenylobacterium sp. NIBR 498073
ACACAATGCGCTCTACCTGCGTTGCTCGACACACCAGCAGATCAGGCCCATCGCCGGCGGCGCCACGGAGGGAACCTACACCGAGGCCATCGTGCCCCTGGGCCGGGCCTGGTGTCCAGGCGGCGAAGTGTTCCTGCGGCTCGTCGGAACGTCCGAGTTCCGGCACGTCGGCGTCGCCCCGCCCTACGAGGTCTCTGCGCTGAGCTACCTCAAGCAATCCTATCTCGGGTACGCCGGCTATCTGCTCTTGGCGTTCGCCGTCGTGTTCGCGGCGTTCTTCACAGGCGGGCTCGCGGCCAGAGCCGCCCGCAGCGGGGTCGATCCGGTGCTCGGCGGCTTCCTTGGCCTCGCCGTCGCGTCGCTGGCCATGTTCTATCTCTATGCGTGGACGCCTGCGCCCCCATTCAGCGGACTATTGCTGATCGGCGCGGTGGTGGCGATCGCGATCGGCGCACGCTGGAAAGCGCCCGACCTCGCCAGGTCCGTCTGGCGCGCCCAGAAGGCCCCGGTCTACGCTTGGTTCCTGACCGCCTTTCTCGTCTTCACCGTCCTGCATCTCGGCGCGACCGGATCGGGGGTCTGGGAACCGGCACGGAGGTTCGCACCGGCGGTCTGGTCCTCCGACCACCTGTTGCCGGGCCTGTTCGCTGAGACCGTGCGGCTTGGGACCCATCCTTTGCAGACCCCGCCGGGCGACTGGTCGCTCAGCGATCGCCCGCCGCTGATGGCCGGCGGCTACCTACTGTTCGCCGACCTCTTTGCATTGCTGCAAGCGAACAATGACGGCGCACATCTGCAGCCCGTCGCGCTCGGCGTGGGCGGCATATCGCTTTCGGCGCTGTGGGCGGCGGCGTTCTACTGGGCCGTGCACCGGGCGGCCAAGCTGCCGCCTGCAGTCGCCGCGACCGGCGTCCTGCTCGTGGCGCTCACCCCGTTCGCGCTATTCAACACCGGTTACACGTGGCCGAAGCTGATGGGCGCGGCGTTCAGTATCGCCGCGGCAGGGTACGCCTTCCGGCTGCGGCCCTCGCCCCGCGCCTCGATCGGCGAGACCGCGACGTTCGGCGGGCTCACTGGCTTCGCCATGCTCTGCCACGCGGCCTCGTCGTTCTTCCTTGCGCCGGTGGCTGTGGTCTACTTCGTAACCCGCCTGTGGCGTTCGCCCAAGGCGCTGCTGGCCGGAGCCGCGGTCGGCCTCGCCCTGCTGGCGAGTTGGTCGGCGCACAAGGCCACCGCGCTGCCGAGCCAGGATCCCCTGCTCGCCTACGCCCTGACCGGCGAACTGCAGCTCGCCCCCAACCAGTCGCTGACCGAACGGCTGGCCACGCGCTACCAGAGCCACACCGCCGTGGAATGGCTCCAGACCAAGGCCGAGATCGCCGCCTATCTGTTCACGCCCAGCCCGCCGCAGGCGCCCGAGCCGCTGGCGCGCCCCCTCGGCGCCGGAGAGACCGACCTGGCCGGCTCGCTGCGGCGCTGGGACTTCTACGCCCTCAGCGCCGGCAACGTCGCCTTGCTGCTGCTGGGCGCGCTGGCGCTCTGGAGCGTTGCGCGCCGGCGTCCCGGCCCCCCGCAGACCGCGATGGCCGGCCGCCTGCTCGTCTCTGTCGCCGGGTGCTACGCGCTGTTCGTGGGCGTGACCTTCCTTGCGCTCTTCCTGCACCAGTTCAGCTACGACGCCATTCTGGCGCTCGCCCTCGCGGGCGTCGTGGCAATCGGCGCCGCGCGTTGGGGCCGCAAGGCGCTGCTGGCCCTGACCGCGGGCACAGGGCTCTATACGGGCCTTGTCTGGGTCGCCGCGCCGCTGGGCGGGCTGATCACCCTGGATCTTGCGGCGTTGGCGACGCTGATCCTGACCGGGCTGGGGCTCACGCTCGCCTGGCGCCGGATCGGCGCGGTTTCGCGCCGCGGCACAGCCCTCGTCGCGCTTGGCCTCGCCGCGCTCGCTGGCGGATGCCTCGCGCTTCGGCCGGACGCCGTCGTGCGCCATGCGAGCCCTCCGGACCTGGCCTACATGTCGCGGCTCGTCGCCAATCCGGCGGTGGATCCCGCACGCTGCCGCGGCAGCCTCGATGGCGTCGTGCGACGCAAGGCCGGCGGCTGGCGGGTGTTCGGCTGGGCGTGGGACGTTGCAGCCGGGGCGCCGGTCAAGGCCATCGCAGTGGTCGACAACGGCTTGATCCTTCGGGCGGCCGTCGCCGACGATCCCCGCCCCGACGTGCCCGCCGCCCTCCCGACGGTGACCGACGCCAATGTCGGCTGGCGTCTCGACGTCGAGAAACCTCCGCTGCGCCCGCAGGTGCTGGTCACGCTCGCCGACGGTTCGAACTGTGCGCTCTGGGCCGCCCCCTGATGAGCGACAGAATCGACCCATGCTCGCTGCGCCCGGCCGCAAGGCCTAAGCCGACGCGGTCCGTCGGCGAGCTATCCCAAAAGCGTGTTCTTCCATGATGCAGCGTATCCTCGTCACCGGCGCCGCAGGCCTCGTCGGCCAGAACCTGATCGCCCAGCTGGCGCGGACAGGCGAGTTCGACCTGGTGGCCGTCGACAAGCACCCGCAGAACACCGCCATCCTCCAGCGCCTGCATCCGCAGCTGCAGGTGATCACCGCCGACTTGGCCGAACCCGGCGCGTGGGAGGATGTCGCGGCGGCCTGCGACGCGGTGGTCATGCTGCAGGCGCAGATCGGCGGGCTCGATCCGGAAGCGTTCCGCCGCAACAACATCGTCTCGACCGAACGGGTGCTGGCCGCCGCCGCGCGCGGCAAGCGCCCCTATGTCGTCCACGTCAGTTCGTCGGTGGTGAACTCCCAGGCCTGCGACCTCTACACCGAGAGCAAGAAAGCCCAGGAAGCCATCGTGGCGCATTGTGAGCTGCCGCACGTGATCCTGCGGCCGACGCTGATGTTCGGATGGTTCGACCGCAAGCACCTGGGCTGGCTGGCCCGCTTCATGCGCCGCGCGCCGGTGTTCCCGATCCCCGGTGACGGCCGCTATCTGCGTCAGCCGCTCTACGCGGGCGACTTCGCAGCCATCATCGGCGCCTGCCTGCGCGAGCGTCGGGAGGGGACCTTCAACATCTCCGGCCAGGAGCGGATCGACTACATCGACCTTATCCGGCAGATCCGCGACACCGACGGATCGCGGACGCCCATCGTCAAGATTCCGGTCTGGCTCTTCAGTTTCCTGCTGAAGACCTACGCGATCTTCGACCGCAACCCGCCGTTCACCACCGCGCAGCTGAAGGCGTTGCGGACGCCCGACGTGTTCGAGGTAATCGACTGGCCGGGCACCTTTGGCGTGCGGGCCACCCCGCTGCGCGAGGCGCTGAGCGCCACTCTGAAGGACCCCGCCTACGCCGATGTCGAGCTGACGTTCTGACCATGGCGCTGACGGACGACAGACTGCTGGTGATCGGCGCAGGGCCAATGGGGCTGGCCGCCGCCTACTACGCCGCCAAGGCCGGCTGGAAGGTCGAGGTGCTGGAGGCCGGCGACCGGCCTGGCGGCATGGCCGCGCACTTCGACTTCAACGGCCTGTCGCTTGAGCGATTCTATCACTTCTGCTGCCGCAGCGACGCCGACACCACCGCCCTGCTCGCCGAGCTCGGCCTGCCGCCGATCCGCTGGGTCCCGACCAGGATGGGCTTCTACGTCGACGGCAAGCTGCACCCGTGGGGGGATCCGATCTCGCTGCTGACCTTCCCCGGCATGAACCTGGTCGAGAAGGTCCGCTACGGCCTGCAGGCCTATCTCTCGACCAAGCGCTCGGACTGGCGGCGGCTGGACAGGATCAGCGCCGCCGACTGGTTCCGCGCCTGGTGCGGGCAGCGGGTCTACGACAAGCTCTGGCGCCCGCTGTTCGAGCTGAAATTCTACGAGTACGCCGAGAGCATCTCGGCGGCCTGGGTCTGGCAACGGATCAAGCGGCTCGGCCGCTCGCGCCGCTCGCTGTTCCAGGAGGAACTAGGCTACATCGAGGGCGGCTCCGAGGCGCTGGTCACGGCCCTCACGGCGGCGATCGAAAAGCTGGGCGGCAAGGTCCATCTGTCGACCCCGGCCAGGCGCCTGCTGATCGAGGCCGGCCAGGTCCAGGGCGTCGAAGCCGCGGACGGTCGCCGGTTCGAGGCCAGCCACGTGATCTCGACGGTCGCCATGCCCTACGCCGCCGCGATGCTGGCCGACCATCCGGATCTGGCTGGCGCCTATTCGCAGTTCGAGAACGTCGGCGTGGTCTGCGTCGTCCACCAGTTGGCCAAGCCGGTCACCGCGAACTTCTGGGTCAACATCTCCGACCCGGCCATCGGCGCGCCCGGCTTCGTCGAATTCTCGAACCTTCGCCCCCTCGACCGGCATATCGTCTACGTCCCCAATTACATGCCGACGTCCAACGCCGCGTTCGGCCGAACCGACGAGGCCTTCGTCGATGAAAGCTATGGCTATCTGCAGCGGGTGAACCCGACCTTGGGCGCCTCGGACCGCATCGCCAGCCATGTCGCGCGGCTGCGCTACGCCCAGCCGGTCTGCGACGTCGGCTTCGCCGACAGGATCCCCGATCCGCAGACGCCGGTGGCCGGTCTTCAGATTGCAGACACCTGCTTCTACTATCCAGAGGATCGCGGCGTGTCCGAGAGCATCGGCTATGCGCGGCGCCTGGTGGAGAACCTTCCGCGTGCATGAGCGCCTGCGCCCATTGCTGAGCCGGCAGTTCGCGGCCTTCCTGCTGGTCGGCGGGACCGCGGCAGCGGCGCAGTGGCTGAGCCGCTTCGCCTTCAGCCACGCCCTGCCCTATGCAGCAGCCGTAGTCTGCGCGTACGCGGTCGGCGTGCTGGTCGCCTTCGAGCTCAACCGGCGTTTCGTCTTTCCCAGCGCGCCGGGCGACCGCCGCGGGCAGTTCATGCGCTTCCTGGCGGTCAACGTCGTCTCGTTCGCCGTCGTTTGGCTGGTCTCCATGCTGCTTGGCGAGCTGCTGCTGCCACGGTTCATGCCGCGCCCCTGGGCTGAGGCCATCGGGCACGGCGTGGGCGTGCTGTCGCCGGCGGTGCTTAGCTTCGCCCTGCACAAGCGCTACACGTTCCGATCCCACGGACCCGCCAAATGACCCTGCAGTCGAACCTCGAACGCGGGCCGAGCGCCGCCACAGTGCTGGTCGTCGACCTGGACGACACGCTGGTGCGTACCGACACCCTGGCCGAACAGTTCGTGGCCCTGGTGTTCCGCAACCCGCTGGCCGCGCTCATGCTGCTGCCTGTGCTGCTGCGCGGTCGGGCCGCGTTCAAGGCGCGCCTGGCGCACCTGCAGCCGCTGGATCCGGCGGCCCTGCCCTATCACGAGCCGCTGCTCGACTTCCTGCGCCAGCAGAAGCAGCGCTCGCGGCCGATCCATCTGGTCACCGCCGCTCACCAGTCGGTCGCCGACGCGGTGGCCGCCCATTGCGGCCTGTTCGACAGCGCCGAGGGCAGCGACGGCGCGCGGAACCTGAAGGGCGTGCACAAGGCCGAACGGCTGGTCGAGCGCTTTCCCGACGGCTTCGCCTATGCCGGCGACTCTCGCGCCGACTTGAAGGTCTGGGCCAAGGCCCAGGGCGTGGTCCTGGCTGGAGCGGCCGCCACCGTCGCCGTGCAGGCGCGTAAGCTGGGCAAGCCGCTGGAAGCCGAGTTCGAGCGTGATCGCCCGAGCCTGAAGACCTGGCGCAAGGCGCTGCGCCTGCACCAGTGGACGAAGAACCTGCTGGTGTTCCTGCCGCTGCTGCTGTCGCAGAAGTTCACCGATCCGCAGGCGGTGACGCTGAGCCTGGCCGCCTTCGTGGCCATGGGCCTGACCGCCTCGGCGACCTATCTGATCAACGACCTCTCGGACCTGGCTTCGGACCGGCGGCACGCCACCAAGCGTCATCGGCCGCTGGCGGCCGGCGTGCTGCGCATCGAACATGTCGCGGTGGCCGTTCCGCTGCTGCTGGCGGCCTCCGCCGCGTTGGCGCTGGCGACATCGCCGGTGCTGTTGCTGGGGCTGGCGGGCTACGCCGTCCTGACCCTGGCCTACACCTTCCGCCTGAAGCGCCGGGCCATTCTCGACGTCGCGACCCTGGCCTTGCTCTACGCCATCCGCATCGCCATCGGCGCGGCGGTGATCGCCACGCCGCAATCGCCGTGGCTGATCACCTTCTCGCTGTTCTTCTTCTTCTCGATGTCGCTGGCCAAGCGCTACGCCGAGATCCACAACCTGCGGGCCGGCGACGTCTCCCGCCCGCTGCCTGGCCGCGGCTATCGCACGGACGACGGGCCGACGGTCCTGGCGCTCGGCGCGGCCTCCAGCGTCGCCTCGGTGCTGATCGTGGTGACCTATCTGATGGAGGAGGCGTTTCCCTCGAACATCTACGCACAACCCGACTGGCTGTGGGTCGCGCCGCTGCTTCTGATGATCTGGGTCGCGCGGCTGTGGCTGGTCGCCGGACGCGGCGAGTTGGACGAGGATCCGATCGCCTACGCCATCCGCGACCGTTTCAGCTGGAAGCTGATGGGCCCGCTGCTCGCGGCCTTCGTGCTGGCGACGATCGCATGGCCCTGAGCTACCACAGCCAGATCATCGAGCCTTGGGGCCGCACCCCGCGCCTGCCCCACCAGGTCGCGCGCCCGCAACATCAGGACCAGCTGCCCGGCCTGATCGCAGAAGCCTCGGGAAGCGGCGGCCTGCTCGCTGCCGGGCTGCACCGCTCGTACGGCGACAGCGGACTCAATCCAGATGGACTGATGATCTCGATGCGTGGGCTCGACCGCTTCATCGCCTTCGATCCGGCGACCGGCGTCCTGCGCGCCGAGGCCGGGGTCAGCCTCGATGAGATCCTGCGGATGGCCACCCCGCACGGCTGGTTCCTGCCGACCACGCCGGGAACGCGGTTCGTGACCCTGGGCGGGGCCATCGCCAACGACGTACACGGCAAGAACCACCATCGCGCCGGATCGTTCGGTCGGCACGTGCGCCGTATCGGCCTGCTGCGCTCTGACGCCGGCGGCCTGGAATTGTCGGCGCAGGATCGGCCCGAACTGTTCCACGCCACCCTCGGCGGCCTGGGCCTCACCGGCCTCATCGCCTGGGCCGAGATCGCCCTGGCGCCGATCCCAAGCACCTTCGTCGACGAAGAGACCGTGCCCTTCGCCAACCTGCAGGAATATTTCCGGCTGACCGCCGAGAGCGACGGGCGCTTCGAGCACGTCTCGTCGTGGATCGATTGCAGCGCGGGCGGCGCCGCGCTGGGCCGCGGGGTGATGTACCGGGCCAACTGGTCGCCCTCCGGCCCGCTGACCCCGCACGCGCCACGCCAGAAGCTGCAGGTCCCGGTCACCGCTCCGCCGGGCCTGATGAATCGGCTGACGCTGCGCGCCTTCAACGCGGCCTATGGCGGGATGCAGCGGCGGCGGCAGGGGACCGCCCGCAAACACTATGGCGGGGCGTTCTACCCGCTCGACGCCATCGGCGGCTGGAACCGCTTCTACGGCCCGGCCGGCTTCTACCAGCATCAGTTCATGGCGCCGGTGGAGACCCAGCAGGACGCCGTGGCCGAGGCGCTGCGTACCCTTTCGGCCGCTGGCCAGGGCTCGTTCCTGGCCGTGCTCAAGAGCCTGGGCCCGCTGCGCTCGGGCGGCCTTGTATCGTTCGAAGGGCCCGGCGCCTCGCTGGCGCTGGACTTCCCGAACCGCGGCGAGGCGACCCTGGAACTGCTGGAGCGGCTCGACAGCATCGTCGTGGCGGCCGGCGGCAAGGTTTATCCGGCCAAGGACGGGCGCATGTCGGCGGCGACGTTCCGCGCCGGCTATCCGCGCTGGCGCGAGCTCGAGGCTCTGCGCGACCCTCTGTTTTCTTCACGTTTCTGGCGACGAGTGACACATGACCAATAACGCCTGGCGCGGCCGCGGCGTCCTCATTCTGGGCGCGGCCTCGGCCATCGCCGAAGCGGTCGCCCGCGACCTCGCCGCCCAAGGCGCGCAGCTGATGCTGGTGGCCCGCGACGGGGCACGGCTGGAAGCGATCGCCGCCGACCTGCGGGTGCGCGGGTCTCCCAACGTCGCGGTGCGCGCGCTCGACCTGGTGGAATCCGAACCCACCGACGAGTTGCTGCAGTCGCTGGCCGACGCCATCGGCGGTTTCGACACCGCGCTGATCGCGCACGGCCTGCTGGGCGACCAGACCCGCGCCGAACAGGACGCCGCCCACGCCGCGGCGCTGATCGACGTGAACTTCACCTCCGCCGGCCTCTGGGCCCTGGCCCTGGCGCGGCGGCTGGAACGCACCGACGGCAGCAACGGCGTGGTGGCGGCGATCGGCAGCGTGGCCGGCGACCGCGGCCGCAGCTCGAACTTCGTCTATGGCGCGGCCAAGGCCGGCCTGGCGGTGCTCATGCAGGGCCTGGCCCATCGCAGCGCCCTGCACGGCGGCCCCAAGGCCGTCGTCTTCAAGCTGGGCTTCGTCGACACTCCGATGACCGCCGCCCTCGCCAAGGGCGGGCCGCTATGGGCCACGCCGCAGGCGGTGGCCAAGGTCATCGTCAAGGGCCTGAATGGGCGCAGCGCCATCGTCTACGGCCCGTGGTTCTGGCGATACGTCATGCTGATCATCCGGCTGTTGCCCCAGCCGGTGATCGCCCGGATCGACATCTAGTCGTCCGGGCGGCCGGCTCAGCCCTTGGCGCGGCCTTCGCGCAGACGTTCGATCGGGTCGAGCAGGTAGGCGAAGTCCTGACGGCGGAAGCTGCGGAACAGCAGGATCACCCCGCTCAGCGTCAGCCAGGTCACCCCGCTGGCGACGGTGATGATCAGCGGATGATTGAAGCTCTCGCGCTTGGTGTAGTCCATGATGTGGATCATCCAGAAGATGTCCCACAGCCGCCAGGTGTCGTTGCGCAGCAGCGACACCTCGCCCGTGGCGACCGACATGAACAGCGTCGTCTTCCCGGCGTCGGCGAACTCCACGCGCCAGGCCGGCAGGTCGGCGGTGCGTGACTCGACGTCGTGCTTCTCGACCTTGCGGATCGAGGCGACGCCCTCGGGCCCCGCATATGCCGCGGCCGCGAGCGCCCCGGCCCGGGCCGCATCGATGACCATCGGCTGGCCCGTGGCCGCGTCGAGCAGCTTGACCCCTGAGGGCGTCGTCGCCTGATAGACCTGGGTCTGGCCGAGGGTCTTGAGCTGGAGCTTGAGGACCGGCTCGCCCAACGCGGCCCCGACCTGGGACAACGGCAGGGTCTGGGCCGGCAGCATGACCTGGGCGGGCTCGCGAATGGAGCCCTCGCCCGAGACCTTGTGGTGGTCCAGCAGGGCCATCATCGCCCCGCTGATCGACCAGAGCAGCATCTGCAGGCCCAGCACCAGGCCGAACCACTTGTGAAGCGTGCGGATCAGGAACATCGGTCGATCCTCTAGGCCGCTTTGCGCGCGCGGCGCCGGCGGCGGAAACTGTAGAGCAGCAGCCAGCCGCCCGTGGCCGAGGTCGCGACGGCCATCCAGGTGGCGACGCGCAGCAGCGTGTTGTTCATGTCCGTGCGTTCTTCGTAGTCCATGATGTGGAACATCCAGACGAAATCGAAGATGCGCCAAAGGTCGTGGCGCTTTGCGGAGAGTTCGCCGGTCTGCGGCGCGATGTAGATCGTGGGCTTCCACATGCCCTCGAACTCGACCCGCCAGATCGGCATCTGGCGGCCCTTGATCTCGCTGGGGGCGGTGTCGAGCAGCTCGACCTTGGTCACGGCCCCCTTACCCGCGTAGAGCGCCACAGCGCGGTCGCGCGCGGCCTTTTCGTCCAGCGGCGAGAGCATCTGGCCGGTGCGGGCGTCGAACAGCATGCGGCCGGGAATGGCGTCGACGATGTAAACCGGCTGGCCAAGCTGGGTGTCGAGGCGCACCGAGCGCGTCCCGCCCGGGACGAGGCTGGTCGGTTCGACCAGGCCATCCAGGGCGATCGGCTGCTGGCGCGGCGCGCGCACCAGATGGTCGCCGTGGATGATGTTGATGTGGACGGCGGTCATGTAGAGGCCGCTCAGCATCCAGAACACCGCCTGGACGGCGATGATCAGGGCGAGCCACTTGTGGGTCTTCCGGGCCAGGGCCGGCAGGCGCATCGGGGGATCTCTCAAATGGGTCGGCGTCGAGCGGGCATGGGGTCCCGCCCGACGCCGGGCGCCAACCTAGTTGAACTGGTAGGTCAGGCGCAGGTACGCGCGACGTCCGAGCAGGTCGTACGTCATCGTGTCGGTGTTACCGTCGGTGAAGCTCTGGATATACGGAGCCTTCTTGTCGAAGATGTTGTCGACCCCCACGGCGATGTCGGCGTTCTCGGCGAAGCGATAGGCGAGCTGGGCGTTGTGGTAGAACACCCGGGGCGCCTCATAGCCGATATCTCCCGGCGCGGCGTTGAAGTCCGTCGCCTTGCCGATCATCTGCACCGAGTAGGTCCCGGTCCAGGTTTCGTCGGTGACCGTGAAGCTGGCGTTGGAGCGCCACTTCGGGAAACCGCCGTTGCCGCCGCCGATATGGCCATCGAACTCGATCGGTTCGGCGCCGTCATAGGCGGTGATCAGATACTCGCCGAGATAGGTCGTGTTCCAGTCGAAGCTGGCGCGACGGTCGAACAGGTCGAAGTCGTAGTGGATGCCGATGTCGACGCCGGTCATCTCTTCCTTGCCGGTGTTCACCGGGATGGACGACAGGAAGTTGACCTCGCCGGTCAGCGTGCTGCGGGTGAAGTTGCCCGGGCCGCAGAACGGATGGGTCATCCCCGTCGAGGCGTAGCAGACCGCCAGCTTGGTCGAGCCGGGGATCGAGCGGATCGCGTCGGTGATCTCGATATCGAAGTAGTCGATCGTCACCGACAGGCCGCTGATCTGCGGCGGCGTGAAGACCAGGCCCAGGGTAAGGGTCTTGGCCTCTTCCGGCTGCAGGTCGCTGTTGCCGCCGTTGGTGGTCAGGATCGTGGTGCCCAGCTGGCGGTAGCCGGCCGGAACGCCCGAGGCCTGGCAGTTCGCGATCAGGGTCGCATTGCCGCTGGTGCTGTAGCCGCTGCAGGGATCGGTGGTGGTCAGGTTGCCCTCGGCCACGCCCCCGAACAGTTCCGGCACGCTCGGAACCCGGAAGCCGGTGCCGTAGGTGGCGCGCAGACGCAGGCCTTCGATCGCCGTCCAGTTCAGGCTGGCCTTGTAGGTGACGTTGCTGCCGAACAGGTCGTAGTCCGAGTAGCGGAGCGCTCCGTCGATATCGAGGCTCTTGATCAGCGGCAGATCGGCCAGCAACGGAGCCGAAACTTCCAGATAGGCTTCCTTGGCCTTCATCGAGCCGGAAATCGGATCCTGCTGGTTGGTGTTGCCGATGCCCAGCACCGTCAGGGCGTCGGGGTCTCGCCAGCCCTCTTCCTCGCGGTAAAGCAGGCCCACCGCCGCGCCGACCGGACCGGCGGGCAGTTCGAACAGCGTCCCGGAGAAGTCCAGCGTGGCGCTGCGCTGCTCGTTACCGCCGGTGTCGCGCGAGGTATAGAGGATGTAGTCCAGCACCTCCTTGGTCAGGCTGCCGGCGCCGAGATAGTCGCCGCAGGGCGCCCCCGGCACGCAGTTCATGGTCTTCTGGACGCGTTCGAGGTTGGCGATGTTGGTCATCGCGTCGATGCCGGTGTTCCGGCCCCAGTTCACCGCCGCTTCCCAGGTCCAGTCGCCGACCACCTTGCCGCGGGCGCCCGCCACCAGGCGATAGGTGTCGGTTTCCTGGAAGAACTTGCGGGGGCCGCCCTCGCCCAGCCGCCGCGCCAGCAGGACCAGGTCCTGGCCCGTCGGGTTGTTCGGGTTCGCAGCGCGGATGGTGAAGTCACGCAGCACGTCGGGCGTGCCGTCCGGATTGGTCGGCCGATGGGTCAGGCCGCCGGGCGTCGCCAGCTGGTTGCTCTTGCGGTGAGTGAAGAAGAACTCGCCGAACAGCTGCACGTCGTCGGTCAGGTCGTAGTCGGCCAGGAACGCCGTGCTGATCCGCTCGATCGGCGACACCGCGTTCAGGTACGGGTTCGAGTTGAAGCCGTGCTTGGCGCCGTTGTAGGGCTCGAAGTAGTTGCCGTCCGGGCCAGGCGTCTGGCTGAAGTTCACGACGCGGCCGTCGGCCAGCCGCGCACGGCCCCCGAGGGTGTTACCGCTGTACGAGCAGACCAGCTGGCCGTTGCTCTCGCCCAGGCTGCAGGGCGCGCGGCTGGCCATGTTGACCGCTTCGGTCTTCTGGTAGGTGAACGCCGCGGTCACGCCGCCGCGGTCGCCGCGCATGCCCCACAGCAGGTCGACGGTGTACTCCTCGCCGTCCTTCTCATCGGTGATGCCGTACTTGCCGGAGATCTTCAGGCCTTCGTAGCCGTCGATGGTGACGATGTTGACCACGCCGGCGACCGCATCGGCGCCGTAGATGGCCGAGGCGCCGTCCTTCAGCACGTCCATCCGCCCGATGATCGAGGTCGGGATCATGTTGAGGTCGGGCGCGCTGTTGGCGCCGGTGCCGCCGTTCACGACACGGCGGCCGTTGATCAGGGTCAGGGTGCGGTTGATGCCGAGACCGCGCAGGTTCACCTGCGCCGTGCCGTAGCCGTTGCCGGTCCAATAGGCGCTGGTCTGGCCGCCGGCGGCGCCCGCCGAGGCCGGAAGCCGCTGCAGCAGGGTCTCGACGTTGGTGATGCCGGTGTTGGAAATCTCTTCCTGGCTGACCACCGTCGCCGGGCCGACCCCGCTGATGTCCACCCGCTTGATGCGGCTGCCGGTGACGATGACTTCCTCGACGTCGCTCGCGGCTTGAGCATGCGCCTGGGCGCTCAACATCGCGCCGCTCAGCATGGCGCTGGCCAGCAGCAGACGCTTAGAAAAACGGTTCATAACCTACCCCCTTTTGATCGGCGCCTGGGGCCACCCTCCCGGCGTATCCCAAGCGCCCGCGCGCCGCCGCGGTGAACCGCCAGCGGCTAATGTCTATACATATTTTGGTTCGCGCAGACGGGACCACCGGCCCAGGAATCGATGACGATGTCCGATTGCATCGACCGCCGGCCAGGTTCGCGACGACAACCTCCGTCGCCGCATAGCGCCTGGTCAGCCGAAATCCCCCGCCTGATCGTCCGCCTCGCCGACGATCGCGACTCTTCTCAAATCACCCCGAACTCACCGTGTTGATCCCCTCCTCTGGGCGCAGATTGCTCGCGCCGTGAGAGCGACCCTCCAGTCGCTCGTTGGGGATACGCGCGCCCCGCCCCCATCCCTCAAAATTTTTCCGGGTACGGCCGGAATTTTGACGAGGGTCAAGGTCGGAGCCTCCGGAGCGTTGTCGCGCTCCGGAGGCAGGCCAGCCTATTGCGGGCGGATGGCGGTGATGGTCTGACCGTTGAGGTCGAAGCGGACCTTGGCCCCGACTTTGACCTTGGCGAGCAAGGCCTTGTCGGCGACCTTGAACGGCATGGTCATCGCCGGCCAGTTCAGGGCCTTGATCGGGTCGTGGGCGATGGTCACCGAGCCGCTCTTGGCGTCGATCTTCTTGACCACCCCCGTGCCTTCGACGCTGCCGGCGGCGGCCGGAGCGGCATGGCCGGCATGAGCGCTGTGGTCCTGGCCGTGGGCCAGGGCCCCGGTCGCGCTGACGCCGAGGGCCGCGACGGCCAGAAGCAGGGTCTTCATCTGTTCTCTCCAACTAAGCTCGCGCCGACGGCGCGATGACTAGAACCAGGCGCGTACGCCCAGAACGAAACGGGTGTCTTCGACGTCTTCTCCGGCGGCCCGCGCGAGATCGGCGGTGTCGCCGAACTTCCGCTCGTAGGAGACGCCGACATAGGGACCGAGCTCGCGGCGAAGCTCGTAGCGCAGCCGCAGGCCAAGCTCGGCGCTGGTCAGGCCCGAGCCGAGCTCCAGTTCGGGAACCTCCTGGGCCGCCAGTTCGACCTCGGCGCGGGGCTCGAGGATCAGCTTCTGGGTCAGGCGCAGGTCGTAGGCGCCCTCAAGCCGCGCCGACAGATCGCCCTTCTCGGAGAGGAAGGCCGCGCCTTCCAGTTCGAACCAGTAGGGCGCTACGCCTTCAAACCCGACCGTGGCGTAGGTCCGCGAGGGGCCCGGCTCGAAGTCGTGCCGGACGCCCGCCTGCAGGTCGAAATAGGGCCCGATAGCGCGTGAATAGAGGACCTGGGCCTCGGCGGAGTGCAGGTCACCGCCGAACTCGCCCTCGCCCGCCGACTTCACCACCAGGCGATTGACGTCCCCGCCGTACCAGAACTCGCCCTGCCAGCCGTAGGCGTCGTCGCCCGAGGTCGGCCGCACCTCGGCGGTGCTCAGCATGACCTTCCAGGCCTTCCCGCCGCCGTGCTCCTTGGCGAGTTGGGCGCGGGCCGCGGCCATGGCCTCGCGACCAAAGTACCGCTCGGCGGCGTAGTCGGTGGGGGCCGGCGGCGCAGGCGCGTTCCCGGCCGGCGGGACGTTGGCCGGCGCAGGCATCACGTGACCGGCATGCGGGTCTGCGGCGGGCGCAGGCATCGAGTGGCCGGCATGGGGATCGGCCGCCGGGGGCGGCATGGCGTGCCCCGCGTGCGGATCGGCCGCCGGAGCGGCGGCGGGCGGGGCGTGATGCTCGTGCTGTGCGGCGGCGGGCGTGGCCAGCATGAGCGGCGTCGCGGCGAGCGGCGCCAGGGCGGTCAAAAGCTGACGGTTCACGCGGCGTCTCCTTCCAGGGGACGCACGGTCACCACGTTAAACATGCCCGCATGCATATGGTACAGTAGGTGGCAGTGGAACGCCCAGTCGCCGCGCTCGTCGGCGGTGAAGTCGAACGCCACCTTGCCGCCCGGCAGCACGTTGACGGTGTGCTTGCGCGGGTGACGGCCCGGGTTGCCGGTCACCACCTCAAAGAAATGGCCATGCAGGTGGATCGGGTGGGCCATCATCGAGTCGTTGACCAGCACCACGCGGACCCGTTCGTTGTAGCGGAACGGGATCGGGTCCTTAAGGTGGCTGTAACTGACCCCGTCGAACGCCCACATGAAGCGTTCCATGTTGCCGGTCAGGTGGATTTCCAGCTCCCGCGAAGGCGGCCGGGGGTCTGGATTGGGATCGAGCGAGACCAGGTCCTTGAGCGTCAGCACCTTGTGGCCGACGTCCTCCAGCCCCTGCCCCGGATCACCGGTCCGGTCAGCCGGCATCGGCGAGATCATCTGCACGCCCGGGCCAAGCTTGACCTGCGGCGCGTTGCGCGGGTCGAGCATGGACATGCCGGAGTGGTCCATCTCCATGCCTTCCATGCCGGGCATGGCCGAGTGGTCCATCCCCATGTCGCGCATGTTGAGCAGCGGCCGCTTGCGCAGCGGCGGGACCGGCGCGGTCATCCCCAGGCGCGGCGCCAGCGTGGCGCGGCCCATGCCGGAACGGTCCGCGGCCTCGGCGACCAGCGTATAGGCCTGATCGGCCGTCGGCTGGACGACAATGTCGTAGGTTTCGGCCGGAGCGATCTGAAACTCTTCGACGTCCACCGGAACGACGTTCTGACCGTCGGTCTGCACGACGCTGAGCTTCAGGCCCGGAATGCGGACATTGAAGATCGTCATCGCGCCGGCGTTGACGAACCGCAGCCGCACTCGTTCACCAGGGGTGAACAGGCCCGTCCAATTGTCCTTCGGCCCATGGCCGTTGATCAGGAAGGTGTAGGTCGACCCGGTGACGTCCAGGACGTCCGTCGGGTCCATCAGCATCTTGGACCACTCCTTGCGGTCCTTGAACGACTGGTCCTGCCCCTGCAGAAGCCCGGCGACGGTCTGCTTCTGCATGTTGAAGTAGCCGGCGTGCGCCTTCAGCTTCCGGAAGATCTCGTGCGGATGCATGAAGCTGTAGTCGGACAAGACGATCACGTGCTCGCGATCGTATTTCACCGGGTCCTCGCCGGCCGGATCGATGACGATCGGACCGTAGTGTCCCATCTGCTCCTGCAGGCCCGAGTGGCTGTGATACCAGTAGGTGCCCGCCTGACGGACCTTGAACTCGTAGTTGAAGGTCTCGCCCGGCTTGATGCCGGGGAAGCTGACGCCCGGCACCCCATCCATCTCGAACGGCAGCAGCAGTCCGTGCCAGTGGATCGAGGTGTCCTCGTCGAGATTGTTGGTGACTGACAGGCGGACCTGCTGGCCTTCCTTCAGGCGGACCAGCGGCGCCGGCACAGTGCCGTTGACGGTGATCGCATGCCCGGCGCGGCCGTCGACCTTGAACGGCGTGTGGCCGACGGTCAGGGCGATGTTCTCGCCCGACACGGTCGGCAGGGTGCTGGCGATGCCAGGGGTGCCGCTCTGCGCCCAGGCCGGCAGCAGCGCGCTGAGGGCCGCCCCGCCGCCCAGGGCGGACGCTCCACGCAGGAGTTGACGTCGATCCAAGTCCTTCATGGGCGGCCCTTCGAAGCAAAGCCCGCCATGCGCAAGGGAGCGCCGACGGGTCGGGTACAGGTCGTTTCAGTCATGGCGGGAAAAGAACAGGTTCCCATCGTGGGAGGGTCAAGCGAGCAGTCAAAACAGAATACGCGCGCCCGGCCGCTTCCCCTCAGGGTCGCCCGACCAAATCTTCGACCTCCAGCAATTCGGCCAGCCGCCGACGGGCACGATAGACCCGCGTCTCGATAGTCTTGGCCGAAACACCCAGCACCTCGCCGGCGGCCTGCTGGGAAAGCTCCTCAAACACCGTGAGGATCAGAGGCTCCTTGAGCTTGGCCGGAAGGAGAGCGATCGCGCGGTCGAGCGCCCGCCGTTGTTCGGCGGCGATCAGGCCGCTGTCGGCGCGAGGCTGCGGGTCGGGCGCGGCGGCCACCGCCTCGCCGCCCGGATCGGCCCCGAAGAAGGCCCGCCGCACGGCTTCGCGCCGCCCGCGATCGCGGCACTTGTTGAGGGCGATGGCCCGTATCCAGCTCGCGAACGAGCGGCCGGCGTCGTAGCGCCCGAGATTGCGCCAGGCGGCGACGAAACTCTCCTGAACGATCTCGTAGGCGGAGTCGGCGTCGCCGACGTACCGGCGGACGAAGCGATAGAGCCACTCCTTGTGGCGTCGCATGAGCTGGGTGAAGGCGTGATCCTCCCCCCCGAGCGCCCGACGGGCCAGCTCGGCGTCGGACTCCTCGTCGGAACCCGTCACTTCGCGTCTTCGGTCAGGGCCTCCGACACGCGTCTGTCGAAGATCGCGGCCTGTTCGGGGGTCAGGATCGCCCGCATCTGCAGGATATGAACGACCGTCTCCTTCTGAAGCTCGCCCATCACATCATGGAAGTGCTCGATCGCGATCCGCACTTCGGGTGAGTACTCGTGCTTGGCGTTGATCGCTCCGGCCAGCTCGGCGTTCGCCATCCGCAATTCGGCTTCGCGGGCGCTGCGGGTGATGGAGAATTCCCGCTCGATCGCCTGGAGCTGGCGGCCCTGCTCGGCGCTCAGGCTAAGCTTGTCGTGCATGAACTCATGCAGCGAGGGCTCCTTCGTGGCCTTGAGCACGTAGGTGGCCCCGCCCCAGGCCCCGAGCCCCGCGGCCAGCGCGGCAAGCAGTACGGTCAGGATCGCGCTTCGCAGTCCGCTCACCGGCGCGCTTCCAGCAGGGTCGAGGGCGCAAGCCGGCTATCCAGGGCGAAGACCGACGTCTCCTTCGGCGCGGCGACCGCGGCCACCGCCGAGGCGCTGCCGACCGCGGCGCCGACGACCAGCGCCATGACCAGCGTCGCCATGCGAACAGGCGCAAACCCGAACGCCGCGGCCCGCTCGATCCGCGCGCCGCCGATCCGCCGCCAAACGACGGGTTCGAGCTGGCTCAGATCACGGTCCAGGCCCTGGGATCGCAGGCCCTCGACCAGTTCATCCAGCGATTGGTTCATCGACGACTCCGAATACGTCACTCCATCTATACGCGACGACCACGCAAATCCCTCAGCTTTTGGCAGATGCATCGCAGCCTCGGGCGCGCAACGGTTGCATCCACTCCGGCGCCACCCGACATCCACGGAGCGTCCACAGTCCGGCGGCACGAGGAAGCGCCCTACCGAGGACCGCCCATGCCTGTCGTCGACGCCGCCGAACCGCCCCTGAGCGACCTGACGCCAAAGGCCGCGCCGTTGTTGCAAGCCCGACTGTCGAAATCCCGCGTTCCCGGCCTGGCCGCCGCCATCGTGAACCGCAACGGCGTGGTCTGGTCGGGCGCCGGAGGGATCCGGCGACGCTCTCAAGGCGGCGCCGTAAGCCACTCTGATTGCTGGCATATCGGCTCTAACACAAAGGCCATGACCGCAGCGCTGTTCGCCCGTCTCGTGCAGGCCGAGCTCACCCGCTGGGACGTCCCGCTGACGAACCTTTTCCCGGACCTGCGGCTCGACGGCGCCTGGGGCTCCGTCACCATCGCTGATCTTTTGCGGCATCGATCCGGCCTGCGCGACCGCGGTCTCGTCGACGCCGCTTGGATTGCGAGCGCACGCGCGGCCCCCGCCCTGGCCGCCGACCAGCGCAGCGAACTGGCGGCGCGGGCGCTAGGCGCCCCGCCCCGCCGCCGCGATCGAAGGTTCGCCTACGCCAACGCCAACTACGTGATCGCTGGCGCGGCGATCGAACGGATCACCGGACAGGCCTGGGAAGATGCGATGCGGACCTGGCTGTTCGAGCCGCTCGGCATGGCCTCGGCCGGGTTCGGAGCGCCGCGCGGCGACCAGCCCTGGGGCCACCGCAGCCGCCTCGCCGGGCTTAGCGTCGGCGAGGCCATCGATCCGCAGCGACCGGAGGCCGACAATCCCGCGGTCCTCGGCCCGGCCGGCGCCGCGCATATGTCGCTGACCGACCATGCCCGGTTCGCGCGGCTGTTCCTCACTGACGGGGCCGGCTTCCTCACCCGCGCCAGCATCAGCGCCCTGACGACGCCGGCGGCGGGCGAGGCGAACGACTACGCCTTCGGTTGGGGAGTGATCGCCGAACGGCCCTGGGCCCGCGGGCCGGTCCTGCTGCACGAAGGCTCGAACACGCTTTGGCACTCGGTCGTCATCGTCGGAACGCAACGCGGGCTGGCGGTCCTGACCGCCGCCAACGCCACCGGACCTGGAGGACGCGCCGCCCAGGGACTGGCGCTGGACCTTCTCAAGCTATACGCAGGCGCCGACCGGCTCTAGGCGTCCCGCGCGTGCGCATGGGCTGGCCCAGTTCTGCGCGAAATCTCCACAATCGCCCGGCTCGTGGCCCACATGGACAACGCCCTCATCCTGATCGTCGAAGACGAGCCCGAAATCGCCGAGATTCTCGAGGCCTATCTTGGCCGCGACGGCTTTCGAACGGTCCGGGCGGGCGACGGCGTGACGGCCTTGCAGCACCACCGGATGCTGCGGCCCGACCTCGTCGTGCTCGACGTCAAGCTGCCCAAGGCCGACGGCTTCGAGGTCCTGGCCGAGATCCGTCGGCGCGGCGACACGCCGGTGATCATGGCCACCGCGCTGGCCGAGGACCTCGACAAGCTCTCGGCGCTGCGCATCGGCGCCGACGACTATGTGGTCAAGCCCTTCAACCCGCTCGAACTGGTGGCCCGCGCCCGCGCGGTCCTGCGCCGGACTCAGGCCCGGGGCATGAGTCATCTGTTGCGCCTCGGCCCGCTGGAGATCGATCCGCAGGCCTATTCGGTCGCAGTCATCGGTGACGCCGAGACCAAGGCGCTGGACCTGACGCTTACCGAGTTCCGGCTGCTGGAACACATGGCGCGCACGCCGCGCAAGGTGTTCAGCCGCGCCGAGTTGCTCGACGCTTGTCTCCCGGACGGCGACGCCCTGGAGCGGACTGTCGACAGTCACGTGTCCAATCTGCGTCGGAAGCTGGAGGCGGCTGGGGCCACCGACCTGCTGGAAGGCGTGCGCGGCGTCGGCTATCGGCTGGCCTACCTGGCATGACCCGCCTGCGCCGCCTGCCCCGTCGGCCCTGGAAGCTGAGCGCCCAGCTGGTCGCGGCGATGACCGCGGTCGTCTCCCTGTCGGTGATCATCATGATCGGCGGCATGGCGCTGTACTATCTGATCCTCGACAAGATCCTGCGGCTGCAGATGCCGCCCCAGGCGCTGGCGGCCTACAACGCGATCGAGGCCAACCGCCCGCCGCAGCCGACGGACTTCCAGGTCCTGCTCGACGTCCACAAGGGGCTGGAGACGCGGCTCAGCCTGATGGAGTTGGCGGCCCTGGCCATTTGCGGAGCGGTGGCCCTGACCGCAGGCGTGGCCGCCGCGCTCTGGTTCGCGCGGCGGATCAGTGAGCCGCTGCACCGGGTGGCGGCGACCGCCCGCCGCGTCGCCGGCGGCGATCTTGGCGCCCGCGTCGTGCAACCCGAGTTCGGCGGCGGCGCTGGCGAAACCCACCAGCTCATCGCCGACTTCAATCTGATGGCCGACGAGATGCAGCGCGCCGAACGCGACATGCGCGAGAGCGTGGCGGCTATCGCCCACGAGCTGCGCACCCCGCTGACGGTGCTGCGCGGACGACTGCAAGGCATGTCCGACGGCGTCTTCGTGCCCGACAGCAAAGGGCTGGCGGGACTGATCCTGCAGGTCGACTCGCTGACCCAGATCGTCGAGGACCTGCGCACCCTGAGCCTGGCCATGGCCGGCCGGCTCCTGCTGCAGCCGGCCAATCTAGACCTGGCCCAGGAGATCGAGGCGGCGGTCGACGCCCTGGCCCCGGACTTCACCGCGGCGGGACTGACGATCGAACGCGACCTGCGCCCGGCCCCGGTCCGGGCCGACCCGGCGCGGCTCCGCCAGGTGCTGCTGGTCATGCTGGAGAACGCCCGGCGCTACGCTCTGAACGGCGGCGTGGCGCGGGTCGAGACCCGGCGTGGCGAAGGCATGATCTATCTACGGGTGCTGGATCGCGGCCCCGGCCTGCGCGTGGGCGACGAGGAGCGCGTCTTCGAACGCTTCTGGCGGGCCGACGAATCCCGCTCGCGCGACGCCGGCGGCACCGGCCTCGGCCTGGCGGTGGTCAAGGCCATCGCCGAGGCGCACGGCGGATCGGCGATCGCCTTCGCGCGCCCCGGCGGCGGCGCCTGTTTCGAGATCCGCCTTCCGGCCTGAGCTCGATCACTCCGTCGCTGCTGGGCGCGACCTGCGTCCAAGCTCCACATTGCCGGCTCAAATCACTCTGGCGCGGTCGAGACGCGGCCGCGATACCGAGGAGAGTTGAGTATGAAATTCTGGATCAGCCCGCTGGCCGCGACCCTGGCGCTGGGCGCCACCGCCGCCAGCGCCGAACCGTTCCAGGGCTTCCACGTCGGCGCCGGCATCGGCGGATCGAAGATCCAGTCCGAGGACGCCATTCCGGGGTTCGCCCGCAAGGCCGACAACGACGCGAGCGGCCTGGCCTATCGCGCCTTCGCCGGCTACGACCTGCGGGTGTCCGAACGGGTGGTGATCGGCGCCGAAGCCGGCATCAGCGGCGGCGACAAGAAGATCGAAAGCCGGGTCGACGCCGCGCGGGTCAAGGTCGATCCGGGCCTCGGCTATGACCTCACCGCGCGCCTGGGCTTCCTGGCGACCGACAATCTGATGCTCTACGGCCGCGCAGGCTGGGCGCGTCAGAACTTCGAGCGCGAGATCCGCTTCACCAACAACGCGGCGGTGATCCGCAGCGACAAGGACGTCGACGGCAAGCTGTTCGGCCTCGGCGCCGAGTACGCGGTCTCCGACAACATCGCCGTTCGGGCCGAGTACGACCGCACCGACTTCGACGGCGACCGCAAGCGCGACCGCCTGCTGGTCAGCGCCGCCTACCGCTTCTAAGCCAATGCGGCCGCGCGCGCTCCCCATGGCGCGCGGCCGCAGGGGCGGCCCCCTGCCCCCGGGGCCGCCCCGCCCTGCCGCCGCCCCCTGGACGGGATCAACCGCAATGTGACACGACTTCGAGCGTGTCCCTGCAGGAGCCGTCATGTCCCGGCGAACCACCATCGCAACGCTCGCCCTCGCCCTGCTCGCCGGTCCCGCCCTCGCCGAGCCGACTGCGATCACGATCCGGCCGATCAGCCACGACGGCAAGTTCATCGGCGACAGCATGGGCGGCGTCCGGGTTCGGCTGACCGAGGCGGCCTCCGGGCGTGAACTGGCCGCCGGGACGACCAGCGGGACCACCGGCGACACGCGCAAGCTCGTCGTGGAGCCGCGCCAGCGGCAGACGCCGATCCACACCCCGGACGCCTCCGCCTTTCGCGCTGTCGTCGACATCGAGCGCCCCACCCTCGTCCGCGTCGAGGCGACCGGACCGCTCGGCAAGCCCCGACGCCCAGATCACGGTCAGCGCCATGCGATGGCTGCTGCCGGGCCAGCCGCTCGACGGCGACGGCTGGACGCTCGAATTTCCCGGCCTGGCGATCGAACCCAATTGGACCCTGCAAGCGAGCGGACTGGATCTCTCCGCCAAGGTGACGCTCATGTGCGGTTGCCCGATCGAGCCCGGCGGCCATTGGGACGCGGCGCAGTACCGCGTGCAGGCCGCGCTCTATGACCGCGACACCCTCTTGCAGGCCACCGACCTGGCCTATGCCGGGAAGACCTCGACCTTCGCCGGCCAGCTGCGCCGCCCGCCGCCAGGCGCCTATCGGCTGCTGCTGACGGCTCACAACGCGACGACGGGCAATGTCGGCGTGTCCGAGCGTACGGTCGCCATCGCGCCTTAACCGCGTACGGTAACAATCTCGCAACGCTCGCGTGAGTAGATCTCAGGCGGGGCAAAACGCCCTGCGGACACGTTTGTCCGCCTCCTGGAACCGAGGCTTCGTCATGCCGCTGAACAGCGTCAATACGAACACCAGCGCGATGATCGCGCTGCAGAGCCTCAACGCCATCAATACGGAATACGCTCAGGTCCAGCGTCGCATATCGACCGGCCTGAAGATCGCCGGGCCCAAGGACAATCCCGCTATCTGGGCGATCGCCCAGAACATGCGGGCCGAATCCAAGTCGCTCGACGCGGTGATGAGCTCGCTGCAGCGCGGGCAGTCCATCGTCGACACCGCCATGACCGCCGGCGAGACCATCTCCGACATTCTCTCGCAGATGAAGGAAAAGGCGCTGGCCGCCACCGAGGCCGGCCTCAGCACCGCCAGCCGTCAGGCGCTCAACGACGAGTACGTCGCCCTGCGTCGCCAGATCGACCTGGTGGCGTCGAACGCCAGTTTCGACGGAGTGAACCTGATCTCGGCCGGAGCGACCGGAAACGTCCGCGCCCTGGCCAACACAAAGGCGACGGCGACGATCAACGTCGACCACGTCGACCTGTCCACCACCGGCGGGGCCATTTCCCCGACGCTCGCCGACCTGATGGGCGGCGTCACCTCCGCCGACATCCAGGCGTTGGAGGCCTCCTCTCAGAGGGTGTCCGCCGCGATGTCCAAGCTCGGAGTCGGCGGCAAGGCCCTCGACCGCCAGCTCGAGATGAGCGCCAAGCTACAGGACAGCTACGACGCCGGGATCGGCAATCTCGTCGACGCCGACATGGCCAAGGAAAGCGCCCGGCTGACCGCCCTGGACGTCAAGATGCAGTTGGCCATCCAGGCGTTGCGGATCGCCAACCAGGGCCCCTCGCTGCTCCTCGCCTTGTTCCGCTAGCGGCGATCTTCGCCCGCACGGCCGATTGCCCCCTCCCAGTGGAGCTGCAAGCGCCTATATCGCGCTGATGGTTGATCTCTCGGTTCTCGATCTCTCGCCGATCATCGAAGGCGGCGACGCCGCCCAATCGCTGCGCAACAGCCGCGACCTCGCCCAGCACGCCGAGCGGTTCGGCTATAAGCGCTTCTGGCTGGCCGAGCACCACAACATGGCCGGGGTCGCTAGCGCGGCGACCTCCGTGGTCATCGGTTACGTCGCCGAGGGAACCTCCACGATCCGAGTCGGCGCCGGCGGCATCATGCTGCCCAATCACGCCCCGCTGGTGATCGCCGAGCAGTTTGGCACCCTCGCCTCGCTCTATCCCGGCCGCATCGATCTTGGCCTCGGGCGAGCTCCTGGCTCGGACCAGGCCACCGCGCGCGCCCTGCGGCGCACCCTGGCCGGCGACATCGACGACTTCCCGCGCGATGTGATCGAGCTGATGAACTACTTCGAACCGGTCAAGCCGGGCCAGAT
Source organism: Phenylobacterium sp. NIBR 498073 (assembly GCF_027286305.1). Lineage (NCBI taxonomy): Bacteria > Pseudomonadati > Pseudomonadota > Alphaproteobacteria > Caulobacterales > Caulobacteraceae > Phenylobacterium > Phenylobacterium sp. NIBR 498073. The sequence continues at coordinate 2,576,126 of NZ_CP114599.1, forward strand.
CATCCGCGCCGTGCCCGGGGCCGGCCTGGACGTCGAGTTCTGGATGCTGGGGTCGAGCACCTACGGCGCCCAGCTCGCCGCTGCGCTCGGCCTGCCCTACGCCTTCGCCTCGCATTTCGCCCCCGCCCAGCTGGAGCTGGCGCTGAACGTCTACCGCAGCCAGTTCCGCCCGTCGGAGCACCTGGACAAGCCGCGGGTGATGCTGGGGGTCAACATCACGGCCGCTGACACCGACGCCGAGGCGCAGCGGCTGTTCACCTCGCTCAAGCAGGCCTTCATCAACCTTGGCCAGGGCCGTCCCGGCCCGCTGCCGGCGCCGATCGACGATCCAGAAGGGCGCCTCGACGAAATCGGCGGGGCGATGCTGCGGCAGAGCTTGAGCTGTTCGATCGTCGGCTCGCCCGAGCGCGTGCGTCAGGGCCTGGCCGACTTCGTGCGCCGCACCGGCGCCGACGAGCTGATGGTCACCGCCCAGGTCTACGATCACACCGCCCGGGTCAGGTCGTTCGAGATCGCCGCTCAGGCGCGCGATGAACTCGCGCGCCTGGCGGACGCGCCGGCCTAGCTGTTGTCTTCGACTTCAGCGCCAGGGCCGTTCTTCTTGATGGAATCGATCGCGTTCTGAGCGCTCGCCTTCGACGAATAGCCTTCGGTCGAGAACATCGTTTCGCTGTTGTACTTGAAGCGAACCCGGAATTCTCCGGCCTTGTCCTTATAGATTTCGAACTTGTGCGCCACAGGTCGTCTCCGTTTTACAATTGAACATGCCCGTCCCCTGTCGGGCAGACTTGGGCGCCGCTCCAATCAGGTCAAGCCTGATCCCGGCGCGGCGCGCCACACTAAGGCCACGCTTGGGTGATGGCTTTGCGACAGGCGGTCGTGCGCCCCATCTAGTCAGACAGACTGTGTCGTCCTTTCGCCTGGAGCCCGTCATGCGCGCCCTGCTTTTCACCGCCTTCGCCACCCTTGCGCTCGCCGGTTCGGCGATCGCCGAGCCGATGCCGACCGTCGCCAGCGTCGAGGTCAAGCTCAGCCCCGAACTGCAGAAGAAAGCCACCGAGGAATACGGCGTGCGCGACGTGGAGCGCCTGGCCGCCGAACTGCGCAAGGACGTCGAGCGCGAGATGCATCGCACCGGTGTTCTCGCCGGCGGCCGGCTGGAGCTGACCCTGGTCGACGCCCGCCCGAACCGGCCCACCTTCAAGCAGCTCGGCGACACGCCTGGCCTGTCGATGGAGAGCTTCGGCGTCGGCGGCGCCAAGATCGAGGGCCGGGCCATTTCGGTCGATGGCGAGGTCACCCCCGTCCGTTACGACTGGTACGAAACCGACATTCGCCAGTCGCGCCTGACCACCACATGGTCGGACGCCGAGTACGCGATCAACCGCTTCGCCTATCAACTGGGCCGCGGCAATGTGTACGCTCGCCGATAACGCCGAAAGGCCTTGCCACCCCAGGGGCTGAGGGTTCACATCGCGCCGCTCGCCGGACGCCAGTAGATCCGGAAGCGCCTAGGGGATGAGTGAAATGACCGCAAAGGCGGAACGGCGTTCCAACTGGACCTTGGCGGCGCTCGCCGCTCCGTGTCTTCCGCTGGCGGGCCTTGGCCTGCCGCTCGTGGTCTACCTCCCCGAATACTATGCGAACGAACTGGGCCTCAGCCTCGGCGCCGTCGGCATGGCGTTCATGCTCGTGCGCCTGCTCGACATGGCCTTCGACCCCTACATCGGCGGGGTCATGGACGGCACGCGTTCGCGGTTCGGCCGCTTCAAGCTGTGGTTCGCGATCAGCGCGCCGCTGCTGATGCTGGCTTCCTACATGCTGTTCATGGCCAAGCCCGGCGTATCCACCGGCTATCTCTGGCTCTGGCTGCTGGTGGTCTATGCGGGCGTCTCGATCGCCGGCCTGTCGCAGCTGGCCTGGGCCGCAGTGCTCTCGCCGCAGTACGACCAGCGCTCGCGGATCTATGCCTGGTGGCAAGCCGGCAATGTCGTCGGCATGATCTTCGTGCTCACCCTGCCGGCCCTGCTGCCGATGCTCGGCGTGACCGGACACCGCGCCGGGGTGCAGGCGATGGGCTGGTTCATCGTCGTGCTGCTGCCGATCACGGTGGGCCTGGCGCTGTGGCGCGTCCCCGAGCCCCAGGTCGCCTCCGAGGTCAAAAAGTCGGGCTTCCGTGAGTACCTGGCGCTGTTCAAGCGCCCGAGCGTGGTCCGCATCCTGGTCGCCGACCTGCTGATCGGCACCGGCCCGGCGATCACGGGCGCGCTGTTCTTCTTCTTCTTCGGCCGGGTGAAAGGCTTCACCCACGCCGACGCGAGCATGCTGCTGCTGATCTATTTCATCGGCGGCTTGGTCGGCGCGCCGCTGTGGACCTGGCTCTCGTACAAGATCTCCAAGCACCGGGCGCTGGCCGTCTCCGGCGTCGTCTACGCCGTCCTGACCCTGTGCTCGCTGCTGATTCCGCAAGGCGCGATGATCCCCGCGGCTATCCTGATGTTCTTGATCGGCGTGCCCTACGCCGCCGGCGCCTTCCTGCTGCGGGCGATGATGGCCGACATCGGCGACGAGGAGCGGCTGGCCAGCGGCGTCGATCGCACGGGCCTGCTCTATGCGATCCTCTCCGGCACCGTAAAGGTCGGCTCGGCCGCCGCCGTCGGCATCAGCTTCCCGCTGCTGCAGGCCATGGGCTTCGATCCCAAGGGCACGGGCGTCGATACGGGACTCCAGGGCCTGGCCATCCTGTTCGCGGCGGTGCCCGCGGCCATGTCGATCGCCGCCAGCGTCATCGTCTGGAGTTTCCCGCTGACCTCCGAGCGCCATGCGGAGATTCGCGCGGCCCTGGCGGCGCGCGATATGAAAGACGCCGAACTCGCCGAGGCCGCCGAATAGTCCATGAGCTCCAATCCCAGCGATCAGCGCCCCATCGACCGCCTGCTGTCCATCATGGCGCGGCTGCGCGACCCTGACGGCGGCTGCGCCTGGGATCTCGAACAGACCTTCGCGACCATCGCTCCCTACACGGTCGAGGAAGCCTACGAGGTCGCCGACGCCATCGAGCGCGGCGACCTGAACGACCTGCGCGAGGAACTGGGCGACCTGCTGCTGCAGGTCGTGTTCCACAGCCGCATGGCCCAGGAACAGGGCGCCTTCGCCTTCGACGACGTGGCCGACGCCATCTCCGAGAAGATGATCCGCCGTCACCCGCACGTGTTCGGGCAGGACGAGCAACGCACCAGCGCCGAACAGACCCGCGCCTGGGAGGTCATCAAGGCTCAGGAGCGGGCCAAGAAGGGCAAGAACCAGAGCCTGCTGGACGACGTGCCGACCGGCCTGCCCGCCCTCACCCGCGCCGTAAAGCTGACCGCCCGCGCCGCGCGCGTCGGCTTCGACTGGCCGGACGTCTCATTCGTGCTCGACAAGCTGCGCGAGGAGACCGCCGAGCTGGAGCACGAGATCGCCGCCGGCCGTGACGTCGCCCGGATGCGCGACGAGCTGGGCGACATCCTGTTCGTCTGCGCCAACCTGGCCCGCAAGCTGGACCTGGAGCCGGAAGACGCGCTGCGCTCGACAAACGCCAAGTTCGTGCGTCGCTTCCAGTTCATCGAGGCCGAACTCGCCAAGCGCGGCAAGAGCGCCGAGCAGTCTGACCTTGCCGAGATGGACTCGCTCTGGGATGCGGCGAAGCTGGCCGAGAAGGCCTAGAGCGCCGTCAGTTCGGCCTTCGGGAACTGCTGCTCGAACTGACCCAGGGCCTGGGCGCCCAGCCGCACGGCGATGCGAACCGACCCGTCCTCGTCGTCGACGCGGTCCATCACCCGGCCGTGCCGGTACAACCACGCCATCGCCGCGCCATCGGCCGCCGTCAGCTTGACCGACACCGGCGGCGCATCGTCGACCAGCCGCGCGATCGCCGCCAGCAGCGCATCGCACCCCTCGCCGCTCACCGCCGAGACCATGACCGCCGGCGGATGATGACGCCGCGCGTCGCCGGCGACCTGCTCGCGGTCCTCGGGCTCCAGCAGGTCGGCCTTGTTCCAGACCTCGATGACGTTGCGTTCCTCGACGTCGACGCCGAGCCGGTCGAGCACCGTCCGGACGTCCTCGGCCTCGGCCTCCGTCTCCTCGCTGGCGATGTCGCGGACATGCAGGATGACGTCGGCCTCCTTCACCTCCTCGAGGGTCGCGCGGAAGGACTCGACCAATTCGTGCGGCAGGTCGGAGATGAAGCCCACAGTGTCCGACAGGATCGCCGGCCGGCCGTCGGGCAGGTCCAGCATCCGCAGGGTCGGGTCGAGGGTGGCGAACAACATGTCCGCCGCCATCACGTCCGCCTTGGTCAGACGGTTGAACAAGGTCGACTTGCCCGCGTTGGTGTAGCCGACCAGGGCCACGGCCGGGAACGGATGGCGCTGGCGCGCCCCGCGCTGCAGGTTGCGGGTGCGCCGCACCTCGACCAGCTCGCGCTTCAGCTTGCCGATCTTCTCGGCCAGCAGCCGGCGGTCGGTCTCGATCTGGGTTTCGCCGGGACCGCCCATGACCCCGAAGCCGCCGCGCTGGCGTTCCAGGTGGGTCCAGGTGCGAACCAGCCGCGACCGCTCATACGACAGCCGGGCCAGTTCGACCTGCAGGATGCCCTCGCGGGTCCGTGCGCGCCGGGCGAAGATCTCAAGGATCATCCCGGTGCGGTCCATCACCTTGACCTGCCAGGCCTTTTCCAGATTGCGCTGCTGGACGGGCGTCAGGGCGTCGTCGACGACCGCGACGTCGACCTGCAGCTGAAAGCAGAGCTCCCCGATCTCGTCGACCTTGCCGCTGCCGAACAGCGTCGCAGGCGTGCGCTTGCGCAGGGGCGCGATGATCGCGTCCCGGATTTCCAGGTCGAGCGCCAGCGCGAGGCCGACGGCCTCGTCCAGACGCGCCTGTGAGCTGCGCGCCGAGTCGCGGCCGTCTCGCTGGGGATGAATAACGAGCGCCCCCTGAGGGGGCGCTTCACGATCGATGGACTTGGAGGTCAATCGCCCTCGTCTTCCGCCGGTTCATAGAGCTGAACGGGCTGGGCCGGCATGATGGTGGAAATGGCGTGCTTGTAGACCAGCTGCGACTGGCCGTCGCGGCGCAGCAGCACGCAGAAATTATCGAACCAGCTCACGACGCCCTGCAGCTTCACGCCGTTCACCAGGAAGATCGTCAGCGGCGTCTTCGACTTGCGGACGCTGTTCAGGAACGTGTCCTGGAGGTTCTGTTTCTTTTCGTTGCCGGACATGGCTTGTCGCCCTTTTTTCTGTTCGGGAGGCAACACGCCTCCCACACACATGCATGAGGCTAGACCGGCGGACATGACCGGCGCAATCGCGCCGCTCGCATCAGACGGCCGTCGCCCTCGCGCGCTCGATATAGAGGCGACGGAGCTTTATCGCCACCGGTCCGACCTCACCATTTCCGATCGGCTTGTCGTCGACCGCCACGACCGGCAGCACCAGGCTGCCGGCGCCGGTGATGAACGCTTCCTTCGCCGCGACCGCCTCGGCGGGCGTGAACGGCCGCTCATCGACCTGCATGCCCTCGTCGCGCAGGACGTCCAGCAGCGTGCGCCGGGTGACGCCCCGCAGGATGTTGGCGTTGGTGTCGCGGGTGCGCAGCACGCCGTCGGCGTCGATGATCCAGGCGTTGGACGAAGCGCCCTCGGTGACGAAGCCCAGATCGTCGACGAACCAGGCCTCGGCCGCGCCGCGCTCCTTGGCCGCCTGTTTGGCGAGCGCATTGGGCAACAGGCCGACGGTCTTGATGTCGCACCGGCCCCAGCGGTTCTCCGGAGTGGTGATGACCTTCACGCCCTTGGCGGCCTTGGCCTCGGTAGCCGCGCGATCCACGGGCGAGACGGTGATCACCACGCTCGGCGCCACCGGATGGTCGGGGAAGGCGTGGCCGCGCGGGGCGACGCCGCGGCCGACCTGCAGGTACAGCAGGCCTTCACGGATCCGATTGCGGCGCACCGCCTCGCGCAGGACGATGGTCAGGGCCGCGCGACTCATCGGCATCGGGATGCGCAGTTCGGACAGGCTGCGTTCCAGGCGCGCGAAGTGCCCCTCGGCGTCAGCCAGCTTGCCGTCGAACAGGGCCCAGACTTCGTAGACCGCATCGGCCAGTTGGTAGCCGCGGTCCTCGATGTGCACCACGGCCTCGCCGTGCCGCACGAACTGCCCGTTCACATAGGCGATACGCCCCACCTTACGCGTCCTCTTCTTCCATAGGCCTGGCGCCCGACAGGCCCAGGGACTTCAGTTTGCGGTGCAGGGCCGAGCGCTCCATCCCGATGAAGGCCGCGGTCCGCGAAATATTGCCCGAGAAACGCAGCATCTGGGCGTTGAGGTACTCGCGCTCGAACACCTCGCGCGCCTCGCGCAGCGGCAGGGCGATGATCTTCTCCGCCCCCAGGCTGGACGGCTGGTCGTTCACCACCGCGTCGTTGGGCAACATCTCGGCGCTGATCGGTTCGCCGGCGTCCCCGGCCGCCAGGATCAGCATGCGTTCGACGTTGTTGCGCAGCTGGCTGAGGTTGCCCGGCCAGGCCCGCACCTGCAGCGCAGCCAACGCGTCGTCGGCCAGCCGCCGGCGCGGCATCCCGGTCGCCTCGCAGATCCGGTTGACGAAGTAGTCGATCAGCTCGGGGATGTCCTCGCGCCGCTCCGACAGCCCCGGGACGCTGACCGGCACCACGTTCAGGCGGTGGAACAGATCCTCGCGGAACCGGCCCGCATTGATCTCCTCACGCAGATCGCGGCAGGTCGAAGAGACCACCCGAACATCGACCTGCACGTCCTGCTCTCCGCCCACGCGGCGGAATCGCTGCTCCACCAGAACCCGCAGAATACGGCTCTGGGTTTCGCGCGGCATGTCCGCCACTTCATCGAGGTATAGCGTCCCGCCATGGGCGCGCTCGAAGACCCCGATCTTGGCCGGGCGGCCGCCCTCCAGCTCCTCGCCGAACAGCTCGGTGTCCACGCGCTCGGGCGTCATGCCGGCGGCGCTGATCACCACGAACTCGTTGCGCGCGCGCGGGCTGGCGGCGTGGATCAGCCGCGCCACGGTCTCCTTGCCCGAGCCGGGCGGACCGGCGATCAGCACCCGGCTGTTGGCCGAGGCCAGCTTGGCGATCAGGCCGCGCAGTTGCTGGGTGACCACGGACTTGCCGATCAGCCCGTCGGGCTGGATCGTCTGGGCGCGCAGGCGGCGGTTCTCGCGCTTGAGATTGCTGGTCTCCAGCGCCCGCTCGACGCAGAGCAGCAGCCGGTCGGACTTGAACGGCTTTTCAAGGAACTCGTAGGCCCCGCGCTTGATGGCGCTGACTGCGGTCTCGATATTGCCGTGGCCGGAAATCATGATCACCGGGATGTCGGCGTCCAGGGTCTTGACCAGGTCGAGCAGCTCCAGCCCGTCCATCCCCCCGCCCTGCATCCAGATGTCGAGGATCAGCAGCGCCGGCTTGCGCGACTTGATGGCGGCCAGCGCGCTCTCGGAATCGTTGGCCGTGCGCACCGCATAGCCTTCGTCCGACAGGATGCCTGCAACGAGCTCGCGGATGTCCGCCTCGTCATCGACCACCAGTACATCAGCCGCCATCACATCACTCCTGCGTCTTGAGCTCTTGGCTCAGGTCCGGCGGCGGCGTCGGACGCGCCCGGCGCCGCCGTGGGAAGTTTCAGCACTGCACGGGCCCCGCGTCCGCCCGTCGCATCGGTCAAAATCAATTCGCCGCCATGGTCTTCCAGGATGCGCTTGACGATCGCCAGGCCCAGTCCCGTGCCCTTCTCGCGGGTCGTCACATAGGGCTCGGTCAGACGGTCGCGATCCTTGTCCGGCAGGCCGACGCCGTTGTCCTCGACGATCGCCTGCACCCCCTGCTCGTCGGCGATCAGGCGCGCGGTGATCCGGCCCTTGGGCTCGGGCTCGACGGCGACGCGCGCGGCCACGGCCTCGGCTGCGTTCTTCAGGATGTTGGTCAGCGCCTGGGCCAGCATCCGGCCGTCGGCGACCAGCGTCACGTGCGGCGTCGGGTCGAGCAGCTCGACCTCGATGTCCGGGGCGGCGACCCGCTGTGCGAACACCGCGGCGCGAACCAGTTCGGCGCCGTCCTGCGCGGCGAACTTCGGGGTGGGCATCCGGGCGAAGGACGAGAACTCGTCGACCATCCGGCCGATCCCGTCGACCTGGCGCACAATGGTGTCGGTGCAGCGGTCGAAGGTCTCGAGATCCTCGACCGGCACGTCCTTGCGGAACTTGCGGCGCAGGCGCTCGGCCGACAGCTGGATCGGGGTGAGCGGGTTCTTGATCTCGTGGGCGATCCGGCGGGCGACATCGCGCCAGGCGGCGTTCCGCTGGGCCGAGACCAGGCGGGTGATGTCGTCGAAGGTCAGCACAAGTCCGCCTTCCGAGCGGCTGGCGCGCACGCGCAGCCGGTGGGTTTCGCGGGCCCGCGCCACGTCCACCTCCGCCTCGGACTCGCCGGCCGCGTCGGCGCGGTCGGCGATGGCGACGAACTCCGGCGCCACCTCGGCCAGCCGCCGGCCGCTGGTCTGGCCTTCGACCAGGTCGAGCAGGATGCGCGCCTGGCGGTTCACCGCCGAGATCCGCCCGTCGGCGTCCAGGCCGATCACCCCGGCCGAGACCTCGGCCAGTACGGTCTCGATGAACTGGCGACGTTCCTCGGCCTCGTCGCCGGCGCGCTTCAGCGCCGCCTGCTGGGCCTGAAGATCATGCGTCATGCTGTTGAAGGCGCGGGACAAGACGGCTAGCTCCTCGGGGTCCTCGGAGGTGTCCACCCGCACGTCGAGATCGCCGCCGGCGACCCGCCCGGCGGCCTGCACGAGCCGCCCCACCGGGGCGGAGATGGCGCTGGCCGCGCCCATGCCGAGCCACACCGCCCCGACCAGCACCAGCATCGCCGTTTCGATGTAGGAAAGCGCGAAAACCCGTTGAATTCGCGCGCGACTTTCCGCCGCCTCGCGATAGGCGGTGACCGCCCGGTCGGCCTCGTGCAGCTGGTTGACGATCCCCGCTTGCACCGGACGCGTCACGTAGAGGTAGGCGTCGGGATAGGCGGTCAGCCGGGTCAGCGCGCGCGTCAGGTTCGGCGACACCGAGATCGACCCCTCGTCGGCGGCCGCGAAGCTGGAGGGCGGCGGCGCTTGGAAGTCGACGACCCCGACCGCCTCGGCCCGCGCCAGGATCCGCCCCTCGCGGTCGATCAGATAGGCGGCCGGAAACGCGTGGTAGGAGGCCTGATAGGCCAGGAAGTGGCTGAAGGTGACCGGGCTGACCTGCAACGCCGGGGCGGCGCGGTTCAGGTCGTTGGCCATCAGGGTCACGTGTTCCTCGACGAACTGACTTTGGTCGTCGACATAGGACCGCATCACGGTCGCCGAGTTCTCGACCACCGTCTGGACCCGCTCGGAGAACCAGTTCTCAACCCCGCGGTTGACCAGCACCGTGTAGAACAGCGCCACGACCATCGCCGGGGCGACCGCCGCCAGCGCGAACAGGGTCACGAACCGCACATGCAGCCGCGCCGCCGGGTCCACCGACCGCGCCCGCAGCATCGTCGCCACCCGGAAGCCCACCTGCGCGGCGAGCGCCAGGATCAGCACCAGGTTGAGGCCCAGGATCGCCAGGATGTTCTTGGAGGCAGGAGCCAGCGGGCCCGTCTCGGGCGGCGACGCGGCCAGCAGGATCGCCACCGCCGTGAGCACCGCGGCCAGGGCGTAGCCGCCGCCAAGCACATAGCGTGATTGCAGCGCCCGCCAGAACCGCGCGGCGGGCGTCGCGTGAGTTCCGCCATCGTGACTCAAAGACGCCATTGCAGCGGCGACCCTAACCAGCTGTGCCCCAAATTCAACACTGATGTTGCGCTCAGGCTTCACAGTCGCCTGACAGCCGCCTGGGGATGACAGCGCTCTGCGAGTGCGCTATCGGTGCCGGCGATGATCCTCGCCACCAGCCAATATTCGTTTTGGTATTTTGGCTATTCCGATGCCGCTGGCGGAGGAAGGGGATCGCGCGACAGCACGCTGTCATAGAACGCAAGACCCACCCAGCCGCCAGCACCTGGCGGCTTTTCTTTTGCGCCGCCGGAACCTGAAATCACCCGGAGCGCACTCGTGAACACCGACGACCTACGTATCCTCGACATCAAGCCCCTCGCCTCGCCGGCGCAGGTTATGGGCGACCTGCCGGCCAGCGACGCCGTCGGCGCACTCGTGTCGGATAGCCGACAGAAGATCCACCAGATCCTGCACGGCGCCGATGACCGGCTGGTGGTGGTCATCGGTCCCTGCTCGATCCACGATCCGGTCGCGGCCATGGACTATGCGCGACGACTGGCCGCACAGCGCGCCCGCTTCGAGGACCGGCTCGAAATCGTCATGCGGGTCTATTTCGAGAAGCCGCGCACCACCGTCGGCTGGAAGGGCCTGATCAACGACCCCCATCTCGACGGCACCTTCCGCATCGACGAGGGCCTGCCGCTGGCGCGTAAGCTGCTGCTGGAGGTCAACGCCCTCGGCCTGCCGGCCGCGGTCGAGTTCCTGGACGTGACCACGCCGCAGTACCTAGCCGACCTCGTGGCCTGGGGCGCGATCGGCGCCCGCACCACCGAGAGCCAGATCCACCGCGAGATGGCCTCCGGCCTCTCCTGCCCGATCGGCTTCAAGAACGGCACCGACGGCAACCTGCGCATCGCCGTGGACGCGGTGAAGGCCGCCAGCCAGCCACACCATTTCCTGGCCATCGGCAAGGACGGCCGCGCCGCCATCGCCGCCACCCGCGGCAACGACGACAGTCATGTGGTCCTGCGCGGCGGCAAGGCCCCGAACTACGACGCCGCCGGCGTCGCCGCAGCCTGCGCTGAGCTGGCCGCCAGCGGCCTGCGCCAGAGCGTGATCATCGACGTCAGCCACGCCAACAGCGGCAAGAAGCCGGAGAACCAACCGGCTGTCACCCGCGACGTCGCCGCCCAGGTCGCCGCCGGCGACGCGCGGATCGCCGGGGTGATGATCGAGAGCCATCTGGCGGCCGGGCGCCAGGATCTCGTCGAGGGCCAGCCGCTGGTCTACGGCCAAAGCATCACGGACGGCTGCATCGACTGGGACAGCTCGGTCGAACTGCTCGAAGAGCTGGCCCTGGCGGTCGAGGCCCGCCGCCGGGTGCGCGCCGCCCAGCCGGCCGGCGAACCGGTCCAGGCCTGATCGGCCAGGCGGGAGCGCGCACCGGGGCGCGCTCCCGTCGATATTCTCCCCTCCCGCCGCCTCGGGACTTGGCGCGCCCGGCCGGTTCAGGTCTGTTGACGTCAGCTTCGCCGTCAACGACCAGGACCCGACATGGCCGATCCCCGCTCCCTGGGCTTTTGCCCCGACCGCCTCGCCAAACTCGACCGCTTCATCAGCGAAAAGTACCTGCAGCCCGGCCGCATGCCCTGCGCCCAGGTGCTGATCGTCCGCCACGGCGAGATCGCGCACGAGTTCGTCGGCGGCCAGCGCGACGTGGCCCGCGGGCTGGCCTGTGAGGCCGACACCGTCTTCCGCATCTATTCGATGACCAAGCCGATCACCTCCATCGCCTTCATGATGCTGGTCGAGGAAGGCAAGGTCGCGCTCGACGATCCGGTCCACCGTTTCATTCCGGAGTGGGCCAATCTCGGCGTCTTCAGCGCCGGGACCACCGGCGGCTTCCTGACCAAGCCGCCCGCGCGGCCGATGCAGATGGTCGACCTGCTGCGCCATACCTCCGGCCTTACCTACGGCTTCCAGAACCGCACCAATGTCGACGCCGCCTATCGCAAGGCCGGGGTCGGCGAGATCGGCAGCACCCTGCCCCTCGACGCCATGATCGAGGCGCTGGCCGCCCTGCCGCTGGAGTTCTCGCCCGGCGAGGCCTGGAACTACTCGGTCTCCACCGACGTGCTCGGCTACCTCGTCGGCAAGATCGCCGGCATGCCGTTCGAGCAGTTCCTGCAACAGCGAATCTTCACGCCGCTGGGCATGGCCGACACCGGCTTCCAGGTCCGCGAGGGCCAGGGCGCGCGGCTGGCCGCCTGCTACAACGCGACCCCGAAGGGCGGGCTGGACCTGCAGGACGACGCTGCGACCAGCCCCTACCTGCAGCCGCCGTCGTTCATTTCCGGCGGCGGTGGGCTCGTCTCGACCGCGGCCGACTACATGAAGTTCTGCCAGATGCTGCTGAATCGCGGCGAGTACGGCGGCGTGCAGCTCATCGCGCCCAAGACCCTCGACCTGATGACCGCCAACCATCTGCCCGACGGCAAGGACCTGACCCAGCTGTCGCGCTCGCTGTTCTCCGAGGCGACCAACGCCGGCGTGGGCTTCGGCCTAGGCTTCGCCGTGGTGCAGGACGCGCCGCGCACCCTGGTGCCGTGCAGCGACGGCGAGTTCTACTGGGGCGGCGCGGCGAGCACCGCGTTCTGGGTGGACCCGGCCGAGGACCTCTCGGTGGTGTTCATGACCCAGGTGCTGCCCTCGTCGGCCTATCCCATCCGGCGAGAGCTGCGGACCCTGGTCTACTCGGCCCTGATCGAACCGGCCGTCTGACCGCCGGCTGCTAGCGGCGGCCGCGGGCCATCTCCACGCCCAGGTCCTGGATCTTCTTGCGCAGCGTGTTGCGGTTGAGGCCCAGGATCTCGGCGGCCCGCACTTGGTTGCCGCGGGTCGCCGATAGGGTCAGCTGGATCAACGGCCGCTCGATCTCCTCGAGCACGCGATCGTAGAGGCCGGGCGGCGGCACCCCGTCCGGCTGTTCGGCGAAGTAGCCCCCCAGGTGGCGCTCGACCAGCGTCGCCAAGGTGACCGGCCCCTCGTGCCCCGGAATGGCCGGCTGCTGGTCGGCCAGTTCGCGCTCGACGATGCGGGCGGTGATCAGTTCCTCGGCATAAAGCGCGCAGATCCGCCGGATCAGGTTCTCCAGCTCGCGGACATTGCCCGGCCAGGCGTGCAGCTTCAGGCGTTCCAGGGCGCTGGCGTCGATGGTCTTGGCCGGCAGCCCCTCGCGGTTGGCGCGCAGCAGGAAGGCGCGGGCCAGATCGGGGATGTCCTCAGTGCGGTCGCGCAGCGGCGGCAGGCGCAGCGGCGCGACGTTCAGGCGGAAGAACAGGTCCTCCCGGAACAGCCCCTGCTGGATCAGCGCCCGCAGGTCGCGGTTGGTCGCTGCGATGATCCGCACGTTCGGCGGGCGACCGGTCTTGGGGTTCACCGACTGTTCGGAACCGTCGATCACCCGCAGCAGCCGGGTCTGGGCGTCCAGCGGCATGTCGCCGATCTCGTCGAGGAACAGCGTGCCGCCATCGGCCTCGACCAGCTTGCCGTAGTCGCCGTCGTCGCGGCCGAACAGCTCGGCCTCGACCCGCTCGCGCGGAACCGCGGCCAGGTTGATGACCACGAACTTACCGTCCTTGCGGCGGCCCATGTCGTGCAGGGCGCGGGCGACCAGCTCCTTGCCGGTGCCGCTTTCCCCGAGGATCAGCACCGTCAGGTCGGCCCCGACCAGCCGCGCGATGGTGCGATAGACGTCCTGCATCGGGCCCGAGCGGCCGATCAGCGGCAGCCGCTCGTCGCGCACCGCACGAGCCTGGGCCTTGGTCGCTTCGGTGTCGGCCGGCCGCGACAGAGCCCGCCGCGCCGCCGAGGTCATGTCGTCCAGGTCGAACGGCTTGGAGACATAGTCGAAGGCCCCGGCGTCGGCCGCGTTGACGGCGGTCAGCAGGGTGTTCTGGGCGCTCATCACGATCACCGGCAGCCGCGGGCGTTCCTTGCGGATACGCGGCAGCACGTCGAACACGTTCTCGTCCGGCATCACCACGTCGGTGACGACCAGGTCGCCCTCGCCGTCGGACACCCACTTCAGCAAGGTGGTGGCGTTGCCGGTGGCCCGGACCTGATAGCCCAACCGGGTAAAGGCCTGGCTCAAGACCAGCCGGATCGACGCGTCGTCGTCGGCGATCAGGATCTTCTTGCTGGCGTTCGTCATCGCATTCATGCCGGCGTATCCTCTCCAGACGCGATCGGCAGGAGCACACGGAAGGTCGTGCGCCCCGGCTCGGATTCGAAATCGATCAGGCCGCCGTGCCCGGCGACCAGCTTGGCGACCAGGGCCAGGCCCAGGCCCGCTCCATGGGTCTTGGTGCTGACGAACGGTTGGAACAGGCTCTCGCGCAGGTGCGCGGGCACGCCTGGGCCGTTGTCCTGAATGCGAACTTCCAGCGGCGCGCCGCGCAGCACGTGCCCCTTGGCGGCGCGGACCTTCACGCCATGCCGATAGGCCGTGTGGATGGTGATCGCCCCGCGACCGTCGCCGCGCGCATGGGCGGCTTCAGCGGCGTTCTTCACCAGGTTCAGGAAGATCTGGATCAACTGGTCCTCGTCGCCATAGGCCGGCGGCAACGAGGGATCGTAGTCGTCGGTCAAGGTCAGGCCGTCGGCGACGCCGTTGGCGGCCAGCGCCTTCACCCGGTCGAGGACCTGGTGGATGTTGATCGGATGGCAGTCCGGCAGCGCGTCGTCCGAGAACGCCTCCATGCGGTCGACCAGCCGCCGGATACGGTCGGTCTCATCGACGATCAGCTGGGCCAGGGGGGCGTCCTCGGCCCGCGCCCCGGCCTTCAGCAGCTGGGCCGCGCCGCGGATGCCGGCCAGCGGATTCTTGATCTCGTGGGCCAGCATGTGGCCGAGCCCGACGATGGTCCGCAGGCCCGCCTGCTCGGCCCCGGTCCGCTCCCCGCCCAGCGCCCCGCCCTTGACGTGCAGGGTCAGCAGCACCGAGCCGTCGCCGAGCGGCGCGGCCGCGCCGTCCGCCTCGAAGGACGGATGGCCGAACAGGCTGATCTCCACGCCCCGCTCGCGGACCCGAACCCCCTCCTCCAGGGCCCGTTCGAGCAGCGAGACCAGGGCCGATCCCGGCGGCAGCGCCGCGCCGAACCGCCCTCGGGTCAGCAGCCCCAGGCCTTGCCCGAACAGCGCCTCGGCCGCCTCATTCACCGCGACCAGCGCCCCGTCGCGGCTGACCACCAGCGCCGGTTCCGGAGAGACGTCGAACGCGCTCGACTTCAGGAGCTCCAGATTCAGGCCGGACGTCGCCGCGCGGGTTTGGTTGTTCATGCGGCCAGTCTCGGTTGGGGGTCACGCCACAGGGCGGCCAGGCCGGCTTCGACCTCCGCCGGATCGTCGAGCCGGCACAGCGTCGAGCGTGCGGCGCGGCGCGCCTCGGCCGTCTCCGGCCAGGGCGCATTTTCGATGTAGGAGGCCAGGTGCTTGCGGAAGATCCGCACCCCCAGCCGATCGCCGTAGAAGTTGAGGCTGTCGCGGAAGTGCTCCAGCGCGATCTCCAGCCGCCGCTCGGCCTGCGGCTCCTCGAACGTGCGCCCGGCCAGCTCGGCCTCGATCAGGGTGGCGACCCATGGCCGCCCATAGACCCCGCGACCGACCATCACCCCGTCGGCGCCCGAGGCGGCCAGCGCCTTGCGCGCGCTGTCCCCGTCGGTGATGTCGCCATTGACGATGACGGGGATCGAGACCGCCTCGGTCACCGACCGAACCGCGCTCCAGTCGGCGCTGTCCTTGTAGAACTGACTGCGCGTCCGCCCGTGGATCGTCACGGCGCGCGCGCCCCTGGCCTGAGCCCGAGCGGCGATGTCCGGCGCGTTCTTCGAGGCCGCGTCCCAGCCCAGCCGCATCTTCACGGTGACCGGCACGTCGACCGCATCGACTGCCGCGGCAATCAGGCTTTCGGCCAGCTCCGGCTCGCGCATCAGCGCCGAGCCCGACAACACGCCGGTCACTTCCTTGGCCGGGCAGCCGAAGTTCAGGTCGATGATCTGAGCGCCCGCCTGGGCCGCCAGCCGCGCGCCCTCGGCCATGTGCGCCGGCTCGCGCCCGACGAGCTGGACGACCATCAGCGGCAGCCCTTCGCCCACCGCCGCGCGCCGCACGACGTCGGGCCGGCCTTTGGAGAATTCGGCGCAGGCGACCATCTCGGTCGCGACATAGGTCGCGCCCAGTTTGCTGGCGGCCTTGCGGAACGGCAGATCGGACACGCCGGTCATCGGCGCGATCCAGGCGCGGCCGCCGACTTCCACATCCCCGATCTTGAGCACGCTGCTCATTTTGTAATCACCCCTACCGCCTCTGTTTTAGGCAAATTGTGCGGCGCCGTAAAGCCTAGACAGCGGGCATATGCGCCCTAAACAAGCCGCATGGATTTCTCAGCCGTCATCGTCGCCGCCGGTTCCAGCACCCGCGCCGGTCCCGGAGCACCCAAGCCCTGGCGCAGCTTGGGCGGCCGCCCCATCCTCTCCTGGTCGATCGACGCTTTTGCGGCCGCCGGCGCGCGACAGATCGTCGTGGTCGTGGCGGACGGCTGGATCGATGAGGCCGCCGAACTGCTCGAGGCGGTCGACAACTGGGCGGTCGTGCAGGGCGGCGCGACCCGGGCCGAGTCCGTGCAGGCCGGCCTGAAGGCCGTCACCGGGCCCGCCGATACGCCGGTCCTGATCCACGACGCCGCCCGCCCCTTGCTGAACGGCGCGCACATCGAGGCCTTGCTGGCGGCGCTCGCCGACGCCGACGGCGCCGTGCCCGCCCTGCCGATGGCCGATACGCTCAAGCGCGGAACCGGCGGCGTGGTCTCCGAGACAGTGCCGCGCGAGGGCCTGTGGCGCGCCCAGACGCCCCAGGCGTTCCGCCTGTCGACGCTGACCGACGCCTATGGCGCCTGGCCGGCCGACGCCGAGCCGACCGACGACGCCGCCGTGGTCGAACGCGCCGGCGGCAAGGTGGCGATCACGCCTGGCGACCCGCGGCTGATGAAACTGACTTATCCGGAGGACTTCGCCATGGCTGAGCAACTGGCGGGCGGCGCGCGTATCACCCGTATCGGCCAGGGCGTGGACGCGCACCGCTGGGGCCCGGGCGAAGCCGTCTGGCTATGCGGGGTGAAGATCGAGCACGACCAGACCCTGATCGGCCATTCCGACGCCGACGCCGGGCTGCACGCCCTGACCGACGCGATCCTCGGCGCCATCGGCGAAGGCGACATCGGCGAGCACTTCCCGCCGTCCGATCCGCAATGGAAGGGCGCGGCCTCCGACAGGTTCCTGCTGCACGCGGTCGAAATCCTGACGAACAAGGGCGGCCGGATCATCAACGCCGACGTGACGCTCGTCTGCGAGCGGCCCAAGATCCGCCCCCACCGCGACGCCATGCGCGAGCGCTTGGCGCAGCTGCTAGGCGTGCCGCTCGACCGCGTCAGCGTGAAGGCCACCACCACCGAGGGCATGGGCTTCACCGGCCGCCAGGAGGGCCTGCTGGCCCAGGCGATCGTGGCCGTCGAGACCCACGCCTAGCCCCTGTCCCGATTGGCTTGAATCAAGCGCACCGGGATGCACAGGGTCGATTGTTTGAGTTTAGAGCCCTTCTTCCCCACTCACGATGATCCATCGTGAGTGGGAAGGGCTCTAGGGCAGCCAGGGCCAATTCACCTTCAGCTGCGCGTACATCGCTCCGGCGAGGTTCATGTAGTCGTCGGTCCACGGCCGGGCCGCGGTCGGGTCCGTCTGCGCCCAGCGGCCGTCGGCCTCGTACGGCGCCAGCGCCGCCAGGCTGCGGCTCACGATCATCGCGTCCTCGGCCGACTCCCAGAGCGGCGGGCTGCCCTTGGCCGGGCTGTGGCGCTGGATCAGGGCGAACCCTCCCGCCGCCTCGGCGACCGCCATGGCCGGCGCGCGCAGCTCGAGATTGCGGTTCGACAGGTGGACGATGAGCACGCCGTCGGGCTTGAGCTTGGCCAGATAGCCCTTCATCGCCTCGACGGTCAGCAGGTGCGCCGGCACCGCGTCTGACGAGAAGGCGTCGATCAGCAGGACGTCGAACGTTCCGGCCGGCTGCTTGGCGAGGGTCAGGCGCGCGTCGCCGACGACATAGTCGATCGCCCCCTTGGCGCAGGTCGTCGTGTAGCTGAAGTACTTGGGATCGGTCGACAGCCGGATCACCAGCGGGTCGATCTCGAAGAAGGTCAGGTGGTCGCCCTTGCGGGAATAGGCTGCGACCGCCCCCGTCCCCAGGCCCACCGCCCCGACCCGCAGCGGGGTCGGACGCTTGGTCTCGTGGCTGAACACCTGCCCGATCGGCGTCTCCGGCGCGTAGTAGACGAGAGGACGGCACATGTAGCGCGGGTCCTGGGCCTGAGCGCCGTGCAAGGTCGTGCCGTGCGACAGCATCTTCACCGCTCCGCCCATCGCCGGGACGGGCATCTCCGACTGGCGAAGGACGCCGAAGAAGCTGCGCCAGCTCTGGCGCACGTCGACACGGTCGCCGACCAGCTCGGCGGAGATCGACAGCAGGACCACCAGCCCGAAGAACACGATCATCTGGCGGCGGATCACGAAGGCGCTGACGCTCGCCAGGACCAGAAGGGCGCCGACGATGACCTTGAAGTGATCGACCATCCCGAACTTCAGGGCGATGACCGGCGCGGCCGCCGCCGCGATGCCCCCCAGCGCGAAAGTGGCCCAGCGCCAGGGCTCGACGGGCTGAAGCCCCGGTCGCGCCAGGCAGGCCAGCACCAGCACCAAGGGATACTCCCAGACGTTGGTGAAGATCACCGGCGCCAGGAAGGCGTTGAACGCGCCGCCGACGACGCCGCCAAACGACATCCAGAGATAGAACTCCGTCAGGTGCGCCGGATCGGGCCGCCGGGCGACCAGCGCCTGGTGGCACATCAGCGCGGTCAGGAAGAACGCCGCCAGGTGCACCGTCAGCTGCAGCATGAAGTTGGCCGACTTGAACGGCATCAGGGCCGCGCAGGCGACCACCGCCGCGGCCTGCAGCATCAAGGTCAGCTTCGGCGAGACGATCGGCCTGTCCGAGAAGGCGATGATGAAGGTCAGCAGGTAGAGGGCCAGCGGAATGACCCAGAGGAACGGCGCCGAGGCCACGTCGGTGGTGATGTGGGTCGTCACCCCGAGCATCAGGCTGGACGGGATCGCCGCCAGGCCGATCCAGATCGCCCGGTCGCGCCAGCTGGGCGCGGGTCCGGCGGCGGAGGCTGGCGTTTCGATCGTCGCCGCCCTCGCCCGCGAGACGAACAGCGCCAGGGTCGCCATCAGTACTACGAACGCGACATAGCCCGTGCTCCAGCCGGCGGTCTGTCCGTGCAGGGTGGCCAGCGGCTCGACCACCGCCGGATAGGCCAGCAGCGCCAGCAGGCTGCCAAGGTTCGAGGCGGCGTAGAGCACATACGGCTCGGCCCCGGTCTCGGCATGGATGGTGCGCGCATGCCAGGCCTGCACCAGCGGCGCGGTGGCCGACAGGATGGCGAACGGCGCCCCGATGGAGACCGCCAGCACCCCCAGCAGCCACAGCGACGGGTAGTCGGAGGACGGCTCGCCCAACGCTCCTGTCACCCGCAGCGGCAGGGCCAGCGCAGCCGCCAGCAGAGCCGCCACATGCACTAGCGCCTGGATCCGCACCGAACGGATTTTCTGGAGAAAGTGGGCGTAGCCGTAGCCCACCAGCAGCGCGGCTTGGAAGAAGGCGATCGAGGTGTTCCAGACCGAGGAGCTGCCGCCTAGCAGCGGCAGAACCAGCTTGGCCACCATCGGCTGGACCAGGAAAACCAGGCCCGCGCTGGCGAAGGTCGTCACCGCGAAAAGGATCGGCGAGATCGAGGCGGCTGGCCGTTCGGCCCGCTCTAACGTGGTCATGGGATCGAATCGGCTTGTGTGGGGGGCTCCGGCGATGTTGTGGTCAGCCTTCGTCCTTGCCTAGAGCCCGCTGGAGTCGCCCCCATGTTTTCCCTTGAGATCGAAACCCTGGCGCGGCTGCTGATCGACGAAGCGCGCGAGCGCTCGCTGCGCATCGTCACCGCCGAGAGCTGCACGGGCGGTCTGGTGGCCGGCGCGATCTGCTCGATCCCCGGAGCCTCGGACGTCTTCGAGCGCGGCTTCATCGTCTACACCAATCGCGCCAAGCAGGAGCTGCTCGGCGTCCCTGGCGACCTGATCGCCGATCTGGGCGCCGTGTCCGAACCGGTCGCCCGCATGATGGCCGAAGGCGCGCTGGAGGCGTCCAACGCCCATGTCGCCGTCGCGATCACCGGCGTCGCCGGCCCCGGCGGCGGCACGCCAATGAAGCCGGTGGGCACCGTCCACATCGCCACCGCGCGCTCGAACCAGGCGCTGATGCACCGCGCTGAACTGTTCGACGGCGTCACCCGCGCCGAGATTCAGGAACAGGCGGTGCAGGCCGCGCTGCAGGCGCTGCGCGACCGTATGACCTAAGCCGGGTAGAGCGCCCTCGCCCGCCCTTCGAAGCAGGCCATCAGCCGCTCGACGGCATGGTTGAAGTTGGCGTCCAGAACGCCCGTGAGCAGCCGGGTCTTGAACTCGAAATCGATGTCGAACTCGATCCGGGTTCCGCCCGGCGCCTCGACGAAGCGCCAGCGGTTCAACAGGTGCTTGAAGGGCCCGGACAGCAGCTGCACATCGATCTGCCGCGCGTTCGCGTCCCGCCGCACGCGGGTCGAGAAGGCTTCTTTCAGGAACGAGAAGCCCACCCCGACCTTGGCGTCGAACTGGCTGATTCCCTCGCCTGGCGTCGTATGGTTCCAGGTCCGCATCGACTGAACCCAGGGCACGAACTGCGGATAGGCCTCCACGTCTCCGACCAGCGCGAACAGCTGGTCGGGCGCATAGGGCAGCACCTTCTCGATATGGTGACGCGGCAAGCGGTTAGGCCGCCGCGTCCTTGGCGATCCGCGCCGCCTTGAGCCGCGCGAAGTCCTCACCGGCGTGGTGCGACGAGCGGGTCAGCGGGCTGGCGGAGACCATCAGGAACCCCTTGGCTCGCGCGATTTCCTCATAGGCTTTGAACTCGTCGGGCGTCACGAAGCGGTCGATGGCCGCGTGCTTGCGCGTCGGCTGGAGGTACTGGCCGATGGTCAGGAAGTCGACGCCGGCCGACCGCATGTCGTCCATCACCTGCATGACCTCTTCCTTGGCCTCGCCCAGCCCGACCATCAGGCCGGACTTGGTGAACTGGTTGGGGTCGCGCTCCTTCACCCGCTCCAGCAGCCGCAGCGAGTGGTAGTAGCGCGCGCCCGGGCGGATCGAGAGATAGAGCCGCGGCACCGTCTCGAGGTTGTGGTTGAAGACGTCCGGCTTGGAGTCGATGACGATCTCGGCCGCGCTCGGGGCCTTGCGCAGAAAGTCCGGGGTCAGGATCTCGATCGTGGTGCCGGGCGCGGCCGCGCGGATCGCATGCACCACCGCGGCGAAGTGCGCGCCGCCGCCGTCGGCCAGGTCGTCCCGGTCGACCGAGGTGATGACCACATGCTTCAGCCCCATCTTGCGGACCGCGTCGGCGACGCGCGCCGGCTCGGTCGGATCGAGCGGCAGCGGCTTGCCGGTGCTGACGTTGCAGAAGGCGCAGGCGCGGGTGCAGATCTCGCCCATGATCATCATGGTGGCGTGGCTCTGGCTCCAGCACTCGCCGATATTCGGGCAGGCCGCCTCCTCGCAGACCGTGGTGAGCCCATGCTCCTTCACGATCGAGCGTGTGGCGTTGTAGCCGGGCGAGCCCGGCGCGCGCACGCGCAGCCATTCCGGCTTTCGCAGGATCGGCGTGTCGGGGCGCGACTGCTTTTCGGGATGTCGGGGCCGTGGCCCCCCGAGGGTGTCGATGACGGTCGCCATGAGGCCTAGATCGGCTTTCTGCCCCTTCGGATCAAGGCGTGATTGAGCGGCCCGGCGACGCATGGTCAAACTCGGCCATGGTTCGCGCGTTTCTGCTCGCCGCTCTGCTTCTTTCGCTTGCGGCCTGCGAGCGCGACGGCGGCCGCGAACCGTTCGCCGAAAGCCGCACCCCGGCCTCGCTCGCGCCGCGGTTCTATCCGCCGGAGGGCTGGGCCTGGGGCTATATCGGCGTCGGCGACCAGCCGCTGCAGCGATATGGCGTGGCCAGCACCCGGCGCGTTCCGGTCGCCACCGTGGTGATCGTACCCGGCTACGGCGAAACCGCCGAACTCTGGTTCGAGACCGCCTCGGACCTGATCGAGCGCGGCTGCACGGTCTGGATCCTCGACCGCGCCGGCCAGGGCGGCTCCGGACGCTACGTCCTGCCGCGCGACCTCGGCTTCACCCCCTCCTTCGATCCGGAGGTCGCCGCCCTGCGCGAACTGGTGCGGGTCGTGGTCCGCCCGACGCCCGAAACGCCGCTCATCCTGCTGACCCAGGCCGACGGCGCGGTCGTCGCGCTCAGCGCGGTCCGCTCGGGGCTGAGGACGGACGGCGTGATCGCCAGCTCGCCGCAGATCGCCGAACCGCCGGAAAAGGCCCTTCTTGGGCCTGTGAAGCGCGCCTCCAAACCGCCGCCGGGCTGGAAGCCCTGGAGCCGCGAGCGCGCCGACGACCTCGCCGCGGGCCGAACCCACGACGCCTGGCGCGGACAGGTCGGCCACGCCTGGATGACGGCCAATCCCGACCTGCGCCTCGCCGGCCCCAGCCTTGGCTGGACCAATGCCTTCGAGACCGCCAGCCGGGTCCTGGAATCCGGCGCACGACAGGTCCGCGCGCCTGTCCTGATGCTGAACCCCGACCGGCGCGCCGGCGCCTTCTGCCGGCAGTTGGCCGATTGCACCGCCACCACCCTGAGCGGCGCTCGCAGCGCCCTGCATATCGAGTCTGATCGCTGGCGCGGCCCCTGGCTCGACGCTGTGGGGGCCTTCATCGACGCCCGCCAACCCACGGTCACGGCTGCGACGATTTCGGCAGTTCCGGCAAGGCCTTAAGCGCCTTTCCGCACTTGACGCGCAGGCCGAAGCTCACGACCTGTTACGCATCTTTTCAACCACCGGCGTCGGCGATAGGCTCGCGCCCAACAATAATCGGCGAGACGTTCGGGGAGGTTTTCGCCTTTGTCGCGTTCTTTTGATCCGCGTTCGTGCGAGCGCTCACTTTTCGATGCGCTGGTCGATGCGCGCGCCACCTACGGCGCCAAGAAGCCGATCCTGGAAGACCAGGAGCGCAAACCGCTCACCTATACCGACCTGATCCGCGCCTCGTTCGCCCTGGGGCGCAAGATCGCGGACATGACCACCGAAGGCGAGCGCGTCGGCGTCATGCTGCCGGCCAGCGCCGGCGCGGTCGTCACCTTCTTCGCCCTGCACGCCTTCGGCCGCACCCCGGCGATGCTCAACTTTACGGCCGGCATCCGCAACCTGAAGGCCGCCTGCGAGCTGGCCGGGGTCAAGCGCGTGCTCACCTCCCACCGCTTCATCGAGCAGGGCAAGCTGCACGACCTGATCGACGCCCTGGAGCCCTTGGCGACGGTCACCTATCTCGAAGACGTACGCGAGACGGTCGGCCTGTCTGACAAGCTGTTCGCGGCCGCGGCCGGCGCCTTCCCCAAGCGCTTCCGCGCCGCCACCAAGCCGTCGGACCCGGGCGTGATCCTGTTCACCTCCGGCAGCTTCGGCGCGCCGCGCGGGGTGATCCTCAGCCAATCGAACCTGATCGCCAATGTCGAGCAGGTCGCCGCCCACATCCCGCTCGACCCGTCGTGGGTGATGTTCAACCCGCTGCCGACCTTCCACTGCTTCGGCCTCACCGGCGGGGTGCTGCTGCCGCTGCTGAAGGGCATGAAGGCGTTCGAGTATCCCTCGCCGCTGCACGTCAAGCAGATCCCGCCGCTGATCAAGGACACCGGTGCCTCGATCCTGTTCGCGACCGACACCTTCCTCAATCAGTACGCCCGCGCCGCCGAGCGCGATGAGCTGTCGGGCCTGAAGTTCATCGTCTGCGGCGCCGAGAAGGTGCGCGACGAAACCCACAACCTGATCCGCGACCGCTTCGGCGACATCCCGGTGCTTGAGGGCTATGGCGCGACCGAGGCCTCGCCCGTGATCGCCGTGAACAAGCCCACCGACAACCGTCGCGGCACTGTCGGCGGCCTGCTGCCAGGCATGGAGATCAAGCTGGAAAAGGTCGAAGGCATCCCGGGCGGCGGCCGCCTGTACGTCCGTGGCCCCAACGTCATGGCCGGTTACCTCACCGAGAACGGCCTCGAACCGCCGCCGGGCGGCTGGCACGACACGGGTGACGTGGTCGACATCACTGACGACAACTGGATCAAGATCCTCGGGCGAGTGAAACGCTTCGCCAAGATCGGCGGCGAAATGGTCTCGCTGACCGCCGCCGAGGACATCGCCACCGCCGTCTGGCCCGACAGCCGCCACGCGGTCATCGCCATGCCCGACCCCAAGAAGGGCGAGCGCCTGGTGTTGGTCACCGATCGCCGCGACGCCGATCCCGGCCCGCTGGTCGCCCATGCCCAGACCATCGGGGCGCCAGAGCTGGCGGTGCCGCGCAAGATCATCCGGGTGACCGAGATCCCGGTGCTCGGCACCGGCAAGACCGACTATGTGGCGATCATGCGGATGGCGGAGGCTGACGGGCGCCGCGCCGCCTGATCCCGACGGCATCGCGCCGCGTCCGGCGCCGATTGGGAGGGACTGCCATGCCGAACCTCGAGGCCTGGGCGCCGCGGGTGCTGAGCCTGTTGCGCATCATTGCGGCCCTGCTCTTCATGGAGCATGGGCTGATGAAGCTGTTTCACTTCCCGGCGCCGCAGCCGGGCGCGCCGGACCCACTGCCGATGATGCTGCTGGCGGCGGCCTGGATCGAGGTGATCGGCGGCGGCCTGCTGGCGCTGGGGCTGTTCACCCCGCTGGCGGCCTTCGTCTGCTCCGGGCAGATGGCGGCGGCCTACTTCATCGCCCACGCCTCGCAGGGATTCTGGCCGGCGCTCAACGGCGGCGAGCCGGCGATCCTGTACTGCTTCGTCTTCTTCTATCTGGTGTTCGCCGGCGGCGGCGCCTGGAGCCTGGACGCCATGCGCCGCGGTCGCCGCCGACGGCTGTAGTCCGAGGGCGCCAGGATCGGCGCCCCCGCCTGACTCAGATGTGCAGGACGCGTCCATAGGCGTCGAGCGCGGCCTCGTGCATCGCCTCGCTCAGGGTCGGGTGCGGGAAGACGGTGGCGAACACCTCCTCCTCCGTGGCCTCCAGGGTGATGGCCAGGGTGAAGCCCTGGATCATCTCGGTGACTTCCGCGCCGATCATGTGCGCGCCGATCAGCGCGCCGGTCTTGCCGTCGAAAACGGTCTTCACGAAGCCGTCGGTTTCGCCGGCGGCGATCGCCTTGCCGTTCACCTTGAACGGGAAGCGGCCGACCTTGGCCTCGATCCCCTGCTCCTTGGCCTGCGCCTCGGTCAGACCGACAGAGGCGATCTGCGGCGTCGAATAGGTGCAGCCGGGGATCGGCGAGCTGAGGTTGTTAGGCTTCAGGCCGGCGATGTGCTCGATGCAGTGGACGCCTTCGTGGCTGGCCTTGTGCGCCAGCCAGGGCGGGCCGGCGACATCGCCGATCGCGTAGAGGCCCGGCACGCCGGTCCCGCCATGGGCGTCTGTGACCACGTGGGTCTTCTCGACCTTCGCGCCCAGAGCCTCCAGCCCCAGGTCCTCGACATTGCCGACGATGCCGATGGCGACGATGGCGATGTCGGCCTCGAGCGTCTCGGCCTTGCCGCCGGCTTCCAGTTCGATGGTCACGCCGGCCTTGGACTTGGACAGCTTCTTGACGCTGGCGCCGACCCGGAACTTCAGGCCACGCTTCTCGAACGCCTTGTGGGCGGTCTTCGAAACCTCCTCGTCCTCGACCGGCAGGATGCGCGGCAACGCCTCGATCACGGTCACGTCCGAGCCCAACGCCCTGTAGAAGCTGGCGAACTCGATGCCGATGGCGCCCGAGCCGATGACGATCAGCGACTTCGGGGCCGCCTTCGGAACCATCGCTTCGCGATAGGTCCAGATGCGCTCGCCGTCCGGCTCCATGCCGATCGCCGGGACCGTGCGCGCCCGCGCGCCGGTGGCCAGGATCACGTGCTTGGCCTGCACCGTCCGCGCGCCGCCCGCCTTCAGCGCCACGACCACCTTCGGCGCGCCCTGCCCCTTTTCGAGCTTGGCGACGCCCTCGATGACCTCGATCTTGTGCTTCTTCATCAGGAAGGCGACGCCCGAGTTCAGCTGGCCGGCGACCTTGCGCGAACGCTCAATGATCTTGCTGAAGTCGAAGCTCGCCTTCTCGATCTTGAGGCCGTAGTCGGCCATGTGGCTGAGGTTCTCGTAGGCCTCGCCGGACTTCAGCAGGGCCTTGGTGGGGATGCAGCCCCAGTTGAGGCAGACGCCGCCCAGCGCTTCGCGCTCGACGATGGCGGTCTTGAAGCCGAGCTGGCTGGCGCGGATGGCGGTCACATAGCCGCCGGGCCCCGAGCCGATGACGATGACGTCGAAATCCATGACTTACTGCTTCCTCAGACGATCATCGTGATGGGGTCTTCGATCAGGGCCTTGAAGGCCTGCAGCCAGCGCGCGCCGGTCGCGCCGTCCACCACGCGGTGATCGCAGGACAAGGTGACGGTCATCACCGTGGCGATCGCCAGCTGGCCGTTCTTGACCACCGGCCGCGGTTCGCCCGCGCCCACCGACAGAATGCAGCCCTGCGGCTCGTTGATGATCGAGCC
Source organism: Phenylobacterium sp. NIBR 498073 (assembly GCF_027286305.1). NCBI lineage: Bacteria > Pseudomonadati > Pseudomonadota > Alphaproteobacteria > Caulobacterales > Caulobacteraceae > Phenylobacterium > Phenylobacterium sp. NIBR 498073. The sequence continues at coordinate 2,602,762 of NZ_CP114599.1, forward strand.
GAACGACTTGATGCCGAACATGCCCAGGTTCGACACCGAGAAGGTGCCGCCCTGGAACTCTTCGGGCTTCAGCTTGCGGGTGCGGGCCCGCTCGGCCAGGTCCTTAGCCTCGACTGCGATCTGGGCCAGGCCCTTGGTCTCGGCCTTGCGGATGATCGGGGTGATCAGCCCGCCCTCGATCGCCACCGCCATGGCGATGTCGGCGTTATGGTGCATGGCGATGCCTTCGGGCGAGTACGACGCATTCGCCTCCGGCACCTGCTTCAGGGCCACGGCGGCGGCCTTGATCACCAGGTCGTTGACGCTGACCTTCACGCCCTGCTTCTCCAGCATGGCGTTGATCTTGGCGCGGCTGGACAGCAGGCCGTCGATCTCCAGATCGATGGTCAGCGGGAAGTGCGGCACATCGCGGAAGCTGTCGGTCATCCGCCGCGCGACGGTCTTGCGCATGCCGTCCAACGGAATGAGGTCGTAGCTGCCGTCCGGTATGCCCATCTGGGCGAGGCTCAGCGCCTGACGCGGGGCCGCGGCGCTCGTAGCCGCAGCGGCGGCCGGCTTGGCGACCTGGGGCGTCGCGCCTTCGACGTCGCGCTTGATGATCCGCCCATGCGGGCCCGAGCCCTGCACCTGGCCGAGGTCCAGGCCCTTCTGCTCGGCGATCCGCCGCGCCAGCGGCGAGGCGAAGATCCGCTCGCCCGAGGCCCGAGCGGGCGCAGGCGCCGCCGCAACCGGCGCCGGAGCGGGCTTAGGCGCCTCGGCCTTGGCGGGCTCAGCCTTCGGAGCCTCCGCCTTCGCCGGTTCGGCCTTGGGAGCCGGCGGCGCGGCGGCCGCGTCGTCGCCGCTCAGGCGGGCGATAGGAGTGTTGACCTTCACGCCCTCGGAGCCTTCCGGCACCAGGATGTCCTCGACCACGCCCTCGTCGACGGCCTCGACCTCCATGGTCGCCTTGTCGGTCTCGATTTCGGCGATCACGTCGCCGGACGAGACCTTGTCGCCCTTCTTCACATGCCACTTGGCGAGCGTGCCCTCCTCCATGGTCGGAGAGAGCGCGGGCATCAGAACATCAATGGACATCTTCAAGCTTCTCAGGCGCTGGGCGAGGCTTCGACAAGCACGGTGGGCGTCCAGCGCGCCTTTCTCCGGGCCAGCCTGTCCTCGTCAGTTTCGTCGTCATAGGCGACAGGTTCACCAGAGCGGCCGGAGAACCCGTCGAGGGCGACGCCCGCCACGTTCAGCGTGGCGAGCATCCTGTCTTCTATCTGCATGACCGAGGCGACGTAGACGCCGCACTCTTCGCAAAGCAACGCGTCCACCAATCGCCGCCCGAACCGGTAGCGATTGAGCGATCCCGGCGCCGCCTCGATATTGAGCCGGCAGTCCGGGTCGCTGGTGGTCATGGCCCCGTGCCGCCGACAAAAGCCGCATTGGCAGGACCGCAACGGAAGCTCGCCGGCCGGCTTGCCGGTCTCAAGCTCCACCCGGATCGCGCCGCAGTGGCAATGGCCAGCGAGCGTGGTCATGCGCGGCGGGTCATCACTTGTAGGCGACCGCCTTGGCCGCCTTCACGATGTCCTCGACCGAGGGCAGCGAGAGGGCCTCCAGATTGGCCGCATAGGGCAGCGGCACGTCCTTCTGGTGCACGCGGGCCGGCGGCGCGTCCAGGTAGTCGAAGGCGTGCTCCAGCACCCGCGCCACCACCTCGGCGCCGACGCCCATCGGGCCCCAGCCTTCTTCGGCGGTGACCAGTCGGTTGGTCTTCTTCACGCTCTCGACGATGGTCTCGTGGTCCAGCGGACGCAGGGTGCGCAGGTCGATGACCTCGGCCTCGATGCCGTCGGCGGCCAGCTCCTCGGCCGCCTTCAAGGCCAGGCCGACCATCCGCGAGTGGGCGGTGATGGTGACGTCCTTGCCCTCGCGGCGGACCTTGGCCTTGCCGATCGGCACCACCCAGTCGACGTCCTCGGGAACGTCGAACTCCTGCCCGTACATCATCTCGTGCTCAAGGAAGACGACCGGGTTCGGGTCGCGGATCGCCGCCTTCAGCAGGCCCTTGGCGTCGGCCGCGTCATAGGGGGCGACGACCTTCAGACCCGGGACCTGGGCGTACCAGGCCGAATAGTCCTGACTGTGCTGGGCGCCCACGCGGGCCGCCGCGCCGTTCGGGCCGCGGAACACGACCGAGCATTTGATCTGCCCGCCGGACATGTAGAGCGTCTTGGCGGCCGAGTTGATGATGTGGTCGATCGCCTGCATGGCGAAGTTCCAGGTCATGAACTCGACGATCGGCTTCAGGCCCGCCATCGCCGCGCCGACGCCGAGGCCGGCGAACCCGTACTCGGTGATCGGGGTGTCGATGACGCGCTTGTCGCCGAACTCCTGCAGCAGGTCGCGGCTGACCTTGTAGGCGCCCTGGTACTGGGCGACTTCCTCGCCCATCAGGAAGACCTTGTCGTCCTTGCGCATCTCCTCGGCCATCGCGTCGCGCAGGGCGTCGCGGATGGTGGTCTTCACGAGCTTGGCGCCTTCGGGCAGGTCAGGATCGCGCAGCTCGACCTTCGGAACCACGGGAGCGGTCGCAGCGCCTTCCGTCTGGGCCGCCGCGGCGACAGGCGCGGCCTTCTCCGCCTCGCCCGCGGGCGGCGGAGCGGCAGCCGGCGCGCCATCGCCCGACAGCCGGGCGATCGGGGTATTCACCTTCACGCCCTCGGAGCCTTCGGGGACCAGGATCTCCTCGACGGTCCCTTCATCGACGGCCTCGACCTCCATGGTCGCCTTGTCGGTCTCGATCTCGGCGATCACGTCGCCCGAACGAACGGCGTCGCCCTTCTTCACGTGCCACTTGGCGAGCGTGCCCTCCTCCATGGTCGGGGAAAGCGCAGGCATAAGGACGTCGGTCACTGAGCGGCCTCCAGGTAGACGTCCGTGTAGAGTTCGGAGGGTTCCGGCTCGGGCGAGGTGCGGGCGAATTCGGCGGCGTCGGCGACGATCGCCTTCACCTCCGCGTCGATGGCCTTGAGCGCCGCTTCGTCGGCCCAGCCGTTCTTTTCCAGCAATTCCTGGACGTGATCGATCGGGTCGCGGGTCTTGCGCACCTCGTCGACCTCGTCGCGGGTCCGGTACTTGGCCGGGTCGCTCATCGAGTGACCACGGTAGCGGTAGGTCTTCATCTCCAGGATGTAGGGCCCCTCGCCCGAGCGGGCGTAGTCGGCGGCCTTCTGGGCCGCGGCCTTGACCGCCAGCACGTCCATGCCGTCGACCTCTTCGCCGGGGATCCGGAACGACGAGCCGCGTTTGTAGAGATGGGTCTCGGACGAGGAGCGCTCGATCGATGTGCCCATGGCGTACTGGTTGTTCTCGATCACGTAGACGACCGGCAGGTTCCACAGCCGAGCCATGTTGAAGCTCTCGTAGACCTGCCCCTGGTTGGCCGCCCCGTCGCCGAAGTAGGTGAACGAGACCTTCTTGTTGTCGCGGTAGTGGTTGGCCAGCGCCAGCCCGGTGCCCAGCGCGACCTGCGCGCCGACGATGCCGTGGCCGCCGTAGAAGTCGGCCTCGGTCGAAAACATGTGCATCGACCCGCCCTTGCCCTTCGACGAGCCGCCGGCCCGGCCGGTCAGCTCGGCCATGACCTCGCGCGGGTCCATCCCGCAGGCGAGCATGTGGCCGTGGTCGCGGTAGCCGGTGATGACCTGGTCGCCGGGCTCCTTGATCGCCTGCACGCCGACCGCGATCGCTTCCTGGCCGATGTAGAGGTGGCAGAAGCCGCCGATCAGGCCCATGCCGTAGAGCTGGCCGGCCCGCTCCTCGAAGCGGCGGATCAGCAACATGTCGCGATAGTACTTGAGTAGCTCGTCCTTGCTTACGACGCCTACGGCGCCGCCGTCCGAGTCATTGCTCTTTCGCTTAGCTGCGGAGCTGGTTTGCCCACGCGCCATCTGTCTCTCCCGTAGGAATGATTTTGCGCGGTTAAATTCCACGCTTTCGGGTCGTTTATGAACGAACGAATCCGCCCTAGGGCTTCACGCGGACCACATAGTCGTTCGGATGCCCGAAACCTAGCAGGGAACGGGCACGTTCTTCCAGTAGATCGGCAGAGAGGCTTGTGTCGCGCAGCAGCTTGGCGCGGGCCTCCAGGTCCTGGCGCTGGACGCGCAGCTCGGCGAGTTCCTTGGACTTGGCGGCCAGCGCCGCGTCCCTTTGCGTGGAAGACAGAAGGCCACGCTCGCCCGTGAAGGCGTGGAACCCGAAATAGAGGATCAGGAGTACGAGCGCCGCGGTCGGCAGATATGGGCGGAAGCGCGCGAACACGGACGAAATCCAGGACTCCTGATCAGCGACATCTCACGCAAACGTGCTTAATTTCCGGTTACAAACACCGGCTCGGCGGGCCGGATGCGAAAAATCCTGCCCGCCGAGACGTGAGCCGTCCTAGCGCTGCTTCAGCGCCTTGGCGCCGAGGTAGATCGCCTGGTCGCCCAGCTCTTCCTCGATGCGCAGCAGTTGATTGTACTTGGCGGTGCGGTCCGAACGGGCCAGCGAGCCGGTCTTGATCTGACCGCAGTTCATCGCGACCGCCAGGTCGGCGATGGTCGAATCCTCGGTCTCGCCCGAACGGTGGCTCATCACCGAGGTGTAGCCGGCGCGGTGCGCCATTTCGACGGCGTCCATGGTCTCGGACAGCGTGCCGATCTGGTTGACCTTGACCAGGATGGAGTTGGCCAGGCCCTTGTCGATGCCCATCGACAGGCGCGCCGGGTTGGTCACGAACAGGTCGTCGCCGACCAGCTGGACCTTGCCGCCCAGGGCCTCGGTGAGCAGCTTCCAGCCCTCAAGGTCGTCCTCGGCGGCGCCATCCTCGATGCTGACGATCGGGAAGTTCTTCACCAGGCCTTCCAGGTACTTGACCATGCCGGCCGGATCGAGGGTCTTGCCCTCGCCTTCCAGCACGTACTTGCCGCCCTTGAAGAACTCGGTCGAGGCGACGTCGAGGCCCAGCTGGAAGTCCGAACCGGCCTTGTAGCCGGCCGCCTCGCCCGCCTTGACGATGAAGGCCAGGGCTTCTTCGGCCGAACCGATATTGGGCGCAAAGCCGCCCTCGTCGCCGACGTTGGTGTTGTGGCCGGCGTCCTTCAGGGCCTTCTTCAGGCCATGGAAGATCTCCGCGCCCATGCGCAGGCCTTCGGCGAAGGTCGGCGCGCCGGTCGGCAGGATCATGAATTCCTGGATGTCGATCGGGTTGTCGGCGTGGGCGCCGCCGTTGATGATGTTCATCATCGGCACCGGCAGCACGCGGGCCGAGACGCCGCCGACGTACTTATAAAGCGGCAGGCCGGCGCTGATCGCCGCGGCCTTGGCGGTCGCCAGGCTGACGCCCAGGATGGCGTTGGCGCCCAGGCGGGCCTTGTTCGGCGTGCCGTCCAGCTCGATCAGGCGCTGGTCCAGGCGGCGCTGGTCCTCGGCGTCGAAGCCCGACAGCGCGTCATAGATCTCGGTGTTGACGGCCTCGACGGCCTGCAGGACGCCCTTGCCGCCATAGCGGCTCTTGTCCCCGTCCCGCTTCTCTACCGCCTCGTGCGCGCCCGTGGAGGCCCCGGACGGGACCGCTGCGCGACCCAGCGAGCCATCTTCCAGGACGACATCGACCTCGACCGTCGGATTGCCGCGGCTATCCAGGATTTCACGGGCTGTGATGTCGATGATTTCGGTCATGGGAGCTCCAAGTCTTCAGGCGGAAAGGCGCGCGTTCGTTTAGCCACCTTCGCCGCCCGGGGCAAATCGGGCCTTGGCTTGACCCGACCTGAACGCAGGCTTCTGATCGCGATCGCAAGGAGGCCCGGATGCCCGCCCACGCCACGGTCTTTGTCGAAGATGGCGCGATCCGCGAGGCGCAAGACGCCGACGTGCCCGTTCCCTGGTGGAGCTTCAGCAAGACGATCATTGCTGCGACAACCCTGCGCCTGGCCGAGCTCGGCCGCCTTGATCTTGACGGGGCCGCGCCCGGCTACAGTCTGCGCCAGTTGCTGCGTCACGAGGCCGGGATCAAGGACTACGGGCCTTTGCCCGCCTATCATGAGGCGGTCGCAAAGGGAGATCAGCCCTGGCCTGCCGCGGAGCTTCGCGCCCGCGCTGGCGCCGACACCGCCGCCTTCCCGCCCGGTCAGGGCTGGGGCTATTCGAACATCGGCTATCTGGAAGCTCGCCAGCGGATCGAGGCCGCCCATCATGGCCATCTGTGTGATGCTGCGCGTGAACTGGTCCTGGAGCCGCTGGGCGTCGAGGCCCGGTTGGCGGTCAGCCGCAAGGACCTGGCTGACGTCGAGATGGGCTCGGCTGCCTGCTATCACCCCGACTGGGTCTATCATGGCCTGTTCGTAGGACCGTTAGTCGAGGCCGCGCGGCTGTTGGCGGGGCTGCTAGGACGAGCCTCGCCGCTGCAGGCGTCCAGCGTCGCCGCCATGCGCCAGAGCCACGCCCTGCCGCAGTTCGCCGGACCGGTCTGGAAGACGCCCAGCTATGGCCTGGGCCTGATGCGCTCGACAACAGAAGGCGGCTTCCTGGCCGAGGGGCATACCGGCGGCGGTCCTGGCAGCGGGATCGCCGTCTATGGCCGGGAGGATTGGCCGGGAACGGCGGTCGCGGTGTTCGCACTGGAAGAGACCGGCGTATCAGTCGAGGCTGAGGCGGTCCGCCTGCTGACCTGAGCGCAAACAAAATCCCCCGCCCGGGGTCCGGACGGGGGATCTCGAAACTCTCAGCGCCGTAGCGCTGCAACACCTGAAAGGCTTAGTCGGCCTTCGGCGTGATGACCTGGCGGCCCTTGTACATGCCGGTCTTCAGGTCCACGTGGTGCGGACGCTTCAGTTCGCCGGTTTCCTTGTCTTCGACATAGGAGTTGGCGCCCAGCGCGTGGTGCGAGCGTCGCATGTTGCGCCGCGAGGGGGATACTTTTCGCTTCGGAACGGCCATCGGAAAATCTCGCAGGCGTAGAAAAAGGAGAAGGCGGCCGAACGGGCGGCCGCCGACGTGAGCGCGGGTGTATGCCGGAAAACGTCCGCGGTTTCAACCGCCCTTGTGAATCCCGCGCAAAACGTTCGCCTGCAAGGCTTTAGACGCCACCTGAACCCAGGCCATGCGCATCAGCCCCGCCAAGTCGGCCTCATCGATTCGCTCGAACCACACGAAAGTCGAGCCGTTCTTGCCCCAATAACCCGCGACCGGCTCGATCACCCCTGGCCTGCCCTCGCTCAGGTTGCGCTGATCCTCCGGGTCGAGCTTGAGCATCGCCCGCGGCAGGTCCTGGTGGATCGTGCAGAAGATCTTCTTGCCTACGCGAAACGACGGCATGCCGTGGTGATCGGCCTCATAGGCCTCGGGCTGGGCCAGCGCGATACGGCGGACGTCGTCGCGGGTGAGCATGGCTAGAGCCTAACCCGGGCGAACCGATCTGGGGAGCGTCGCCGCCCCCTGCTCCGTCGTCATGGCCGGGCCGCAGGTCCCGGCCATCCATACACATCGCGCTCAAGGCAAAGACGCCGACGCATATGGATCCCCGGCACGCATGCGCGGCCGGGGAAGTCGAACCGGAGGACGCGGGTCTGCGCCGCCTAGACCAGGCGGCTGCGCTCCTTGGCCGCGCCGATGAAGCCGGTGAACAGCGGGTGCGGGTCGAACGGGCGGCTCTTCAGTTCCGGGTGGAACTGGACGCCGACGAACCACGGGTGATCGCTGCGCTCGCAGATTTCCGGCAGCACGCCGTCGGGCGAGAGGCCGGAGAAGGACAGGCCGGTGTTCTCGATCGCGGCGCGATAGCTGATGTTCACCTCGTAGCGGTGCCGGTGACGCTCGCTGATCGTGCTCGAGCCGTAGATCTCCGAGACCTTGGAGCCGGGCGTCAGCACCGCCTCATAGGCCCCCAGGCGCATGGTGCCGCCCAGGTCGTCGCCTGCCCTGCGGGTCTCGCGCTCGTTGCCGCGCACCCATTCGGTCATCAACCCGACGATCGGCTCCGAGGTCGGCCCGAATTCGGTGGACGAGGCCTGCTTGATGCCGGCCAGGTTCCGCGCCGCCTCGATCATCGCCATCTGCATGCCGAAGCAGATGCCGAAGTACGGGATCTCGTGCTCGCGCGCGAAGCGGACCGCGCGGATCATGCCTTCCGAGCCGCGCTCGCCGAAGGCGCCCGGCACCAGAACGCCGTGGACCCCGGTCAGGCGCTCGGAGATCAGCCCCTCCTCGCGCTCGAAGGCCTCGCCCTCGATCCAGTCGAACTTGACGCGGACATTGTTGGCGACACCGCCGTGCACCAGCGCCTCGACCAGCGACTTATAGGCGTCGGTCAGACCGGTGTACTTGCCGACGACGGCGATGTTCACCTCGCCGTCCGGGTGCGTCAGGGTGTTGGAGATCGACTGCCAGCGCGACAGGTCCGGCGCCGGCGCGGTGTCGAGCATGCCGAACACCGACAGCACTTCGCGGTCCAGCCCCTGGGCGTGGTAGTCGAGCGGCACGTGATAGATGTTCGGCGAGTCCATCGCCTGGATCACGGCGCTTTCCCGCACATTGCAGAACTGGCCGATCTTGCGGCGTTCGCCGGCCGGGATCGGCTGCTCGCAACGGCAAAGCAGGATGTCCGGTTGGATGCCGATCGAGCGGAGTTCCTTGACGGAGTGCTGGGTCGGCTTGGTCTTCATCTCGCCGGCCGTCTTGATGTACGGCAGCAAGGTCAGATGAATGTAGCAGGCGTGGCCGCGGGGCAGTTCCTGGCCCAGCTGGCGGATCGCCTCGAAGAACGGCAGGCCCTCGATGTCGCCGACCGTGCCGCCGATCTCGACCAGCACGAAGTCGACGCCCTCGCCCGGATCGGAGAGCACGAAGTTGCGGATCTCGTCGGTGACGTGCGGGATCACCTGCACCGTCGCGCCGAGATAGTCGCCGCGGCGCTCCTTCTCGATGATCGTCTTGTAGATCTGACCGGTGGTGATGTTGTCCGCCTTGGTGGCGTTCACACCGGTGAAGCGCTCGTAGTGCCCCAGGTCGAGGTCGGTCTCAGCCCCGTCGTCGGTCACGAAGACCTCGCCGTGCTGATAGGGGCTCATCGTCCCCGGATCGACGTTCAGATAGGGATCGAGCTTGCGCAGGCGGACCTTATAGCCGCGAGCCTGCAGGAGCGCGCCAAGGGCGGCGGACGCGAGACCTTTTCCCAAGGAGGAGACCACGCCGCCGGTGATGAAAATGTACCGGGCCATGGGCGTTCAGATTACCTCCGATTCGCGTCGGGCGCCCTGCGGCGTTTCGCCAAACCCTGTGGATTGAGAGCAGGGTTCTGCGAGATGCGGCGCGCACAAACGCCGAACGAGCCGCCGAAGCGGCTTTTCAGTGGGGCTCACGATCATAACGGGGCTTAGGGGTTGGACGGCGCCGCAGGGGCGGTCTGCGGCGCGGCCGGAACTTGCGCGGCCGGCGCTTCGAAGGGGCTGCGGACCTGCGGGGTCGGCGCGCTCAGCGGCGCGGGCGCGTCGCTAGGCGCGCTCGGGGCCGCCGGTTGCGGGGCGGCCGGCTGGTTCAGCTGGTTCGGATCGAGGCCTTGCACCTTGATGCGATCGACGACCGACGAGGCGCCGCGCTCTTGGCCGGCCAGAATCGTCAGCGTCAGGCTGAGCACAAAGAACACGCCGCCGAGGATCCACGTCGTGCGGGTCAGCAGGTCGCCGGCGCCGCGCGCCGTCATGAAACCGGTGTTGCCCCCGCCCATGCCCAGGGCGCCGCCTTCGGACCGTTGCAGCAGAACCACAGCGATCAGGGCGATGCAGACGATGACGTGAATGGTGAGCAGAATGCCGAGCAGCATGACGTATCCAATGACTTCGGGCGGTCCCCCGCTCCGAAATGAAGCGCGCGATCTACCACCAGGCAGCGCGTAAAGCCATAGCTAGCGCGTCGCATCGCTCGGACAAGGTCATGATTTTGGAAACCGAACGCCTCAGTCTGCGACCGCTGACGGCGTCCGACGCCGAGCTGCTGTTTCCGCTGCTGAGCGACCCTGAAGTGATGGCCCACTGGGACATCGCCGAGGTCGACGACCCCGACCTGGTCCGCGTCATCGTCGAAGGCCAGGTCGCCGCAGCCGACGCCGGCAAGGCCGTGCACTGGACCATCCACACCCTGGACAGCGACACGTTCCTCGGCGCCTGCGATCTCTCCGACATCGACCGCTGGCACAAGCGCGCCGAGATCGGCTTCATGTTGGGGCGCGGGGCATGGGGCCAGGGCTATGCCCTAGAGGCCATGCGCTCGGTCGTCGGCCACGCCGCGACGATGGGCCTGCGGCGGCTCTCGGCCCGCACGCACCTGGGCAATCTGCGGTCCGACGCCCTGCTCGAGAAGCTCGGCTTCGAGGAAGAAGGCCTGTTGCGCGGCCATGTCCTGCGCGACGGCGAACATCGCGACTGCCGCCTGTTCGGACTGTTGCTCTAGCAACGGCTGGCGGGCGGCCTAACTAGAACGGCATGAGCCATCCGATCCAGACCGCCGGCCTCGACCACATCGTCCTGCGCATCGTCGACAAGGAGAAGATGGTCGCCTTCTACCGCGACGTCCTCGGCTGCCCCGTGGAATGGGACCGCCCGGACCTGGGCATGACCCACATGCGCGTCGGCGCGTCCCTGATCGACCTGGTGACCGTCGACGGCAAGCTGGGCCGTCAGGGAGGACCTGCGCCCGGCCCCGATGGGCGCAATCTCGATCATTTCGCCCTGGTGGTCCGGCCGTTCGACGAGGCCGCCATCCGCGCCCACCTGGCCGCCTACGGCGTCGAGGTCGGAGAGACCGCACCACGCTTCGGGGCCGACGGCGAAGGGCCCTCGATCTACATCAAGGACCCCGAAGGCAACACCGTCGAGCTGAAGGGCCCGCCCGACTGAGCGGGTCTCAGATGGCGTTGATAATGCCCAGGAAGTCCTGGGCCTTCAGCGACGCGCCGCCGACCAGCGCCCCGCCGACCTCGGCCGCTCCGAGAATCTCGGCTGCGTTCGACGGCTTCACCGAACCGCCGTAGAGGATGGCCACGCTCTTGCCGGGCTCGCCGAACATCTCGACCAGGGTCGCGCGGATCGCGACGTGGACCTCCTCGATCTGCGGGGTGGTCGGGGTCAGGCCGGTGCCGATGGCCCAGACCGGCTCATAAGCGACGCAGAAGGCCTTGCCGGCCAGCTCGGACGGCAGCGATCCCCTCACCTGCCCGGTCACGATCTTCAGCGCGTCGCCCGCTTCGCGTTCGGCCAGGGTCTCGCCGACGCAGACGATCGGCTCCAGGCCGGCCCGCAGCGCGGCCCCCACCTTCGCGGCGACCACCTGGTCGGTCTCGCCGTAGCCGGCGCGGCGCTCGGAGTGGCCTAGGATCACCAGGGTCGCGCCCGCATCGGCCAGCATTTCGGCGGCGACATCGCCGGTGAAGGCGCCGGAGACTTCCGCGCGGCAGTCCTGACCGCCGACCAGCACCTTGCCGCCCTCGAGCGCCGCGGCCGCCCGGGCGACCAGCGTCGCCGGCGGACAAATCGCCACGCGGGCCTTGGCGCTCTGGATCCCCGCGGCGACCGCTTGCGCCTCCGCCAGCGACGCGGCGACCCCGTTCATCTTCCAGTTGCCGGCGATCAAAGGGGTCGGAGAAGTCATGTCTTGCCTCGCATTTCGTGGATCGCAGGGCCGTTAAGCTATGCGGCTTCTTCTGTCACGTGCTTGCGGGGGGGAAGCGGCCTCCACTATACCCGCCGTTCCACATTCGCGCCGAAGGGGCTCCGGTAGGGTCAAATGCTGTCCGCCACCCGACAATTCGCCAAATCCTGGGTCGCCGCCGTGCTGATCGGCCTGCTGGTCGTCAGCTTCGCGATCTTCGGCGTCAACGATGCCTTCCAGGGCAATTACACCAACGACGTCGTCAAAGCGGGGTCGCGACACGTGTCCGGACCAGACTTCCGGCGCGAGTTCGACAATTTCCGCAAGGGCGCCGAGGAACAGACCAAGCGGCCGATCACCATCGAGGAGGCCGTCGAGGCTGGCCTCGACCGTCGGCTGATGGAGGAGATCGCCACCCGCGAGTCGTTCGGCGAAATGCTGCGCAAGATCGGGATCCATCCTTCCGACCGGCTGATGGAATCGGAGCTGCGCAAGATCCCCGCCTTCTTCGACCAGGTGTCGGGCGCCTTCGACAAGGCGCTCTACCAGCAGCGCCTCAGCGAGAACGGCCTGACCCCGGCCCGCTTCGAGACCCTGCTGCGCGACCAGATCGCCGAATCCCACACCGCCGCGGCGATGGTGAACGGCCTGCGCGTGCCGCGGGCCTATGGCGCGCTGACCGCCATCTACGAGATGGAGGCCCGCGACGTCGGCTACTTCATGATCGATCCGCGCAGCGTGGCCCAGCCGGCCCAGCCGACCGACGCCCAGCTGCAGGCCTTCATGAAGGAAAACGCCGAGCGCATGACGCTGCCCGAGTTCCGGGTCCTGACCGTAGTGGCCTTCACCCCGGCCCAGGTCGGCGAGGTGAAGGTCGACCCGGCCGAGGTCCAGAAGCGCTTCGACTTCCGCAAGGACACGCTGTCGCGTCCCGAAACCCGCACCCTGATCCAGATCCCGGCCAAGGACGCCGCCGCCGCCCAGGCGATCGCCGCGCGCCTGACCAAGGGCGAAGATCCCGCCGCCATCGCCAAGTCCACCGGCGTCGAGGCCATCAACTATGCCGACAAGCCGCAATCGGCGATCGCCGACAAGCGGGTCGGCGCCGCCGCCTTCGCCCTGAAGGAAGGCCAGGTCTCGGTCATCCAGGGCGACCTGGGCATGGCCGTGGTCAAGGTGGCCAAGGTGACCCCCGGCCAGGTCGTCACGATCGATCAGGTCCGCCCGCAGATCGAGGCCGAGGTCCGCAAGGACGCGGCCGCCGAGAAGGTCTACGCCCTCAGCCAGGCCTATGAGGACGCCCGCGCCGACGGCGCGAACCTCGTCGAAGCCGCCAAGAAGGCCGGCGTGCCGACCTTCACCATCGGCCCGGTGACCCAGCAGGGCCAGGGCCAGCAGGGCCAGCCGGTCGCCGGCTTGACCCCGAAGATGCTCGAACTCGCCTACAGCCTGCCGGCCGGCGGCGAGAGCGAGGTCCAGGACGCCGGCGAGGGCCAGTACTTCGCCGTCCGCGTCGAGCGGGTCATCCCCAAGGCGCTGCCGCCGCTGGCCGAGGTCAAGCCGCAGCTGACCCGCTTCTGGATGATGCGCGAACTGGTCAAGGCGATGCAGACGCGGGCCGACGAACTGGCCGCCCGGGTCAGGAAGGGCGAAAGCCTCGACGCGGTGGCCGCCTCGGCCGGCGCCAAGGTGGTCCACGTGACCAACCTCGACCGCCAGAACGCGGCGCAAAGCACCGCCCTGTCGCGCGACGCGCTGGGCAAGGCGTTCAGCGGCAAGCAGGGCGACGTCTTCACCGCCGAGGGCACACAGTTCGGCCTGATCGTCGGCAAGCTGGAGGCGGTCCGCGCCCCGAGCGGCCCGACCCTGGCCCGCATCACCGAGGATGTGCGCCCGCAGCTGACCATGGCGCTGTTCCGCGACCTGGGGGCCGACGCCCGCAAGGCCGCCCGCACCGAGGTGAAGGCCAAGGTCTATCCGGACAAGGCGCGCGCGGCCCTGGGCCTGGCGCCGATCGAAAAAGGAAAGGGCGCCGAGCCGGCGGCCAAGACGGAGAAGGCGAAGTGACGATCGATCCTGCGTTTGCGGACTTTGAGGCGAAGTACTCTCAAGGCGCGCCGCAGGTCGTTTGGACGAGGCTCATCGACGATCTGGAGACGCCGGTCTCGGCCTATCTGAAGATCGCCCACGGCCGGCCCTACGCCTTCCTGTTCGAGTCGGTCGAGGGCGGCGCCCACCGCGGCCGCTACTCGGTCATCGCCATGAAGCCGGACCTGGTCTGGAGGTGCCGCGGCGACCAGGCCGAGATCGCGGTCGGTCCGGACATCGCCGCCGGCCGGTTCCAGACCCAGGCGGGCGGCGCGCTGGATTCGCTGCGCGACCTGGTCGCCCGCTCGCGGCTCGACCTGCCTGAGGGCCTGCCGCCGATGTCGGCGGGCGTGTTCGGGGCCATCGGCTACGACATGATCCGGCTGGTCGAGCGTCTGCCGAACATCAATCCCGACCCGCTGGACCTGCCCGATGGGTTGATGATCCGCCCCTCAATGGTGGCGATCTTCGACGCCATCGCCCAGGAGATCATCCTGGTCACCACGGTCCGCCCGTCGGAGATCACCGCCAAGGCCGCCTATGAGGACGCCCAGGCCCGGCTGGCGGAGGTCGCCGCCGACCTGCGCAATCCGGCCCCGGCGCTTACCGGCGCGGCCCAGCCCGAGCCGGACCGCTTCACCACCCCGGTGAGCCGCGAGGACTATCACCGCATCGTCGCCCGGGCGAAGGACTACATCCTGGCCGGCGACATCTTCCAGGTCGTGCCCAGCCACCGGTTCCGCGCGCCCTTCGCGCACGATCCGTTCGCGCTCTACCGCTCGCTGCGGCGCATGAACCCCTCGCCGTTCCTGTTCTACATGAACTTCGGCGACTTCCAGCTCGCCGGCTCGTCTCCCGAGATCCTGGTGCGGCTGCGCGACGGCAAGATCACCATCCGGCCGATCGCCGGCACCCGCCCGCGCGGCGCCACGCCCGAGGAGGACCGCGCACTCGAGGCCGAGCTGATCGCCGACCCGAAGGAACGCGCCGAGCATCTGATGCTGCTCGACCTCGGCCGCAACGACGTCGGCCGCGTGGCGATGCTGAAGAACCAGGGCGCCAACGAGCCGCAGCCGGTGGCCCGCGGGCCGCGGGTGCGGGTCACCGACTCGTTCTTCGTCGAACGCTACAGCCACGTCATGCACCTGGTCTCCAACGTCGAGGGCGACGCCCCCGAGGGCCTGGACCCGATCGACGTGGTGATGGCCGCCCTGCCCGCCGGCACCCTGTCGGGCGCACCGAAGGTGCGGGCGATGGAGATCATCGACGAGCTGGAGCTGGAAAAGCGCGGCATCGCCTATGCCGGCGCGGTCGGCTACTTCGGCGCCGACGGCTCGGTCGACACCTGCATCGTGCTGCGCACCGCCTGCTTCAAGGACGGCCAGATGTACGTCCAGGCCGGCGGCGGCGTGGTCGCCGATAGCGATCCGGACGCCGAGTACGACGAGACTCTGCACAAGGCCCGCGCCCTGCGCCGCGCCGCCGAGGAATCCTGGCGCTTCGTCTAAGGCGCGCGGTCGACCACGTGGGTGGTCGTCACGGGCGGGGCGGTGATCATGGCCGCGGCGAGCGCCAGCGCCGCCACAGCCGCGAACGCCGCAGCGCCCAGGGCCGGCCAGGCCCGCTCGCGCTGGACCGGGGCCCGCAGCAAGCTGCGCGCATAGGCCATCTGGTCCGGGTCGAGGGCGGAATCGGCAGGCGTCATGGACACAGCATCCCGCCAACGCGCGGCCCAGGCAATCGGGGCTTGGCGTTAGGACGGGCCGAGCCTAGAGAACCCTTATGATCTTGGTGATCGATAACTACGACAGCTTCACCTACAACCTCGTTCACTATCTGAACGAGCTGGGGGCTGAGACGCTCGTCTATCGCAACGACGCCCTCAGCGTCGAAGAGGCCCTGGGCCTGAAGCCGCAAGGCGTTCTGCTCTCGCCCGGCCCGTGCACTCCCAATGAAGCCGGCATCTGCCTCGACCTGCTGGCCGCCGCGCCGGACGATCTGCCGATCCTCGGCGTCTGCCTCGGCCACCAGTCGATCGGCCAAGCTTATGGCGGCCAGGTCGTGCGCGCCAAATCGATCATGCACGGCAAGACCAGCCAGATCGAACACACGGGCAAGGGGATTTTCGCCGGCCTGCCCAACCCGGTGACCGCCACCCGCTATCACAGCCTGTCGGTCGAGCAGTCGACCATGCCGGACGTCCTTGAGGTCACCGCCTGGACCGAGGACGGCGAGGTTATGGGCTTCCAGCACAAGACCAAGCCGGTGCACGGCGTGCAGTTCCACCCCGAATCCATCGCCACCGAAGGCGGCCACGCCATGCTGGCCAACTTCCTCAAGCTCGCGGGCGTCCCGCCCCTGGTCGACGCCTAAGACATGTCCGACGCCTTCAAGCCGCTCCTGGGCCGCCTCGCGGACGGCGGGACCCTGACCGAAGACGACGCCGGCGAGTTCTTCGCCGCCTGCCTGCGCGGCGAGCCGACCCCGGCCCAGGTCGCTGCGGCTGTCACCGCCATGCGCATGCGCGGCGAGACGACCGGCGAGATCACCGCCTGCGCCCGCGCCATGCGCAAGGCCGCCGTCACCCTGGATCACCCGTTCCAGGTCATGGACGTCTGCGGCACCGGCGGCGATGGCCTGCATACGCTCAACGTCTCGACCGCCGTGGCCTTCGTCTGCGCCGGCGGCGGGTTGAAGATCGCCAAGCACGGCAACCGCGCGGTCTCCTCGCGCTCAGGCGCCGCCGACGTGCTGACCGAGCTCGGCGTCAACCTGGCGGCCACCGCCGACCAGCAGCTGCGCGCGCTGGACGAGGCCAATGTGGCGTTCTTCTTCGCCCCGGCCCACCACAGCGCCATGCGCCACGTGGCCCCGATCCGCACCGACCTGGGCTTCCGCACCATCTTCAACCTGCTGGGCCCGCTGACCAATCCGGCCCACGCCCAGCGCCAGGTGATGGGCGTGTTCGCCGACCGCTGGGTCGAACCGCTGGCCCGCGTTCTGGGCGCCCTGGGCGCAGAGCGGGCCTGGGTCGTGCACGGCGGCGGTCTCGACGAGATGACCACCACGGGCGAGACCAGCGTCGCCGAATACCGCGACGGCCAGGTCCGCCTGTTCACGATCACGCCCGAGGCCGTCGGCCTGCCGCGCTCGGCGCTCGCCGACCTGACCGGCGGTGCCCCGGCCCAGAACGCCGTGGCCCTGCGCGAGCTGCTGGACGGCGCCCAAGGCGCCTATCGCAATATCGTGCTGCTCAACGCCGCCGCCGCCTTCCTGGTCGGCGAGCAGGTCGAGACCCTGCGCGAGGGCGTCGAACTGGCCGGACAGATCATCGACGACGGCCGCGCCAAGGCCGCGCTGGACAAGCTGATCGAGGTGACCGCGGCATGAGCGACATCCTCGACAAGATCGCGACCTACAAGCGCGCCGAAGTCGCCGAGCGTAAGACCCAGCGCACGCTCGCCGACCTCGAAGCCGCCGCCCAGGCCGCCTCCGCGCCCCGCGGCTTCCGGGTCGCGCTCGAACGCGCCCATGCGCCCGGCAGGCTGGCCCTGATCGCCGAGATCAAGAAGGCCTCGCCGTCCAAGGGCCTGATCCGCGAGGACTTCGATCCGCCGGCCTTGGCCCGCGCCTACGAGGCCGGCGGCGCGGCCTGTCTTTCCGTGCTCACCGACGGCCCCAGCTTCCAGGGCGCAGACGCCTTCCTCACCGCCGCGCGCGAGGCCGTCGCCCTGCCCGCCCTGCGCAAGGAGTTCCTGGTCGATCCGTGGCAGGTCGTGGAGGCCCGCGCTCTGGGCGCCGACGCCATCCTGGTGATCATGGCCATGGTCGACGACGCCCTGGCCGCAGACCTGATGTCGGAAGCCGCGCGCCTGGGCATGGACGCCCTGGTCGAGGTCCATGACGAGGACGAGATGCTCCGCGCCGGCAAGCTGGGCGCCACCCTGGTCGGGGTGAACAACCGCAACCTGCGCACCTTCGAGACCGATCTGGCGATCACTGAGCGCCTCGCCGGCGCCTCGCCTGACGAGGCCCTGCTGGTCACCGAAAGCGGCATCTTCACGCCGCTGGACGTCACCCGGCTGGAACGCTGCGGCGCGCGCGCCATGCTGGTCGGCGAGAGCCTGATGCGTCAGGCCGACGTCGCCGCCGCGACGCGCGCCCTGCTCGGCTGAGTCGGCCCCAGGCGACTTCAAGCGACCGAAAAAGCCTAGCTTTTCAAAGGCTCGACGGTAACTTGACATTAACCCAGAACACCTAGAGAACATTCGTGACGTTAGCGCTTTGTTCTCAAGGGCACGACAGCCATGCTCACCCGCAAGCAACACGAACTTCTCATGTTCATCCATGAGCGGATCAAGGAAACCGGGGTCTCGCCGTCGTTCGACGAGATGAAG
Organism: Phenylobacterium sp. NIBR 498073; assembly: GCF_027286305.1. Classification (NCBI taxonomy): domain Bacteria; kingdom Pseudomonadati; phylum Pseudomonadota; class Alphaproteobacteria; order Caulobacterales; family Caulobacteraceae; genus Phenylobacterium; species Phenylobacterium sp. NIBR 498073. Next base: position 2,620,917 of record NZ_CP114599.1, read on the forward strand.
GAAGCGCTGGATCTGGCTTCGAAGTCGGGCATCCACCGGCTGATCACGGCGCTGGAGGAGCGCGGCTTCCTGCGCCGCCTGCCCCACCGGGCCCGCGCGTTGGAAGTGGTGAAGCTGCCGCAGCAGGCGACCACCGCCGCGCCGCCTAAGGGCCGCACCCCCTTCAAGCCGCAACTGGTCGAGGGCGCCGGCGATGCACCGGTGATGCCGATCGCCAACGACACCCGCGAACTGCCGATCCTCGGCCGCATCGCCGCCGGGACGCCGATCGAGGCGATCCAGCAGGAGCGCGACCGGATTCCGGTGCCCGAGACTATCCTCGGCGCGGGCGAGCACTTCGTGCTCGAGATCGCCGGCGACTCGATGATCAACGCCGGCATTCTCGACGGCGACTATGTGGTGATCCGCAAGACCGACACCGCCAACTCCGGCGACATCGTCGTGGCCCTGGTCATGGGCGAGGAAGCCACCCTCAAGCGCCTGCGCAAGAAGGGCGCGTCGATCGCGCTCGAGGCCTCGAACCCGGCCTACGAGACCCGCATCTTCGGGCCCGACCAGGTGCAGGTGCAGGGCCGCCTGGTCGGCCTGATCCGCCGCTACCACTGACCGGCCTCATCGGCTCCAGGGCCGCTGGCCGCGCAGGTCCTGCGCCCACACGATCCGCCAGCCGTCGACGGTGCGGTAGAGCTCGGCCGAGCCGCCGCGCTTGAAGTCGGCTTCAGTGAGTGTGAGCGCCGTCGTGCAAGGCGCCGCCGCGCCGCGAACCACAACAACCTCGGCCCACTGGCAAAACAGGGGCTGCTTCTTCTCGATCGTCAAAGCGCGGCGCGTGAAGATCGTAGCGACCCGCGGATCGCCGCTCGCCTGCCGCGGCGCGCAGGACCAGCGATCGCAGTCGTAGCCGGCCTCGCGCGCAGCCTCCTCCCCCACGGTCAGGCCGCGTCGCCTGGCCCATAGCTCGGCCGCGAACAGCTTGGCGTCCGGTCGCAGCAGCACCGCCTGGTCGCCCCGCCGCACGGCGGCCGCCGCCCCATCGGACGAGATCCAGACGTCGGGCGCCGGGGGCCGCGGGCAGAGCCAGACGGCCAAGGCCAGCGGCAGCCCCAGCCACCTCAGCGGCCCCTTCCACAGGCAAAGCCACAACACGCCGATGAAGGCGGCCGGCAGGGTCCAGGCCGGCGCGCTGGCGAAAATCCGCTGACTGCCCGGCATCGCCGCCACCCAGGACGCGATCATGTTCATGGTGTCGATCGCCAGGTCGGCCGCGGCTAGGGGCGCGCCGCCGAGCCCCAGCGGCGCCAGCACCGCGCCAATCGCGAGAGCCGGCATCATCAGGAATGACGAGATCGGCGCGGTGAGCAGGTTGGCGACGAGCCCGAAGGTCGAGACCCGGTTGAAGTGCTGCATGGCGAACGGCCCGGTCGCCAGGCCGGCCACGAAGCTCGCCCCGATGCTGGCGGCGGTCCAGACGCCGATCGCCTGCGCGGCGCGGATCGGCCAGGGCGTGTTGATCTCCTTCGCCGGACGCGGCCAGGCCTCGGCCAAGGCCACCAGCGCCGCGGTGGCCGCGAACGACATCTGGAATCCAGGCGCGGCGACCGCCTCAGGCTGCATCGCCAGGATGACCAGCGCAGCGATGGCCAGGGTGTGCAGGCTGATCGCCCGGCGGTCGACCAGGATCGCCAGGAAGGCGGCGCCCGCGGTGATCGCCGCGCGCTCGGCCGGGGCCGGCGCGCCTGAGATCACCAGATAGAGCATGACCGCGAGCAGGCCCGCGGCGGCCGCGACCTTCTTCGACGACACCCGCAGCGCCGCCCACGGCCAGGCCGCGATCCCCAACCGAACGGCGGCGAAGGCGAACCCGCCAACGATGGCCATGTGCAGACCCGAGATCGAGATGATGTGCGCCAGGCCCGACGCCCGCAGGTCCTCAACCTGCTCCTTGGGCACGAACGCCTCGTGCCCGGTGATCATGGCCGCCGCCAGACCGCCGCTTTCGACGCCCATCTCCCCGACGATGCGCTTGGCCAAGGCCCAGCGGGCCGAATTGATCTTCATTTCCAGCGCCAGACGCCAGGGCGGCGGCGCAGCCTCAATCGACCGGACGTCGGTCAGCGCGAAGCCGACCCCGCCGACCCCGTCGAAAAATGCATCGCGCGCGAAGTCGTAGGAGCCGGGACTGGCCGGCGGCGGGGGCGCATTGATCATCCCCTTCACCGAAATGGCCGACCCGGGCGCCGGCAGGAGGTCATCCCCACGCAAGGTGATTCTGATCCGGATCGGGGTCGCATCGGGGGCGAGTCCGGATATTCGGATCGGCGCGACCAGCAATCGCGGACCGCCCTGACCGGGGCTCGCGACATCGACCACGAAGCCTTCGATCAGCCGCACGCCGCCGTCGGCCGGGGCTATCGGAGCCCGCACAGCCTGGGTCCGCAGCTTGGCGGCCGCGAAACCGCCAAGCGCGAAGGCGGCCAAGACCAGAACGACGACCGCCGGCCGGCCAAGGCTCAGCCGGGAGGCCGCCAGCAGCAGGAGGCCCGCCGACAGCAGCATGACGTACGCCACCAGCGCGAGCGGTTCGGCCGGCAGCGACAGGTAGATCGCGGCCCCGCACCCGAACGCCACCGGCGCCCACAGGCTGACCGACTGCACGGAGGCTTGATCGACAAACCATGTTGCGATGCGGCGAAAACTAGGACGTCGGGAAATGACCGTGTTAAGAGGCGCCGCGCGCACGTCAGGCGCGCCTGCTGCAGTCATAGCCCCTACCTCGATGTCCGACCGTCCCGTCGTCACCCGGATCGCCCCCTCCCCCACCGGCTCCATGCACATTGGCACGGCCCGGACGGCGCTTTTCAACTGGCTTTACGCAAAACACACCGGCGGCCAGTTCCTGCTGCGCATCGAGGACACCGATCGTGAGCGTTCGACGGACGCGGCGGTGCAGGTCATTTTCGACGGCCTCGACTGGCTGGGCCTGAAGCCCGACGCCGAGCCGGTGTTCCAGTTCGCCCGCGCCGACCGCCACCGTGAAGTCGTGGCGCAGATGCTGGCCAATGGCGGCGCCTATCGCTGCTACATGACGCCCGAGGAGTTGGAGATCGAGCGCGAGGCCGCACGCGCCGAAGGCCGCGTCATCCGCTCGCCGTGGCGCGACCGCACCGACGCCGGCAACTATGACGAGGCCCAGCCCTACGTCGTGCGCCTCAAGAGCCCGCTCGCAGGCGAGACGATCATCGCCGACCAGGTGAAGGGTTCGGTCACCTTCCAGAATAAGACGCTGGACGACCTGATCCTGCTGCGCTCGGACGGCACCCCGACCTACAACCTCGCCGTGGTCGTCGACGATCACGACATGGGGATCACCCACGTGATCCGCGGCGACGACCACCTGAACAACGCCGCCCGCCAGACCCTGATCTATCAGGCGATGGGCTGGGAGGTTCCGGTCTGGGCCCACCTGCCGCTGATCCACGGCCCGGACGGGACCAAGCTGTCTAAGCGCCACGGCGCCCAGGCGGTCAGCGAATTCGACGACATGGGCTATCTGCCCGAAGCCATGCGCAACTACCTGGCCAAGCTGGGCTGGGGCCATGGCGACGACGAGATCTTCTCGGACGAGCAGGCGATCAGCTGGTTCGACGTCAAGGACGTGGTCGGCGCCCCGGCCCGCCTGGACTGGGACAAGCTGAACCACCTCAACAACCACTATATCCGCCAGGCCGAGCCGGCCCGGTTGGCCGAGCTCGTTGCCGGCGTCTACAAGAGCCGCGACTTCCCACTTCACGACGGCGACGAGGCGATCATCGAACGCACCGTCCCGCTGGTTCGTGACGGCGCAAAGACCGTGCTGGAACTGGCCGACGCCACCGTGTTCGCGCTGAAGCGCCGCCCGCTTGAGCTGCCGGAGAAGGCCAAGGGCCTGCTGACCGAAGAGACCCGCGCGCGGCTCGGCCGCCTGCGCGAGCACCTCGACGGCCAGGCTGAATGGGCGGTTCCGGCGCTCGAAGCGGCGCTTCGCGGCTTCGCCGAAACCGAAGGCGTGGGCATGGGCAAGTTCGGCCCGGCCTTACGTGGCGTCCTCTCTGGAGGGTCTCCGGCCCCTGATCTGGCCGGAGCCCTTGTGAGCCTTGGGAAACCGGAAAGTTTGGGGCGCCTCGACGACGCGCTTTCACAGTCCGCATAACGCGCTATAAGGCGCCCTGAAACGGGCGTTTGACTCCTGCAAGACGGAAGGAATGGCATGGGCGACACGGCTAAGGTGAGTTTCGACGGCAAGTCGGTCGAGCTGCCGATCCTCAAGGGCACGGACGGCCCCGCCGTCGTGGATATTCGAAAACTCTACGCCGAGGCCGACGTCTTCACTTACGACCCGGGCTTCACCTCGACGGCGAGCTGCGAGAGCAAGATCACCTTCATCGACGGCGACAAGGGCGTGCTGCTGCATCGCGGCTACCCGATCGACCAGCTGGCCGAGAAGTCGAGCTTCCTCGAAGTCTGCTACCTCCTGCTGAACGGCGACCTGCCGAACGCCAAGGAGTTCGAGGCCTTCGAACACAACATCACCTATCACACGATGCTGCACGAGCAGTTCGATAGGTTCTTCATGGGCTTCCGCCGCGACGCCCACCCGATGGCGATCATGGTCGGCGCCGTCGGCGCGCTGTCGGCCTTCTATCACGACAGCACCAACATCGATGATCCGGAACAGCGGATGATCTCGTCGCATCGGCTGATCGCCAAGATGCCGACGATCGCCGCCCGCGCGTTCAAGTACTTCAAGGGCCAGCCGTTCGTGCATCCGCGCAACGACCTGTCCTACTCGGAAAACTTCCTGCGCATGTGCTTCTCGGTCCCGGCCGAGGATTGGAAGCCGAACCCGGTGCTGACGCGCGCCATGGACCGCATCTTCATCCTGCATGCGGACCACGAACAGAACGCCTCGACCTCGACCGTCCGCCTGGCCGGTTCGTCGGGCGCCAACCCGTTCGCCTGCATCGCGGCCGGCATCGCCTGCCTCTGGGGCCCCAGCCACGGCGGCGCGAACGAAGAAGCGCTGAACATGCTGGCCGAGATCGGCTCGGTGGAGAACATCCCCGAGTACGTCCAGGGCGTGAAGGACCGTCGCTATCGCCTGATGGGCTTCGGTCACCGGGTCTATAAAAACTACGACCCGCGCGCGAAAGTCATGCAGCAGACCTGCCACGAAGTGCTGGCGGAAGTCGGCCACTCGGACGACCCGCTGCTGAAGGTGGCCATCGAGCTCGAGAAGATCGCGCTCAACGACCCCTACTTCGTCGAGCGCAAGCTCTACCCGAACGTCGACTTCTACTCGGGCATCACCCTGCGCGCCCTCGGCTTCCCGCCGGAGATGTTCACCGTGCTGTTCGCCCTGGCCCGCACCGTGGGCTGGATCAGCCAGTGGAAGGAAATGATCGAGGATCCGTCGCAGAAGATCGGCCGTCCGCGTCAGATCTACACCGGCGCGGCGCAACGCGACTACGTCGCGGTCGACAAGCGCTAAGCCCGATCGACGATCGAAACATCAGCCCCGCCCGGACCACCGGGCGGGGCTTTTGCTTTGGCGCTCAGGCATAAGCCTAGGTTGCGGCGGCCGTTCATGCTCGTAGGGTTCCCTGCGCAAACCGCATGAGGAGCACCCCCATGGCTTTCATGGCGAAGCTGAACGAGCCGCACGTCACCCGTGACATCTACGAACAGGTTCGCGCCGAGATCGGCTGGGATCACGATCCGCCGGCCGGCTGCCTGCTGCACATCGCCGCCTTCGACGAGGCCGGCGCGCACACGGTCGATATCTGGGACAACGAAGAGGACCTCAAGGACTACCTGGAGGATCGCTTCCTGCCGGCCTTGCGCAAGCTGGGGGTCGGGCCGGTCAATCCGACCTGGAGCGAACTGCATGTCTGCGTCGCCGGCCCCGACATCCAGCAGTACGTGCTGGACGCCCCGCCGCTACGCTCGCGACCCCAGCACTTTCAGGACGGCCTCGGCCGCCACGTCTGACGGATCGGGGCCGCCGCGGCCCATCTTCTGCAGGGCGGCGGTCTGGGCGGCCGCCTGCTTCTCGCGCAGCGCCGGATCGTCCAGGCGCAGGGCGACCTCGCGGGCCAGGGCCGGACCGTTGCAGTCGTCCTGGACCAGCTCCGGGGCGACGAAGTCCTTGGCCGCGATATTGAACAGCGTGATGTAGGGCGTGCGGATCAGCCGCTTCAGGATGGCGTGGGTCATCGCGCCCAGGCGGTAGCCCACCACGATCGGCACGCCGGCCAGCGCCAATTCGGTCGTGACCGTGCCCGAACAGGCCAGCGCCACGGTCGCGGCCTTCATGGCGTCGAGCTTGGCGCTCTCGCCTTCGACCACATGCGCCCAGCCTGACGCTTGTTCCTTGACGCTCGCCGCCACCGTCGGCGCAGCCGGGATGATCACCTCAAGGTCGGGCCGCGCCGCCTTCAGGATGGCCACAGCGTCGGCGAACGGCGGCAGGACGCGGCTGATCTCGCCCGGCCGGCTGCCGGGCAGCACCAGCAGCACCGGCGCCTGCGACGCGATGCCGAGCTGCGCGCGCAGCCGCCCGCCGTCGGCCTGCGAGAAGTCCAGCGTCAGGGCGGAATTGCCGACGAAGGTGACCGGCAGGCCCTCGGCCTCGAAATACGGCGCATCGAACACGTGGATCGACAGCAGGTGATCGACGGCGGCCGCCAGCGTCTTGGCGCGCCCGGGGCGCGTGGCCCAGACCTGCGGGGCGACATACTTGATGAGCGGCAGCTTGGGGTCGAGCTTGCGCAGTTGCTGGGCCACCCGCAGTGTGAAGCCCCAGGAGTCGATCAGCACCACCACGTCGGGCTTCTCGCGCTTGGCCAGGGCGACGGTGTCCTCGACCCGCGCCACCACCTTGCGATAGGCCATCAGGCCTTCCAGCAGCCCGAGGATCGACAGCTCGGCTATGTCGAACGGGCTCTGCACGCCCTCGGCCGCCATGCGCTCGCCGCCCACGCCGACAAAGCGCACCCCGTCGCCGAGGCGCGCGCGCAAGGCCCGCGCCAAGCCCGCGCCGCGGTCGTCGCCCGAGGCCTCGGCCGCGACCAGCATGACGCAGAGCGGCTTGCTCACGGCGCGTTCGGCGGTTCCACGCCCACCACGAAGATGCCCAGTTCGTCGGCCAGCGCGATCACCGCCTCGCGGTCGAGCACCAGCAGCCGGCCGACCTCGCCCGCCACCCCGGCCAGCCCGGCCTGGGCCGCCCGCTGAATGGTGCCCAGCCCTATGGTCGGCAGGTCGATACGCGTTTCCTGGATCGGCTTGGGGGCCTTGGCGAGCACGCCGCGCGGCGCCTCGGCGCTGCCGCGGATGTTGCGCGGCAGTTCGGCGACCCGGCGCAGCATCGCGTCGGTGCCTTCCTGCGCCTCGACCGCCAGCACCAGGCCCTCGCAGACGACAGCGCCCTGCCCGACGTCCAGCTGGCCGATGGCCCGCGCCACGCGCAGCGCGTGCTGCACGTCGGCCATCTGCTCCTCGCTCGGCGCCACCGCGCCCAACGGGCCGGCCGTCAGGGTGAGATCGCCCATCACCTCGTGCGCGCCCTCGACGGCGAAGCCTTCTTTCTCGAACTCGCCCAGCAGTTGGCGCAGCAGCGCATCGTCGCCCTTGCGCGCCGCGGCGATCACCCCCGGCAGCGCCATCAGGCCGCGCAGGTCGGGCGACAGCGCCTTGAAGTCGGGCCGGTCGACCGTTCCGACGAGGGTGACGGCCTCACAGCCGGCCCGCTTCAGCGCCTTGAAGCACTTGCCGAGCTCAGCGATGCCGATGTCGGCCCCCGGGAACCGGGCGATCCCCTCGCCCGCGAAACCCTTCAGCCGAATGATGAAGAACGGCCGCCCGGCACGTTCGCAGTGCTGCGCGATCTCGACCGGCAGGTTCCCGCCGCCCGCAATCAGCCCAAGCTTCCGCACGTCCTAGACCTCCCGCTCCGGCAGGCAGAGCGGCCGGCTGGCGTCGGCGCGGATGAAGTCGACGATCTCCATGACCTCCGGCGATTCCGAATAGGTCTCGACGGTGTCGTCGAGCCGCTCCTGGAAGGTGCCTTCGTCGGCGAACAGCATCCGATAGGCCGCCCGCATGGTGTTGATCGTCTCGCGGCTGAAGCCGCGGCGCTTGAGTCCCAGAAGGTTCAGGCCCTCGAGGTGCGCATGGTTGCCCCACACCGAGCCGTAGGGGATCACGTCCTTCACGACCGCCGCCAGGCCGCCGATCATCGCGTGGCGCCCGACACGGGTGCGCTGGTGCACGGCGGCCAGGCCGCCGACGATCACGAAGTCGGCGATCTCGCAGTGCCCGCCCAGCGTCGCCTGCTTGGTCAGGATCACCTGGTCGCCGAGGACGCAGTCGTGCCCGACATGGCTCTCGATCATGTAGAAGCCGTCCGAACCGACCTTGGTCACGCCGCCGCCGCCGACCGTCCCGGTGTTCATCGTCGCGTGCTCGCGGATGACGTTGCGGTCGCCGATCACCAGCTGGGTCGGCTCGCCCTTGTAGGCGGTGTGCTGGGGCGGACCGCCGAGCATGGCGAACGGATAGACCTGATTGTCCTCGCCGAGCGTGGTCACGCCGTCGACCACCACGTGCGAAGACAGCTTCGTCCGCGCGCCGAGCTTGACGTCGGGGCCGACGGTGCAGAACGGGCCGATCACCACCCCCTCGCCCAGCTGGGCCTTGGGGTGGACGACGGAGCTGGGATGGACGTCGATGCTCATGGGGTCTCCACCAGCATGGCCGCGAACTCCGCTTCCGCAGCGGTTCTGTCGCCGACCATGGCCTTGCCTTCGAACTTGAAGAGCCCCCCGCGGGCGCGCAGCACCTTCACGTGCATGCGCAGGACGTCGCCTGGCCGCACCGGCTGCCGGAAGCGGCAGTTGTCGACCGAGGTGAACAGGATGGTCTTGCCGGCGCGATCGACGTTCAGCGTCTTCGACATCAGCACCGCGCCGGTCTGGGCCATCGCCTCGACAATCAGCACGCCGGGCATCACCGCATAGTCCGGGAAGTGGCCCTGGAAGAACGGCTCGTTGATGGTCACGCACTTGATGCCGACGATCGACTCGTTGGGCCGATATTCCTCGGCCCGATCGACCAGCAGGAACGGATAGCGATGCGGAATCCGTTCCAGGATCTCGGAGATGTCGATCGAGACCTCGGCTGTCGCCGCGTCGTTGCTCATTGGTCGGTCCCCTTGCGGTTGGCGGAGCGCGACAGCCACGCCACCTCCCGCATCCAGCGTCGAATGGGTTGTCCGGGCACGCCGCCCCAGGTCTCGCCGGCCGGGATGTCGCGGAACACGCCGGCGGCGGCTGCGACCTGCGCGCCGTCGCCGATGTTGACGTGGTCGGCCACGCCCGCGCGGCCACCGAAGGCCGCTCCGTCGCCGATCACGACGCTGCCGGAGATGCCGGTGTGCGCAGCCATGACGCAGTTTCGTCCCACACGCACGTTGTGGGCGATCTGCACCAGGTTGTCGATCTTGGTGTTTTCGCCGATCACCGTGTCGTCGAACGCGCCACGGTCGATGCAGCTGTTGGCGCCGATGGTCACCCCGTCCTGCAGGACGACGCGTCCCAGCTGCGGAATGTCGACCACGCCCTTGGCCCCGCCTGCGGCGCCGAAACCGGGTTCGCCGATCCGCGCGCCCGCCAGGATGCGTACCCGATCGCCGAGCAGCGCAAAGCCGATGGTGACGTTGGCGCCGATCACGCAGTCCCTGCCGATGGCGACACCCGGCCCGATGACGGTGTTGGCGCCGATCTCGGTCCGCGCGCCGATCTGCGCGCCCGGTCCGACCACGACGCCGGGCGCCAGATGCACGTCCTCCTCGATCACCGCATCGGCGGCGACGAGGTCCGGGCCGCCATAGCGGCGCGCGCGATGCAGCCGCGTCGCAGCGGCGGCGTAGGCGGCCTGCGGCGTCGGCGTGACCAGCGCCACGCATCCAGGCGGCGCAAAGTCTTTATCGCGCGCGGTGACAAACACCGCGGCGGCCTTCGCCGCAGCCAGGTCGGCGGCGTACTTTTTGTCGGTCAGGAAGGTGACGGTGTCAGCCTGGGCGCTGGCCAGTACGGCCACGCCGCGGACCTGGCGCTGGCCTTGGTCCACATCGGAAAGTTCGGCGCCTGTCAGGCTGGCCAGTTCGGCGAGCGTGACAGGGCCGAGGTCTTCAAAAAATCGGGGGTCGGGCATGGGAATCCTCAGCTCGACCCGCCTTTATCGCGAGTCGGCCCTACTTGCGGGTCGCAGGCGCCGCAGCCGGAGCCGCAGCCGGGGCCGCCGCTTGGTCGAGGCGTTCACGATCGAAGGTGAACTGGGTGATCTTGGCGTTCAGCGCCGTGACGACCGGCTGGCTGATGTCCATCGACGGGTTCGACAGCACGATGCTTTCGCGGTTGATCAGCAGGCTGCACTGGCGCTGCTGGTACACTTGGCTGACGATCGGGGTCAGCTCCTGGTACACGCGGCCCAGGGCCTTCTGCTGCGTCGCCTGCAGCTCGCGCGAGCGCTGCTGCTCCTTGCGCTGATAGGCGTTCGCCTTGACCTGCAGGGCTGCGGCGCGGGTCTCGAACGTGTTCTGGTCGAGCGTCGCGCGCTGGCCTTCCAGCGTCTTGGCTTCGTTTTGGATCGCGGTCTGCTCGGCCTTCAGCTCGGCTTCGACCTGGGTCGCGATCTGCTGCAGGCGGGTCTGGACGTACTTGCCGACGGTCGAGGTCGCGATCGCACCTTCCACCGAGACGGTGCAGACGCCGGGCAGCGCCGGGCCATGGGTCACCGCGGGCGCCGCCGAGGCGGCAGGCGCAGCCGCTTGCGCGAAAGCCGCGCTGGAAGCGGAAGCGGTGATGGCGGCGACGCAGGTCGCCGCGACAAGGGCTTTGATCGTCATGTGGTGAATCTAGAACCTGGTTGAGGTGGAGAACCGGAACGTTTCGGTCTTGTCGTAGTCTTCTTTGGCCAAAACTTGGCTGAAGTCGAATCGGATCGGCCCCATCGGCGAGCGCCAGAAGACCGACAGACCGGCCGTCGCACGCAGCGACAGGTCGTCATAGATCAGCGGATCGACCGTGCCGTCGGCCTTCAGCTTGTCCTTGTCGTCGAGCAGGCCAAGCGTGCCGACGTCGGTGAACAGCGCGGCCTTGATGCCGTACTGCTCGGGCAGGCCGGTCGGAATGGTCAGCTCGGCCGAACCGATCGCATAGGCGCGGCCGCCGAGCGCGTCGGAGCGCCCGAAGTTGGTGTCGCGCGGACCGATGCCGGCGGTTTCGAAGCCGCGGAAGCTGTTCCCGCCCTTGTAGAAGCGGCTGTTGACCCGCACCGTGTCCCCGCTCCAGCCGGCGATGTAGCCGCCCTGCCCGGTCACGCTGAGGATGAAGTCCTTGTTGAACCCGTAGTACCAGCCGCCGGTCACTTCGGTGCTGATGTAGTTCACGTCGCCGCCGATGCCGGCCAGGTCCTGGCTGACGTCGAAGCGGAAACCGCGGGTCGGATTGATCGGGTCGTTCCGGCGATCGTAGAGGTAGGTGTAGCCGATCAGCGACGTCAGAAACTTGCCGCGCTGGGCGCAGAGCGACAGCGACACCAGCGGCGCGGTCGGATCGCAGTAGGCGTCATCGATCTGAACGTCTTCCTGGCGCAGCGTGTACCGGGTCGACATCCGCGAGTTCAGCGTCAGCGGGAACGCCATCCGGATGTTGCCGCCGACGGTCACGGTCTTATAGGCCGAGTACTCGGTCAGGTCGTAGCGGTACGAGTAGAGGTCGACGCCCGCGCCCAGGTCACGGCCCAGGAACCGCGGCTCGGTGAAGCCGAAGTCGATCTGCTGACGCAGCGAACCGACCGATACGCGCGCGCGCAGGCTCTGGCCGCGGCCCCGGAAGTTCCGCTCGGTGACCCCGAGGTCGAGGATCAGCTGGTCGACCGACGAATAGCCGGCGCTGAACGAGAGCTCACCCGTCGGCTGCTCCTCGACCTTCACCGCCAGACGGGTCCGGTCGGGCGCCGTGCCGGGCGCTTCGTCGATAGTCACGTCCTTGAAGAAGCCGAGCGCGCGGATGTTGTTGCGCGAGCGGTCGACCAGGGCGCGGTTGTACGCGTCGCCTTCCACGAGGTTCATCTCGCGGCGGATGACATAGTCCAGCGTGCGGGTGTTGCCCGTGACGTCGATACGCTCGACGTAAACACGCGGCCCTTCGCGGACCTGGAACACCACGTCGACGAGGCCGGTCTCGCGGTTCGGCGTGTAGCGCGGACGCACGTCCACGGCGGCGAAGCCGGCGGCGCCGGCCGCGAAGGTCAGCGAGTCGGTCGCCGCCTCGATCTTTTCGTCCTGATAGATCTCGCCCGAACGGATCGGCACCAGCTGCTGCAGGACGTTCTTGTCGAGCTTCTGCAGCTCGGTTTCGACCGTCACCTTGCCGAACTTGTATTCCTTGCCCTCGTCGAGCGTGTAGGTGACGACGAAGCCGTTCTTGTCGGGCGCCAGCTCGGCGATCGCCGAGACCACGCGGAAGTCATAGAAGCCGCGGTTGCGGTAGTGCTTGCGCAGCTGCTCCTTGTCGTACTCCAGGCGGTCGGGGTCGTAGTTGGCGTTGTTCGAGAAGAACTTGTACCAGCTCGACTGCTCGGTCACGACCACGTCGCGCAGGTCGTTGTCCGAGTACTCCTTGTTGCCCAGGAAGTTGACCCGCAGCACCCCGCTCTTGGGGCCTTCGTTGATCTCGAAGATCAGGTCGACGCGCTTCTGCGGCAGTTCGACGATCTTCGGCGTCACCGTCGCCGAGATCCGGCCCGAGCGGCGATAGAGCTCGACGATGCGCTGGACGTCCTGCTGCACCTTGGCGCGGGTGAAGATGCCGCGCGGACGCACGGTGACCTCGTCGCGCAGCTTGTCTTCCTTGAGGCCCGAGTTCCCTTCGAAGACCACCTTGTTGATGATCGGGTTCTCCACGACCGTCACGATCATGTCCGAGCCCTGCAGCTCGACCTTCACGTCGGCGAACAGGTCGGTGCGGAACAGGGTCTTCAGCGCCAGGTCGGCCTTGGCCGGATCCAGGACCTCGCCGGGCTGGATTGGCAGATAGGACAGCACGGTCGACTGCTCGATCCGCTCGTTGCCGCGCACGATGATGCGCTGGACGACGCCGGACTGCTGGCCGGCGTCCTGCGGCGCAGGCTGCGGCTGGGGCGGAGTCGCCTGTTCCTGCGCCAGGACGGCGCTGGGAAAGACGATCGCCGTCGAGCCCATCAGCAAGGCAAGGCCGGAGGCGAGCGCGGCGCGGCTAGCGCGGGGTCTTTGCATCGTATCAGCCGTCAATGGAAAAGCGCGGGTTTCAGGAGAAAACGCCGCCGAGGATTTTGAACACACGCAGTTGCTGCAGATCGTTCCAGGTGGCGAACAACATCAAACCCAACAGCAGCGCAAGCCCCACCCGGTAGCCCGCCGCCTGGACCCGCGCCGCCAGCGGACGCCGCGCCACCGCCTCATAGGCGTAGAACAGCAGGTGTCCCCCATCCAGCACAGGGATCGGGAGCAGATTCATGAAGCCGATGCTCACCGAAACGAACGCAGCCAGTTGGAGCAGATTGACGCCGCTGCCGAGGATCATTCCCCCGACATCCGGCGCCCCTTCGGCTCCAGCCTGCGCGACTTTGCCGGAGATTCGGGCGATTCCGAGGGGACCGCTGAGTTGGTCCGGCGAAACCTGGCCAGTGACCATCCGGCCCAGATAGTAGACCGTCGTCTCAAGCGTGCGCCACGTGCGCTGGACGCCGCCGGCGACGGCTTCAAGCGGGTTGTAGCGGACGTGGACATAGTCGTCCCGCGCCTGGGCCGGGGTCACGCCCAGCACGCCCTGCCGGTGGGTCCCAGCGACCGGATCGGTGCGCTCGACCCAGCGCGGCGTGGCGTTGATCGGGACCTCGCGCCCCGCCCGCTCGACGACAAAGGCTGTCGGCACCTCGGCGCGCACCTGCACGATCACCGCGAGTTCGTCGAAGCTCTTGATGCGCCGGCCGTTGGCCTCGACGATCAGGTCTCCGGTCCGGAAGCCGGCCGCCTCGGCCGGGCTGCCGGGTTGAACCGACGCGATCTTGGCCGGCAGCACGTACTGGCCGAGCGCCAGCAACAGCGAGGCGAACAGCGCCACGGCCAGCACGAAGTTGGCGATCGGCCCCGCCGCTGCGATGACGGCCCGCTGCCAAAGCGGCTTGAAATGGAAATAGCGCGCCACGGCCTCTTGGCCTTCACGCCGGGCGATCTGCTCGCGCATCGCGTTCAGGTCTTCTGCATCCGGCACGCTGGCGGCGTTCTCGTCGCCGGTGAACCGGACATAGCCGCCCAGCGGGATCCAGCCGACGCGCCACTCGACGCCGGATTTGTCGGTCCAGGAGGCGATCGCCTTGCCGAAGCCGATGGAAAAACGGTCGATGGCCACGCCGAACATCTTGGCGGCCAGGAAGTGGCCCAGCTCGTGGATCGTGACCACCAGCCCCAGCACCAGGACGAAGGGAACGACGAAGGTCAGAGCGGTGAGGATGAAATCGAGCATCTGCTGTAACTCCTCCGCGCGGCTAGCGCCCTAGGCCGACGACGACCTCGCCGGCGACGCGACGCGCCAGCGTATCGGTCGCCTGAGCGTTCTCGAGCGTGTCGCCATTCGCCGCCCCCGCGACCAGGCCCTGAGATTCGACGCGTTCGAGGGTCTCAGACACCGTCGCGGCAATATCGAGAAAGCCAATCTTGCGGTCAAGGAAGGCGGCCACGGCGACCTCGTTGGCGGCGTTCATCACCGCGGGCGCGGCCCCACCGGCCGCCAGAGCTTCTTTGGCGATCTTCAAGGCGGGAAAACGGCGCAGGTCCGGTTCTTCGAAGGTCAATTGGCCAATGGCGGCCAGATCCAGCCGCGGCGCCGGCCACGGCAGGCGGTCGGGCCAGGCGAAGGCGCAGGCGATCGGCGTGCGCATGTCGGGCGCGCCGAGTTGGGCCAGCGTCGATCCGTCGCTGTACTCCACCAGGCTGTGGATGATCTGTTGATGATGGATCAGCACGTCCACCCGCTCATTGGTCATGCCGAACAGGTAGGCGGCCTCGATGATCTCCAGGCCCTTGTTCATCATGGTCGCGGAATCCACCGAGATCTTCGCGCCCATGCTGAAGTTCGGGTGGGCCACGGCCTGCTCGGGCGTGGCGTGGGCCATCTGCTCGGCCGACCAGGTCCGGAACGGCCCGCCCGACGAGGTCAGGATCAGCCGGTCGACCCGCTGGGCGTTCATCGGATCCAGCACCTGGAAGATCGCCGAATGCTCGGAATCGACCGGGATCACCGCCCCGCCCGCCAGCTTGGCCGCTCGCAGCAGCGAAGGACCCGCGCAGACCAGGCTCTCCTTGTTGGCTAGGCCGATCACCGCGCCGGCCTGCGCCGCCGCCAGGGTCGGCGCCAGGCCCGCAAAGCCGACGATCGAGGACATCACCCACTGCGCGTCCGCGGCGGCGGCCTCGACCACGGCGCTGTGGCCTGCCGCGACCTTGACGCCCGAGCCGTCGAGACGCTGGCGCAGCTCAGGCAGCTTGGTCTCGTCTTCGATGACCGCCAGCTTCGGCCGCCAGCGCAGGGCCTGCTCGGCCAGCCGCTCGGCGTTGCGCCCGGCGGTCAGGGCGGTCACCTCGACCTCGGCGCCGGCCTTTTCCAGGAGATCGAGAGTGGAAACGCCGACCGAGCCGGTGGAACCCAGAACGCTGACGCGGCGAGGCAAAGTCAATGCGCCCATCCCCAATGATTGACCAGTCGGGCGGCCGCCAGCACGACCACGGCGAACATCAGGCCGTCTACTCTATCCAACAAACCGCCGTGCCCCGGGATCAGGTCCCCGGAATCTTTCACGCCGAACCGGCGCTTGAGCATCGACTCCCAGAGATCCCCGGCCATGGTCGCCAGGCCGCCGACCAGGCCGATCAGCGCCCCGGCCGGAACGCTCAGCACGATGGCGCTGAACGCCGCCATCGCCGCCCCTGCCGCGGCTGCGGCGACCAGGCCGCCGATGAAACCAGACCAGGTCTTGTTCGGCGAGAACTTGGGCCACAGCTTCGGGCCCTTCAGGGCGCTGCCGACCGCGAACGCGGCGATGTCGGCGGCCCAGGCCACCGCGAACAGCAGGATCGTCCACTGCCGGCCTTCGGGCATGCCGCGCAGCCATACGAGGCAGACCACGGGGATCGCCAGATAGACCACCCCGAACGCCGCGTTCATCGGCCGCTCGGCCACGCCGCGCGCCACCAGGGCCGCAGCCACGGCCCCCAGCGCGCCGGCCGCCCAGGCCAGCGGCATGTGCTTCTGGTGGGCCAGGAAGGCGGCGGCCAAGATCGCAACGGTAAGCGCAGTGGAGACGCGGATCGGCGCGGTCGGCGCGGTCATCGCGCCCCACTCGATGGCCAGCAGCGCCACCGCCACGGCCACCAGCACCAGGAACAACCAGCGCAGCCCCGGCATGTCGGAGAACCACACCGCGCCCAGCACCGCGGGCACCAGGACGGTGGCCGAGGCGACGCGGACGCCCAGATTGGCCCAGTCGAAACGCCTAGCCTGCGGCAAGGACATTATCGGCCACGGCGCCGCCGTAGCGCCGCTCGCGCTTTTGGAATTCCTCGATGGCCGCCCGCAGATAGTCGGCGCCGTAGTCGGGCCAGAGCACGTCCTGGAAGACGAACTCGGAATAGGCTGTCTCCCAGAGGAGGAAGTTCGAGAGCCGCTGCTCGCCGCTGGTGCGGATCACCAGGTCGGGATCCGGAAGGCTGGCGGTCGACAGCTTGCCCTGCAGGAGCTCTTCGGTGATGTCGTCGGGCCGGATCTGGCCGGCGGCGACCTCGGCCGCCAGGGCCCGGGCGGCGTCGGCGATGTCCGCGCGGCCGCCGTAGTTGAACGCCACCTGCAGGAAGAACTTGTCGTTATGCGCGGTCTGGCGCTCGGCCCGCTCGACGATCTCGGCGACGTCCGGCGGCAGGCCCGTACGGCGGCCGAGGATGCGGATCTTCACCCCCGCGCGCGCCAACTTGTCGAGGTCTGAGTTCACGTACAGCTTCAGCAGCCGCATGACCTCGGCGACCTCGCCGGCCGGTCGGCGCCAGTTCTCGGTCGAGAACGCATAGAGCGTCAGCCAGCGGACGCCCTGCGCAGGCGCCGCCTCGACGACCCGCCGGATCGCGTCCACGCCTTTCGGATGCCCGACCTGGCGCGGCAGGCCGCGGCGCTTCGCCCAACGGCCATTGCCGTCCATGACGATCGCCACGTGCAGGGGCGCATGCGGCGCGGGCTGCTGTTGATCGATCGTAGCCATGGGTTCCCGTTCGTCCTCGCTCCCGATGGGACGATTAAACCTGCATGATCTCTTGTTCTTTGGTTTTCAAGGCTTCGTCGACGCGCTTGATCGCCTCGTCGGTAAACTTCTGAACCTCGGACTCCATCCGGCGCTGCTCGTCCTGGGTGATGGCGCTGTCCTTCTCGGCCTTTTTCAGGTCGTCGTTGGCGTCGCGGCGGACGTTGCGGATGGCGATCTTCTGCTGCTCGGCGTACTTGCCGGCGATCTTGGCCAGGTCCTTGCGGCGCTCCTCGGTGAGCGGCGGGATCGGCACGCGCAGGCTCTGGCCGTCGACGACCGGGTTCAGCCCCAGGCCGGCGTTGCGGATCGCCTTTTCGACCGAGACCACCAGGCCGCGGTCCCAGATGTTGACGCTGATCGAGCGCGGCTCGGGGACGCTGACCGACCCGACGGTGTTCAACGGCACGCTCGAGCCGTAGGCGTCGACCATCACCTGATCCAGCAGGCCGGCGGACGCCCGCCCGGTCCGCAGGCTCGAGAACTCGTCCTTCAGGGCCGCGATCGCCTTGTCCATGCGATCCCGATACTTGCTGAGAACCGGCTTTTCCGCAGCCATAGGATTGTCTCCCAAGATATTGGTCTAATTCGGCGAATGGTCAGGCGATCGTCGTGAAGACGCCCTGCCCTTTCAGCACTTTGAAGAAGTTGCCCCGTTCACGGATGGAAAAGACCACGATCGGGATTTGGTTGTCACGCATCAGGGCGATGGCCGAGGCGTCCATGACCCGCAGGTCCTTGGCCAGCACTTCCTGGTAGCTCAGCGTCTCATAGCGCTGCGCGCTCGGATCTTTCTTGGGGTCGGCGGTGTAGACGCCATCGACGCTGGTGCCCTTGAACAGTGCGTCGCAGCCCATCTCGGCCGTGCGCAGCGCCGCCGGGGTGTCGGTCGTGAAGAACGGCGCGCCCAGGCCTGCGGCGAAGATCACCACCCGGCCCTTTTCCAGGTGCCGCAGCGCCCGGCGGCGGATGTAGGGCTCGCAGACCGCTTCCATCGGGATCGCCGACTGCACGCGGGTATAGACGCCGATCTTCTCGAGCGCGCCTTGCAGCGCCAGGGCGTTCATCACCGTGGCCAGCATGCCCATATAGTCGGCGTTGGCGCGGTCCATGCCCTTCCCGGCCAGCGAGACGCCCCGGAAGATGTTGCCGCCGCCGATCACCAGGCAGAGCTCGATCCCGTGATCGACCACTTCCTTTATGTCCTCGGCCACCGCTTCGATCGTCTTGGTGTCAATGCCGAAGAGCGAGTCGCCCATCAGGACCTCGCCCGACATCTTCAAGAGGATCTTCTTGTAGCGGGGCTTGGCTTCGGACATGGCGGCTTCCGTGGAGAATCTGGCTGGGTACTACATAGACCAAGGGCGCCGTGCGCGTCGAACGCCCACGTCGAACGCATGCGCTCGACGCTCGCCCTAAAAAAAAGGGGCCGAGCCTTCGGGCGGCGGACCGGAGTCCACTCCGCCTAAGGCTCGGCGCCCTTGGGGCGTCCTAAATCAGGCTGATCAGCCTTGGCCGGTCATCGACGCCAC
This sequence comes from Phenylobacterium sp. NIBR 498073, assembly GCF_027286305.1. Classification (NCBI taxonomy): domain Bacteria; kingdom Pseudomonadati; phylum Pseudomonadota; class Alphaproteobacteria; order Caulobacterales; family Caulobacteraceae; genus Phenylobacterium; species Phenylobacterium sp. NIBR 498073. The sequence continues at coordinate 2,639,876 of NZ_CP114599.1, forward strand.
TTCGGCGGCGAAGTCGTCCTGCTTCTTTTCCACGCCTTCGCCCAGGGCGAAGCGCACGAACGCCTTCACGGCGACCGGCGCGCCGGTTTCCTTGGCGGTTTCGGCGATCAGCTGCTCGATGGTCTGATCCGGGTTCATGACGAAGGGTTGCTTCAGCAGCACCACTTCTTCCTGCCACTTGCGGATCCGGCCTTCGATCATCTTCTCGACGACGGCCAGCGGCTTGCCCGATTCCAGCGCCTGGTCGGTCAGGAACTTCTTTTCCTTCTCGACGGCGGCCGGATCGAGGTCGCCCTCGTTCAGGGCCAGCGGCGGGGTCGGGGTGCCGGCGACGTGCAGAGCGATCTTACGGCCGACTTCCTTCAGCACGGCCTGATCGCCCGCGCCTTCCAGAGCCACCAGCACGCCCAGACGGCCGACGCCTTCGCCCTGCGCGTTGTGCAGGTAGAGGGCCACGGCGCCTTCGCTGACCGACAGACGGGCCGAACGACGCAGACGCATGTTCTCGCCGATCGTCGCGATCAGGTTGGTGATCACGTCGCTGACGACTTCGCCCTTGGCCGTCTTGGCCGCGGTGATGGCGTCGACGCCTTCGATCGTCAGGCCGACGTCCGCGAAATCGCGGGCGGCGTTCTGGAACAGCTCGTTCTTCGACACGAAGTCGGTCTCGGCGTTCAGCTCGACCAGCACGCCGGTCTTGCCGTCGGCGCTCAGCTTGCCGGCCACCAGGCCTTCAGCCGCGGCGCGGTCCGACTTCTTGGCGGCCTTCGAGAGGCCCTTGGTGCGCAGCCAATCGACGGCCGCTTCCATGTCGCCGTTGTTTTCCTGCAAGGCCTTCTTGCAGTCCATCATGCCAGCGCCGGACTTTTCGCGCAGGTCCTTGACCAGCGCAGCGGTGATCTCCGCCATGGTCAGCTCCTTATCAGTCAGAATGGGTTTGACCGGACCCTGATAGGGCCCGGCCATGATCGTTTTTCGTCAAGCTGAGTAAGACGCCCGAAAGCGTCTTAGCCGGCTTGTTCCTGGTCCGCGGCCGGAGCCTCGGCGGCCGGGGCCGCTTCCGGCTCCGGCGCAAGCTCTCGGGCCAGGGTCGGCTCAACCGGCGCCACCGAGGCGCCCAGGTCCACGCCAGCGGCCGATTGGCCGGCGGCCAGACCGTCGAGAACGGCGTCGGCCATCAGGTCGCAGTACAGCTGGATCGCGCGGGCGGCGTCGTCGTTGCCCGGGATCGGATAGGTGATGCCGTCCGGATCGCAGTTGGTGTCCAGGATCGCGATGACCGGGATGTTCAGCTTGCGGGCTTCCTGGATGGCGATCGACTCCTTGTTGGTGTCGATCACGAACATCAGGTCGGGGATGCCGCCCATGTCCTTGATGCCGCCCAGGCTGAGCTCGAGCTTGTCGCGCTCGCGGGTCATCTGCAGCAGTTCTTTCTTGCCGCGGCCTTGGCCTTGGCTTTCCCCGTCGAGCAGGCCTTCCAGCTCGCGCAGGCGTTGGATCGAACCCGAAACGGTGCGCCAGTTGGTGAGCGTGCCGCCCAGCCAACGGTGGTTCACGTAGTACTGGGCGCTGCGCTTGGCCGCCGTCGCGATCGGCTCCGACGCCTGACGCTTGGTGCCGACGAACAGCACGCGACCGCCGCCGGCGGCGACTTCACGCACCTTCACCAGGGCCTGGTGCAGCAGCGGGATCGACTGCGAGAGGTCGATGATGTGGATGTTCGACCGCGAACCGAAGATGTAGCGGTCCATCTTCGGGTTCCAGCGGTGGGTCTGGTGGCCGAAGTGGGCGCCAGCTTCCAGGAGCTGACGCATGGAGAATTCAGGAAGCGCCATCGGCTTTTCGTCCTTTTTCCGGTTAACCGCCGCAGGCAAACCCTCCAGATGGAGGACCGGAATGGGTATGGCGGGATGTCTCCCCGCACATCGCCAAACACCTGCGTGTGGAATGACGCGCCAAATAGGGGCTGAGCGCGGAAAATGCAAGCCTCGCACGCGTCTAGCCCCCGTCCCGGTTGGCTTGAATCAAGCCAGCCGGATTCAACAGGGTCGTTTCTTTGAGTTTAGAGCCCTTCTTACCCACTCACAAAGTCCATCGTGTGTGGGAGGGCTCTAACCGCCCCGGCCCTTGCGTGCACGGCCGCCCAGCTGCATCCTGCGATGGCAGGAGGGGATCATGACACCTATCATGGCGCTTGGCGTCGGTCTCGGCATTCTCGCCCAGGGCACGTTCGGCGGCTCGGGCGGCACGCTCAAGCCACAACCTGGGACGTGGGGGCCTGCGCCAGCCGCCGCCCCGTACACGCCGCCGCCGGTCTATGGCGCTCCGACGCCCGCCCGGCGCGCGCCCACGCCCAGCCTGGCGCCGCCGGCCTTCCCCGCCGCGCCCAAGGCGCCGGAGATGTATCAGCCGCCGAACTTCAAGCCCTACAAGCCGGGCGTCTCGCCTTACTCCGACCGCGGCGGCCTCAACGCCCATCCGAGCCCCGCCAAGCCGCCCGGCTACATCGACCTGCGCTGAGCGGGCCTAGACCCTTTCCGGTTCAGGTGGAATCACCTGAACCGGACAAAAAGGGTCTATCTTCAAAAGCGTAGAGCGTGACGGCCGCTTCAACCGGCTTCCACTTGAAGCTGTCACGCTCTAAATGTCCTCGACGAAGACCACGCCCGGCGCGGTCTTCAGCGCGCCGCGCACCGACACGTCCAGACTGAAGCGCCCCGGCAACTTGAGTTCAATCTCGCGGCCGCGCTCGATATTGGCGACCAGGATGATCTCCCCGCCCCGCGGGTTGGCGACGTGCTCAAGCCGCTTCTTCAGCGCCTCGATCTCCGCGCTGCGCGGCGCTATGTGGACGCGCAGCCCGGCCACCGCGTTCTCCACAGCCTTATCCACAGGCTCGGCGTCGTCACCAAAGAACCGCACCTCGCCGTCGCGAGCCTTGGCCCGGACCTTGAGCGCCACGGCCTTGCCCGGCTCCAGCAGGTCGCGGCACTTGCGCAGCGACTCCGGCGGGAACAGCACCTCGTATTCGCCGGTCGGGTCCGAGAGCGTGACGAAGGCGAACTTCTCGCCGCTGGACTGCGAGGCCCGCTCCTGCTTGCGGCGCACGACGCCGGCCATGCGGAACGCCTCCGCGCCAGCCTCGGCCTTGGGGATCACATCGGCCAGCAGGTCCGTGCGACGGCGACGCAGGGCGGTGACCATATCGTCCAGCGGGTGGCCGGACAGGTAGAAGCCCACCGCCGCCAGTTCCTCGTCCAGGCGCTGGACCGGGGTCCACGGCTCGGCCTTGGGCATCTTCTTGCGCACGGCGGCGACCAGGTGATGGGTCCCGTCCGAGAACAGCGCGCCCTGCGCCGAGCTTTCCTGCGAGGCCACGCTCTGTCCCAGACCGGCCAGCAGTTCGGCCGCCGCCAACAACTGCGCCCGGTCCGGGTGAATGGAGTCGAAGGCTCCGGCGCGGGCCAGCGTCTCGAAGGTTCGCTTGTTCACCTGCTTGGGGTCGACGCGTGAGGCGAAGTCGAAGATGTCCTTGAAGGGGCCGCCCGCCTTGCGGACCGCCACCACGTGCTCCATGGCCTGCTGACCGACGTTGCGGATGCCGCCAAGCGCATAGAGCACCTCGCCGTCCTCCACCTCGAAGTCGGCGCTGGAGCGGTTCACGTCGGGGCTGCGCACCTTTACGCCGAACCGCTTGGCGTCCTGATAGAAGACCGCCAGCTTGTCGGTGTTGGAGATATCGAGGCTCATCGAGGCCGCGAAGAACTCGACCGGCGCATTCGCCTTCAGCCAGGCCGTCTGGTACGAAACATAGGCGTAGGCGGCCGCGTGGCTCTTGTTGAAGCCGTAGCCCGCGAACTTGTCCACCAGGTCGAAGATCGACCCCGCCTGCTCGGCCGGCACGCCCTTGGCCTCGGCGCCGGAGACGAACCTGGCGCGCTGCAGGTCCATCTCCTCCTTCTTCTTCTTACCCATCGCCCGGCGCAGAAGGTCGGCTTCGCCGAGCGAGTAGCCGGCCAGGATCTGGGCGATCTGCATCACCTGTTCCTGGTAGACGATGATGCCGTAGGTCTCCTTCAGCACCGGCTCCAGGCTCGGGTGCAGATAGTCGATCTCCCGCCGGCCGAACTTGCAGTCGATGAAGGCCGGGATGTTGTCCATCGGGCCCGGGCGATAGAGCGAGACGACGGCGGTGACGTCTTCGAGCGAGCCTGGACGCAACTGGCGCAGGGTGTCGCGCATCCCCTGCCCTTCCAGCTGGAACACGCCGACGGTGCCGCCGCTGGACATCACCTCATAGGACGCTGCGTCGTCCACCGGCAGGGTCGCGAAGTCGATCTCCACGCCGCGTTTGCGCAGGAACTTCAGCGCCCGGTCGATCACCGTCAGGGTCTTGAGGCCCAGGAAGTCGAACTTCACCAGGCCGGCGCTCTCGACCCACTTCATGTTGAACTGGGTAGCGGGCAGCTCCGAGCGCGGATCGCGGTAGAGCGGGGTCAGCTCGGTCAAAGGCCGGTCACCGATCACCACGCCGGCGGCGTGGGTCGAGGCGTTGCGATAGAGACCCTCCAGCTGCAGCGCCGTCTCCAGCAGCTGATTGACCGCCTCGTCCTCGTTCTTGGCCTGACGCAGCCGCGGCTCGATCTCGATCGCCTTGGCCAAGGTCACCGGATTGGCCGGGTTGGCCGGAACCATCTTGGCCAGGCGGTCGACCAGCCCCAGCGGCAGTTGCAACACCCGCCCGACGTCGCGCAGCACGGCGCGCGCCTGCAGGGTGCCGAAGGTGATGATCTGCGCCACCCGGTCACGACCGTAGTGCTGCTGGACGTAACTGATGACCTCTTCCCGGCGCTCCTGGCAGAAGTCGATATCGAAGTCGGGCATCGACACCCGCTCCGGATTCAGGAAGCGCTCGAACAGCAGGCCATAGCGCAAGGGATCGAGGTCGGTGATGGTCAGGGCGTAGGCGACCAGCGAGCCGGCGCCGGACCCCCGTCCCGGTCCGACCGGAATGTCGTGATCCTTTGCCCACTTGATGAAGTCCGACACGATCAGGAAGTAGCCCGGGAACCCCATCTGGGTGATGATCCCGATCTCCCGTTCGAGCCGCGCCTCGTAGTCCTCCACCGGCATCGCCGAGGCCTGCCCCCTGGCGATCCGCGCCTTGAGACCTTCGCGCGCCTGGTGGGCCAGTTCGTCGGCCTCCGAACGGCCGGCCCCGGTGTCGAAGCGCGGCAGGATCGGGTCGCGCTTCTTGACCATGAAGGCGCAGCGGCGGGCGATATCGAGGGTGTTGTCGCAGGCTTCCGGCAGGTCGGCGAACAGCGCCCGCATGTCGGCGGCCGGCTTGAACCAGTGCTCCGGGGTCACCCGGCGGCGTTCGTCCTGCATAATGAACGCGCCGTCGGCGATGCAAAGCAGCGCCTCGTGGGCCTCGTACATCGATTGCTTGGCGAAGTAGACGTCATTGGTCGCGACCAATGGAATGTCGTTGTCGTAGGCGAACGCCACCAGTTCGCCCTCGGCGGCGGCCTGCGCCGGCAGGCCATGCCGCTGAAGCTCGACATAGAACCGGTCCCCGAACACGCGCGCCATCTCGGCCAGGGCGGCTTGGCCTTCCGGAACCTTGCCGGCGGCTAACAGCGGATCGATCGGCCCGTCCACGCCACCGGACAGCAGGATCAGACCCTCGGCGCGGGCGGCCACCTTCGACCAGGGGACCGACACGTCCTCGCTGCCGTCAGCCTCCAGATAGCAGAGCGACGAGAGTTCGCTGAGATTGAGATAGCCCTGCTCGCTCTGGGCCAGGAGGACGATGGTCGGGATCTTGGCCCAGCGCTCGGTCTGCCCGCCGCCGATCCCGGTGACCGGCAGCGCGCAGCCGATAATCGGCTGGACGCCGGCGTCCTTACTGGTGACCGAAAATTCGAGCGCGCCGTAGAGGTTGGCCCGGTCGGTCAGGGCTACGGCCGGCATCTCCGCGGCCTTGGCCAGCCCGCTGACCTTGTCGGCCTTGATCGCGCCCTCGAGCAGCGAATAGGCGGAGCGAACCCGCAGGTGGACGAAACCCTCGTTCACCGCTTCGCTCACCGTTCACCTCCAGGGATCAGGCGGCCAGCTGGGCCACCGCACACATCATCCAGACAAAGCCTGCGACCGACACAAAGGCCAGCGATTCCCGAGCCAAGCGAACCATCTGCGACGTCCTCACTGTGGATGTTCTGTTCTTGTTCTTATTTCCCGTTTTGTTCTCGTCGTCAAGCAGCTTAGTCTCGCCCTCGCACGGAGGCCCAAATGGATCAGAGACTGTCCCTCATCACCCTGGGCGTGGACGACCTCGCCCGCTCTCGCGCTTTCTTCGAACGGGGCTTGGGTTGGAGCCCGAGCACGGTCGCCGAGGGCGTGTGCTTCTACCAGCTGCCGGGCGTCGGCCTGGCGCTGTTCGGCCGTGACGACCTGGCCGAGGACGCCCGCCGCCCGCTCGATGGCCGCTTCTCAGGCGTCACCCTGGCGATCAACGAACGCTCGCGGCACGAGGTCGACGCCACCTTCGCCCAGGCGCTCGCAGCCGGCGCAACGCCGCTCAAGCCCCCTGAAGAGGTGTTCTGGGGCGGCTACTCCGGCTACTTCGCCGATCTCGACGGCCATACCTGGGAGGTCGCGCACAATCCCGGTTGCACGATCCACGATGACGGCACGACGACCTTCGCCCCAAGCTAAAGCGTTTGGGCTTCCAGGTGGCCGTCCTTCAGGGCCAGCACCCGGTCCATGTGCTTGGCCAGTTCCAGATTGTGGGTCGCCACCAGCGCCGCGACGCCTTCCTGGCGGGCCAGGGCGTAGAGACTGTCGAACACGGCCGCCGAGGTCTGCGGATCGAGATTGCCGGTCGGCTCGTCGGCCAGCAGCAGCCTGGGCGAATTGGCCAGCGCCCGGGCGATCGCCACCCGCTGCTGCTCGCCGCCCGACATCTGGGCCGGCTGATGGTCGACCCGCTCGGCCAGGCCGAGGCTGGCCAGCAGGTCCCTCGCCCGCGCACGCGCGGCCTTGCGCGAACGGCCGGCGATCATCTGCGGCAGGGCCACGTTGTCGAGCGCGGTGAACTCGGCCAGCAGGTGGTGCGCCTGGTAGACGAAGCCGATGGTGGCTAGCCGCACTCGGGTTCGTTGGCGGTCGCTGAGGTCCGAGCAGTCGCGGCCCTCGATGACGATGCGCCCGTCGTCGGGATGTTCCAGCAGGCCGGCGGCGTGCAACAGCGAGGATTTGCCTGAGCCCGAGGGGCCGATCAGGCCGACGATCTCGCCGGGTCGCACGTCGAGGTCAGCGCCGTTGAGGACGGTCAGGGTCTTGTCGCCGCTCTTGTAGGTGCGACGCAGGCCCCGGATGGAGAGCACAGGGTCACTCATAGCGAAGCGCCTCCACCGGATCGAGGCGCGAGGCCCGCCATGCCGGCGGCAGGGTGGCCAGGAACGACATCGCCAGGGCCCAGAAGGTGATGACCGAGACTTCCTGCCAGTCGATCTTCGCGGGGATGCGGGTCAGGAAATAGATGTCCGAGTTGAACACCTCGGCGCCGGTGACCCATTCCACGAACTGCTGGATCTCGCCGATGAAGATGCAGAACAGCGAGCCGATCAGCAGGCCGGCGATGGTGCCCAGCACCCCGACCGCCGCCCCGGACATGAAGAAGATGCGCAGGATCGAGCCCTGTCCCGCCCCCATGGTCCGCAGGATGGCGATGTCGCGGCCCTTGTTCTTCACCAGCATCACCAGGCCCGAGATGATGTTCATGGCTGCGATGGCGACCAGCATCATCAGGATCAGCCGCATGACGTTGCGCTCGACCTTCAGCGCGCCCCAGTAGGCCGAGTTCTTCTCCGTCCAGTCGGTGATCAGCGCCGACGAGCCGGCCGCCTGCGCGACCGCGCCTTTCATGGCGATCGCCTTGTCGGGGTCGCTCAGCTTGATCTCCAGATAGTCGATGCTGTTGTCGCGGCCGAAGAACAGCTGCGACTGCTCCAGCGGCATGTAGATGAAGGCCTGGTCGTACTCGCTCATCCCGACCGTGAAGGTTCCTGCGACCGTGTAGGTCTTGCGCAGCGGCGTCGCGCCGAACGCCGTCGCCCCTCCGGTCGGCGAGATCAGGCTGAGCTCGTCGCCCGGCCCCACGCCCAACGCCTGTGCGAGCCTGTCCCCGACCATGATGTAGTCGCCGCCGTATTCGCCCTCGTCGAAGCCGGCCATCGACCCGCGGGTGATGTTGTCGGAGACGATCTTGGTGGACTTCAGGTCCTTGGCGGTGATCCCGCGCACGATGGCGCCGCTGATCTGGCCGGCGCCCAGCGCCATGGCCTGGGCCTCGACGACCGGCGTCACCTGCACCACGCCCGGCAGGTCGGAGATCCGCTTGATCACCGCCTCCCGGTCCGGATCGGTCAGCACCCCGCCCGTCACGTAGAGATGCCCGCTGAAGCCGAGCATCCGCGACAGCAACTCGGCGCGGAAGCCGTTCATCACGCTCATCACGATGATCAGCACCGCCACCGCCAGCATGATGCCGATGAACGAGATGATCGAGATCAGCGCCACCCCGCCCTGGCTGCGCTTGGCGCGCAGATAGCGGGCCGCCACCGAGCGTTCCCATTGGCCGAACGGCGGCGCACGCCCGTTCAGCGTCCCGTTGGTCGACGACGTGGTCACGCGGCGACCGCTCCGGCGGGCGAAGGTCTCGAAAGATGCATGCTTGGGAAGATGTCCCGATCTTCTGCGGCCGTCACGGCCCGTTCGCCAGCTTTGCCATGTAAGCGGAGCGAAAAGAAGGCCGCCCGGTGGCCGGGCGGCCTTCAAGTTATCGGGGAAAACGCCACGGGCGACCTTTCGGCCGCCTGTGCCTGCGTGCAGCGGTAACCGAAGTTACATCGCCCTCCCCCGCACCGACCGCGCGGGCGGCCGGGCAATCGCCTATTCGCCCAAAACTTGGGCGCGTCGCTCGCACCGACGCCCAATTCGCGCTCGCGCCTCAGCGCCAGCTGGCCGGCACCGGCGGCAGGGTGATCAGCTTGAAATGGATGATCAGGAACAGGATCACCCACAGGATCGTCGAGACGATCGTGGTGGTGATGAACTTCTTCTTGAGCTTCGGATCGACCGGCGCTCCGGGATCGCCGCCATCGCCCTTGTCGATCCCGGCCTCGGCATGGCTGGTCACGCCGATCGGCAGGACCGAGAACAGCACGGTCCACCAGATGGTGAAATAGATCGCGATGCCGGTGAAGACAGTCATCAGTGCGCGTCCTTCGGGGATTCCATCAGCTCGACCAGCACCCCGCCCATGTTCTTTGGGTGGACGAAGATCACTGGGGTGCCATGCGCGCCGATCCGCGGCTCGCCCGTCCCCAGAACCGTCGCCCCCTTGGCCCGCATGTCGTCGCGCGCGGCGATGATATCAGGCACTTCGAAGCACACGTGGTGTTGCCCCCCGGCCGGGTTCTTCGCAAGGAAGCCAACGAGCGGCGAATCGTCGCCGAGTGGCTCAATCAGCTCGATCTGGCTGTTGGGAAGGTCGACGAAGCAGACATAGACGCCCTGCTCCGGCATGGCCTTGGTCTCGGTGATGTTCGTCGCGCCCAGCACGTCGCGATAGAGCTTCACGGACTCGGCGATGGAGGGGGTCGCGACCCCGACGTGGTTCAATCTTCCGATCATGACAGCCGTATAGACCTCTCCGGAGCGCCGCGCGAGATCACGCTACGGCGCCCTCACCTAGACCCGCAGGACCGTCGTCTCCACGACCGGTCGCTTGCCCCAGATCCGCTGGCTGGCCTTCTTCACGGCGCGGGACATCACGGTCTCGACCTCTTCGTCGAACTCGCGCTCCTCGCCCTGCAGGCGGGCTAGCGCCTGGCGCGCCTCCTTGGCCAGGTCCTCGAGCACCTCATCCATCGGGTAGTCGTCGTCTGCGGGCAGACCGAGCGCCCGCACCTGCGGCCCGGCGGCGACCTTGCCGCGGCCATCCAGCACCACGCTGACCGCCAGCACGCCGTTGTAGGCGGCATGGCGGCGCTCGCGCAGGGCGTCGCCGTTCTCAGGCGTCAGCACGCCGGCGTCGACATAGATGCGGCCGGCCGGCACTTCATCGATGATCTCGGCGCGGCCAGGCGCCAGGCGCACCATGTCTCCGTTCCGCGGCGCCACCGACTGCGGGACCTGCAGGTCCTTGGCGAAGGCGGCGTGTTCCAGCAGGTGCCGGCGCTCGCCGTGGGTCGGCACCGCGATCTGCGGCCGCGCCCAGCTGTACATCTGGGCCAGCTCGTCGCGGCACGGGTGACCGGAGACGTGGATGCCTGGATGGTCGCGCTCGGTGTAGAGCCGCACCCCGCGGTCGGCGAGCCGGTTCTGCAGGTTGCGGATCGGAATCTCATTGCCCGGGATGACCCGCGAGGAGAACACGCAGGCGTCCCCCGCCCCCAGCTTCACATGCGGGTGTGAGCCGTCGGCGATGCGCGACAGCGCCGCGCGCGGCTCGCCCTGGCTGCCGGTGCAGAGAAACAGCACCTCGTTCTCCGGCATGGCCGCGGCCTGTTGCTCGGACAGGAACTCGCGCACGCCGTCCAGCAGGCCGACGGACTTTGCCGCCGCCGCCATCCGGTGCATCGAGCGCCCGACCAGGCAGACGCCGCGGCCGGCCGCCTCGGCGGCGCGGATCACGCTGTCCATGCGCGCGACGTTCGAGGCGAAGCACGCCACCGCCACCTTGCCCGACAGGCCCCCGATCAGGCCGGCCAGCGCTTCCTTTACGTCGGCCTCGGAGCCGGACTCGCCGTCCACGAAGACGTTGGTGGAATCGCACACCATGGCCAGGACGCCTTCGTCACCCAGCTTCTGGATCGCCGCGTCGTCGGTGACCGAACCGAGCACCGGGTCCGGATCGATCTTCCAGTCGCCAGTGTGCAGCACCGTGCCCAGCGGCGTGCGGATCGCCAGGCCGTTCGGCTCCGGGATCGAGTGGGTCAGGGTGATCAGCTCGACCTCGAACGGCCCCAGCTGGATCGTGCCGCTCAGCGGCACCTCGGTGATCTCAGCGTCGGCGCACTCTTCGTTCTCGCGCAGCTTTTCGCGCAGGAGGAAGGCGGTGAACGGCGTCGCATAGAGCGGCGCGCGCAACTGCGGCCATAGCCACGCCACGGCCCCGATGTGGTCCTCGTGGGCGTGGGTCAGCACGATGCCGACGATGTTCTTGGCGTACTCCCGGATGAATTCCGGGTCGGGCAGGATGATCTCCACGCCGGGCGTGGTCTGGTCGCCGAAGGTGACGCCCAGGTCGACCACGATCCACTTGCGCGCGTGCGCCGGGCCATAGCCGTACAGATTGAAGTTCATGCCGATCTCGTTCGAGCCGCCGAGCGGCAGGAAGACGAGTTCGTCTTGGTCTTTTGCTTTCATTACGTCCTTGCCGCCGTGTTCCGGCGGTGAATTTCAAGTAGCCCCCGGATCGTCAGGTCCGGGTCAAAATGGTCGATGGCCGTCGTGGCACCGTGGAACAGCGAGGCGACCCCGCCGGTGGCGATAACGGTCATCGGAGCGCCGCGTTCAGCCTTGATGCGGGCGATCAGGCCCTCGATCAGGGCGACATAGCCCCAGAACACCCCCGATTGCATGGCGCCGACCGTATCGGTCCCGACCACGCGCTGGGGCTTCTGGATCGCCACTCGCGGCAGTTTCGCCGCCGCCGAGTGCAACGCTTCCATAGATAGGTTGATGCCGGGCGCGATGACACCCCCCTCGAAACCGCCGTCCGCGGCGATGACGTCGAAGGTCGTGGCGGTCCCGGAGTCGATGACGATCAGGTCCCCCGGATAGACGATGTGCGCGCCAAGCGCATTGACCAGGCGGTCGGCGCCGGCCTCCGAAGGCTTGTCGATGCGGACCTCGATCCCGAGGTCGGCGTTCTCGCCGATCACCAGCGGTTCGACGTGCAGGTAGCGCCGCGCCAGATTGCGCAGGTTGAAGATCGACTGCGGCACGACGCTCGAGATGATGCAGGCGTCCAGCACGCCGAACTGCAGTCCGGCCATGTGCAGCAGTTGCGAAAGCCAGACGGCGTACTCGTCGGCCGTGCGGCTGGAATCGGTGGCCGCCCGCCACTGGGCGATCCAGGCTTCGCCGTCGTGGACCGCGAACAGGGTGTTGGTGTTGCCTTGCTCGATCGCCAGCAGCATCGCTTACGCCTCTCCGAAGAAAACGTCCCCGGCGGTGATGCGAAGCACCGCCCCGTCGTCCAACCGCAGCCGCAGCGCCCCGTCCAGGTCGAGACCTTCAGCGACGCCGGTGTGGGTCTGGTTGGGCAGGCGCGCCACGCACGGCTCACCCAGCCCTTGCGCGACCTGCGTCCAACCGCGGGCGATGGGCGCAAAGCCCTCGGCCTGCCAGAGCGAGCGCCAATGCTCGAAGCGGGTCGCGAGCACCTCCAGCGCATCGCCCGGCGAGGGCGGCGGCCCAGCCATGTGGTCGGCGAAGGCCGTCGCTGGCCGCTCTACGTCGCTCGGCGCGTGCGCCAGATTGATTCCGATGCCTACGGCCAGCCAGAGCGCGCCGTCGGGCCGGCTGCCGGACTCGACCAGGATCCCGACCGCCTTGCGGCCATGGACCATCACGTCGTTCGGCCACTTCAGGCGCGCCGCGCCCTCGCCCAGGCAGGTCTGCGCCAGGTCGGCCGCGGCCAGCGCCGCCACGAACGACAGCTGCGCCGCCTCGGCGGCCGGCTTGTCGGTGGTCAGCAGCAGCGTCGCGGCGAGATTGCCGGTGGAAGTAGTCCACGGCCGCCCCCGCCGACCGTGGCCGGCGGTCTGGCGCAGGGCGGTGATCCAGACCGGACCGCCCGCCCCCGCCTCGGCGCGCCTGCGCGCCTCGGCGTTGGTGGAGTCCAGTTCTTCGTAGGCTTCGATCGGGGGGTGGGCGCCCACCTAGGAGGCGAGCCCGAACGCCGCCGCCGCCGCCTTGGCGAGCGGGTCGAGGAAGATCAGCGCGCCCATGACCACCGGGAAGGTGAACAGCGCGGCGCTGATCGCCACCACCTGGGCCTCACGCGGCAGGGCGTCGGTGCCGCTCGGGGCGTTGTCGAACCACATGACCTTGATCAGGCGCAGATAGTAGAACGCCGCGATCACGCTGCCGACCAGGCCGAGCACGGCGGCGATCACGATCATCGGCTGACCGACGCTCAGCGCCGCCTTGAAGACGTAGAACTTGGCCCAGAAGCCCGAGAACGGCGGCAGGCCGAGCGCCGACAGCGAGAACGCCGTCATCGCCAGGGCGATGCCCGGACGTTCCTTGAACAGGCCGGCCATGTCCGAGATCGTCTCCATCGGCCGCCCGTCGCGCGACAGCGCGGTGAGGCAGGCGAAGAAGCCGGTGACGTCGATCATGTAGAGAACCATGAACACCAGCATCGCCTGCATGCCCTCAGGCGTGCCGGCGGCCAGGCCGAGAACGGCATAGCCGACGTTGGCGATCGAGGAATAGGCCCACAGACGCTTCAGGTTCTGCTGCGCCAAGCCGGCCAGGGCGCCGACGAAGATCGACAGCAGCGCGATGACCACCAGCACCTGGCGCCATTGCTCGACCGCGCCGGGGAAGCCCTCGGCCAGCACCCGGGCGAACAGCACCATGGCCGCCAGCTTCGGGGCGCCGGCGAAGAAGGCCACGACCGGGGTCGGGGCACCTTCGTAGACGTCCGGGGTCCACATGTGGAACGGCGCGGCCGAGACCTTGAACGCCAGGCCGCAGATCAGGAACACCAGGCCGAACAGCACGCCGGTGCCGGCGCCGCTCTGCACGACCACGGCGATCTCGTCGAACCGGGTCGAGCCGGCGAAACCGTAGATCAGCGAAGCGCCATAGAGCAGCAGGCCCGAGGACAGCGCGCCGAGCACAAAGTACTTCAGGCCGGCTTCCGACGCCTTGGCGTCTTCACGGTGCATGGCCGCCAGCACGTAGAGCGCCAGCGAGTGCAGCTCGACGCCCATATAGAGCGAGATCAGGTCGCCCGCCGAGGCCATCATGCCCATGCCGAGCGCGGCCAGCAGGATCAGGATCGGGAACTCGAAATTGCGGATCGCCTTGCGCTCAAACCACTTCTGGCCGAGCACGATGGCCACCGCGCTGGCCAGATAGATCGCCACCTTGGCGAAGGCCGAAGCGTTGTCGGCGATCAGGCCGCCGGAGAAGCCGCGGCCGATCGGGCCGACCGCAGCGGCCCAGGCCGCGACGATCAGCGCGCCGATCGAGGCGAGCATGACGGCCGTGGTGGCGCGCGGCGCGAAGGCGCCGATCACCAGCAGGCCAAGGGCGCCGATGGCCAGGATCAGTTCCGGCGCGGCGAGAGCGAGGTCTTGGGAAAAGGTCATGTGACTTTAGGTCCTCACCCGCCGATGGCCGCGCGGTAAACCGCGGCGAGATTGTCGACCGAGGCTTGGGTCAGATCGAAGACGGCGGCCGGATAGACGCCGAGGTACAGGGTCATGGCGATCAGCGGCGCGAAAATCGCCACCTCGCGCCAGTCGAGGTCGGTGATGTCAGCCAGGGCCGGGTTGGTGATCTCGCCGAACACCACGCGCTTGTACAGGGTCAGCGCATAGACGGCCGAGAAGATCACGCCGGTAGCGGCGACGACCGCGGTCCAGGTGGAGATCTCGTAGACCCCGACCATGGTGGTGATTTCGCCGATGAAGCCCGAGGTGCCCGGCAGGCCGACATTGCCCATCGTGAACAGCAGGAAGGTCGCCGCATACCAGGGCATGCGGTTCACCAGGCCGCCGTAGAAGGCGATCTCGCGGGTGTGCATGCGGTCATAGACGACGCCGACGCAGAGGAAGAGCGCGCCCGAGATCACCCCGTGGCTCAGCATCTGGAAGATCGCGCCCTGCACGCCGATGGCGTTGCCGGCGAAGATCCCCATAGTCACGAAGCCCATGTGAGCGACCGACGAGTAGGCGATCAGCTTCTTGATGTCGGTCTGACGGAAGGCGACCAGCGAGGTGTAGACGACGGCGATCACGCTGAGGGCGAAGACCAGCGGCGTGAACAGGTCCGAGGCCTGCGGGAACATCGGCAGCGAGAAGCGCAGGAAGCCGTAGCCGCCCATCTTCAGGAGGATGCCCGCCAGGATGACCGAACCGGCGGTCGGCGCCTCGACGTGGGCGTCGGGCAGCCAGGTGTGCACCGGCCACATCGGCATCTTCACCGCGAACGAGGCGAAGAAGGCCAGCCACAGCCAGGTCTGCAGGTTCTGGTCGAACTTGTAGTTCATCAGCTCGGGGATCGAGGCGGTGCCCGCGACGCTGATCATGACCAGGATGGCCGCCAGCATCAGCACCGAGCCGAGCAGGGTGTAGAGGAAGAACTTGTAGGCCGCGTAGACCCGGTTCTTGCCGCCCCAGATGCCGATGATCAGGAACATCGGCACCAGGCCGAATTCAAAGAACAGGTAGAACAGCACCAGGTCCAGCGCGCAGAACACGCCGATGACCAGGGTCTCGAGGATCAGGAACGCAGCCATGTAGGCCGGCACCCGCTTGTCGATCGAAAACCACGACGCCGCGATACAGATCGGCATCAGGAACGCGGTCAGCAGCACGAACAGGATCGAGATCCCGTCCACGCCCATGCGGTAGTGCAGGCCGGCGAACCACGCGTGGTCTTCCACGAACTGGAAGCCCGGATTGGCCGGGTCGTACTGCATCACCAGCAGCACCGACAGCGCGAACGTCGCCAGGGTGGTCACCAGGGTGATCCACTTCACGGCGCGGATGGTCTGCTCGTCCTCGTGCGAACGGAACAGGCGCAGCAGGATGATCGCCGCCACGCCGACCAGCGGCGTGAAGGTCGTCAGGGAGAGAATACCGGTCATGGGATCGCCCTCCCCCTTAAGCTTGCCAGGCCCACAGCGCGTAGGACAGCAGTCCCGCCACGCCGAGCAGCATTACGAACGCATAGTGATAGACGTAGCCGGTCTGCAGCCGCCCGGCCCGACGGCCGAGGGTGTAGGACAGCGCCGAGACCCCGTTCGGCCCAAGGCCGTCGATGATCTTCTGGTCGCCGACCTTCCAGAACACGTCGCCCAGGAACTTGCTGGCCCGCACGAAGGTCGCCTCATAGATCTCGTCGAAGAACCACTTGTTGTAGAGGAAGGTCCACAGGGGGCCCTTCCGCGCCGCGATCGCCGCACCGAGGCCTTCACGCATGATGTAGACGTAGTAGGCGCTGGCGAAGCCGATCGCCGAGACCGCCAACGGCGCCCACTTCACCCAGGTCGGCACATGGTGTGCGTGCTCCAGGACGTGGTTGTCCGCGCCGTTGAAGATCGCGCCGCGCCAGAACTCGGTCCAGCCCTCGCCGACGAAGTGGTCGACGAACACGTAGCCGGCCGCGACGGCGCCGAACGCCAGCAGCAGCAGCGGAACCAGCATGATCGCCGGGCTCTCGTGCGGCTTGTGGTCGTGGCCATGACCATGGTCGTGGTCGGCCAGCGGCTCGTCGTGGGTTTCGATCTGCGCCGAGGAGGCGTGATCGTCGTGGCCGTGGCCATGGGCGTGCGCGTGGTCGTCGTGATGGCCCCACTTGGCGGTGCCGTGGAAGGTCATGAACGCCAGGCGCCACGAATAGAAGGCGGTCAGCCCGGCGGCGAAGATGCTGACCACGAAGGCGAAGTAGGCCACGCCACCGTACAGCTGTCCGGCTGCGAAGGCGCTCTCGATGATGGTGTCCTTCGAGTAGAAGCCCGCGAAGCCCAGGTGCAGGTTCGGCAGACCAAAGCCCGTGATCGCCAGGGTGCCGATGGTCATCACCGCGTAGGTGACCGGCAGGTACTTCCACAGCGCGCCCATCTTCCGCATATCCTGCTCGTGGTGCATGCCGTGGATCACCGAACCGGCGCCCAGGAACAGCAGGGCCTTGAAGAAGGCGTGCGTGAACAGGTGGAACATCGCCGCCTGATAGGCGCCCACGCCGGCCGCGAAGAACATGTAGCCGAGCTGCGAACAGGTCGAATAGGCGATGACGCGCTTGATGTCGTTCTGCGCCAGGCCGACGGTCGCGGCGAACAGCGCCGTGACCGCACCGATGATCGTGACGATCTGCTTGGCGTACGGCGCGTACTCGAACATCGGCGACAGCAGGCAGACCATGTAGACGCCGGCGGTGACCATGGTCGCCGCGTGGATCAGCGCCGACACCGGGGTCGGGCCTTCCATCGCGTCCGGCAGCCAGGTGTGCAGGAAGAACTGCGCCGACTTGCCCATCGCGCCGACGAACAGCAGGGCGCAGGCCAGGTCGACCGCGTGCCAGTACGAGCCGGCGAACCACCAGCCCTCGTTGGCCATGGACGGGATCTTCGGGAACAGCTCGGCGAACTGGATCGTGCCGAACATCCAGTAGACGGTCATGATGCCCAGCACGAAGCCGAAGTCGCCGACCCGGTTGACCACGAAGGCCTTGATCGAGGCGGCGTTGGCGGTCGGCTTCTTGAACCAGAAGCCGATCAGCAGGTAGCTGGCCAGGCCCACGCCTTCCCAGCCGAAGAACAGCTGCATGAAGTCGGCCGCGGTGACCAGCGCCAGCATGGCGAAGGTGAACAACGACAGATACGCGAAGAAGCGCGGCTTACTGTCGTCCTCGGCCATGTAGCCCCACGAATAGACGTGGACCAGCGAGGAGACGCTGGTGACGACCACCAGCATGACCGCCGACAGGCCGTCGAGCCGGATCGACCAGTTCGACTGGAAGTCGCCGATGTTGATGAACGGCAGAAGCTTGATGGTGAAGGCTTCGAGGCCGCCCCAGGTCCACTGGCTGAAGATCGTCCAAGAGAGGACGGCCGACAGCAGCAGCAGGCCGGTGGTGATCGATTGCGACGCGACGTTGCCGATGCGGCGGCCGAACAGGCCGGCCACGATCGCGCCGACGAGCGGCGCGAAGACGACGGTGGTGATCAGAGACTGCGGTGTCATGTTCAGGTCCGTCAGCCCTTCATCATCGAGACGTCGTCGACGGAGATGTCGCCGCGATTACGGAAGAAGGTGACAAGGATGGCCAGGCCCACGGCGGCCTCGGCGGCCGCCACGGTAAGGACGAACATGGCGTAGATCTGCCCCACGACGTCGTGGAGGTAGACCGAGAACGCCACGAGATTGATGTTCACGGCGAGCAGGATCAGCTCGACCGACATCAGGATGACGATGATGTTCTTGCGGTTCACGAAGATCCCGAACACCCCGATGGTGAACAGGATCGCGGCCACCGCGAGATAGTGGGTGAGCCCGATCATTGGTCGATCCCCTGCCCCGGCTTGATCTGAACGACGCGCATGCCGGTCTTCGGCGTGCGGGCGACCTGGTCGACGATGACCTGGCGGCGCACGCCCGGCTTGTGGCGCAGGGTCAGGACGATGGCGCCGATCATGGCCACCAGCAGCACCAGCCCCGCGGCTTGGAAGAAGTAGACGTAGTCGGTGTAGAGCACCCGGCCGATCGTCTCGATGTTCGAAACGTCGCCGTAGACCTGCGGCGTGTCGGCCTTCGGCTTGCCGCCCGTGGCCACCGCGGTGGCCACCACGATCATCTCGATGACCAGCACGCCGGCGACCAAGCCGCCCAGCGGCAGGTAGCGGGCGAAGCCTTGACGGAGCGCGGCGAAGTCGACGTCGAGCATCATGACGACGAAGAGGAACAGCACCGCGACTGCGCCGACATAGACGACGACGAGCAGCATCGCGAGGAACTCCGCGCCCATAGTCACGAAGAGGCCCGCGGCCGAGAAGAAGCTGAGGATCAGGAACAGTACCGAGTGCACGGGATTGCGGGAGGAAACCACCCCGAACCCTGCGCCTACGGTCACCGCCGCCAGCAGGTAGAATGCGATCGCCAAGGCCATGACGGCTTTTCTCAGCCCCTTAGTTTACTTGGTCCGCCCCGCCGAGGATCCGGCGCGGGCGAAGGTGGTCGTCTCACGGATGCGCCGGCGCTTACCGGTAGGGCGCGTCCAGTTCCAGGTTCTTCCCGATCTGCCGTTCCCAGCGGTCGCCGTTCGAGAGCAGGCGCTCCTTGTCGTAGTAGAGCTCCTCGCGGGTCTCGACGGCGAACTCGATGTTCGGGCCCTCGACGATGGCGTCCACCGGGCAGGCCTCCTGGCACAGGCCGCAGTAGATGCACTTGACCATGTCGATGTCGTACCGGGTCGTGCGGCGGCTGCCGTCGTCACGCGGTTCGGCTTCGATGGTGATGGCCTGGGCCGGGCAGATCGCCTCGCAAAGCTTGCAGGCGATGCAGCGCTCCTCCCCGTTGGGATAGCGGCGCAGCGCGTGCTCGCCGCGGAAGCGCGGCGACTGCGGACCGCGCTCGTGCGGGTACTGAACGGTGGCCTTCGGCTTGATCATGTACTTCATCGCCAGGCCGAACGCCCCGACGAAGTCCATCAGGGCCGCGCCCCTGACTGCCTGTGAAATTCGCTGCATCATTTCGCGGTTACTTTCTCTTGCAGGCGTAGTCGGTCATGCGCTTGCCCGAGCCCTCGGGGCTGCGGATCAGCTCCCCGCCCTTGGCGGCGCAGGCCGAGCTGGCGGACTTCAGCGCGTCGTAGCTGGCCACGCCCCCGGTTACGTCGGGGCCGCCCGCCGAACTGGCGCAGGACGAAAGGGAAATCAGGAAGATGCTGGCCATCACCGCCCTCATGCGCCCCCCGGACCGAAAACGCGCCAACCCGCGACCAGGACCACGGCGACCAGCGAAGTCGGCAGGAACACCTTCCAGCCCAAGCGCATCAGTTGGTCGTAGCGATAGCGCGGCACGATCGCCTTCACCATGCCGATCAGGAAGAAGAAGAAGCAGATCTTCATGACGAACCACATCAGGCCGTAGAAGCTCTGCACCGTCGGCGGCCAGGTATGCTCGACGCCGAGCACGAACGGGGCCTGCCAGCCGCCGAAGAACATCACCGAGATCAGGGCGCACATCAGCACGATGTTCACCAGCTCGCCGATCATGAACAGCAGGAACGGGCTGGAGGAGTACTCGACCTGGTAGCCTGCCACGAGTTCGGATTCAGCCTCCGGCAGGTCGAACGGCGGACGGTTGGTCTCGGCCAGGGCCGAGATGAAGAAGATCACCGCCATCGGGATCATGACCAGCGCCAGCGGCAGGTTGTGCAGGCCTTGGCCGCCGAACACGTTCCAGTTCCAGAAGCCGCCGCTCTGCAGCTCGACGATCTTCTGCAGGTTCATCGTGCCCGAGAGCAGGATGACGGTGACGATGACGAAGCCGATCGAGACTTCGTACGACACCATCTGCGCCGCCGAACGCAGCGAGCCGAGGAACGGGTACTTCGAGTTCGAAGCCCAGCCGCCCATGATGATGCCGTAGACGCCCAGCGAGCTGATCGCGAACAGGTACAGCACCCCGACATTGATGTCGGAGACCACCCAGCCCGGCGCGAACGGGATCACCGCCCAGCCGACCATGGCCAGGACGAAGGTCAGCACCGGGGCCAGCAGGAAGACGAACTTGTCGGCCCCGTCGGGGATGACGATTTCCTTCAGCACGAACTTGATCAGGTCGGCGAATGACTGCAGCAGGCCGAACGGCCCGACGACGTTGGGCCCCTTGCGCATCTGCACGCCGGCCCAGATCTTCCGGTCGGCGAGCATGAAGAAGGCCAGCGCGACCAGCAGCGGCAGCACGACCGCCAGGATCTGCGCGACCGTGATCAGGGTCCAGCCGCCCGGCGTAGCCCAGAAGTTGTTGGCGACAGCGTCCATGCCCCTACTCCGCCGCGATCTTGGCGGCGCCGGAAGCGACGGCGGCGCACTCGGCCATCGTCACGCTGGCGCGCGCGATGGGATTGGTCAGATGGAAGGTCTTCACCGCGCTCTCGAACGGAGCCTCTGAGACCTCGCCCTTGGAGCCCAGCGATCCGAAGTCCAGGGCCGCGCCGGCCGAACCGGGGGCGTAGTCGACCTGACCGAAACTCGGATGGTCGGCGAAGAGCTTGGCCCGCAGCTGGGCCAGGGTGTCGTAAGGCAGGGTCACGCCCAGGCGGTCGGAGAGCGCCCGGAACACCGACCAGTCCTCGCGGGCCTCGCCCTTGGGGAACACGGCGCGGTAGCCGAACTGCACCCGGCCTTCGGTGTTGACGTAGATGCCGTCCTTCTCGGTGTAGGCCGCGCCCGGCAGGACCACGTCCGCCGAGTGCGCGCCGGCGTCGCCGTGCGTGCCGAGATAGACCTTGAAGGCGTCGCTGCCCTTGGCGTCGATCTCGTCGGCGCCGAGCAGGAACAGCACGTCCAGAGCGCCCGGCTGCACCATGTCCTTGGCGCTCTTGCCGCCCTCGCCCGGCACGAAGCCGAGGTCCAGGCCGCCGACGCGCGAGGCCGCGGTGTGCAGCACGTTCCAGGTCATGCCGAAGCTCTTGGCGACCGCGGCGGCGGCGGCGAGCACCGCCTGGCCGTCGTCGCGCGACAGCGCGCCGGCGCCGACGATGATCGCCGGCTTCTTGGCTTCCTTGAGCGCCTTGACGAAGTCGCTCTTGGCCCGGCTCAGGCCGGCCAGGGTCGCAGCGCCGGCGCCGAGATAGTCGTACTTGTAGGTCAGGTCGGCCTGCTCGCCGATCACGCCGACGCGCAGCGCGCCCGCCAGCCAGCGCTTTCGCAGGCGCGCGTTGAACACCGGCGCTTCGACGCGCGGATTGGTCCCGACCAGCAGGACGACGTCGGCGTCTTCGATGCCGGCGATCGTCGAGTTCATCAGCCAGCTCTCGCGCGGTCCGCCGCCCAGCACCATGCCGTCCTGGCGGCAGTCGATGTTGGCCGAGCCGAGCGCGGTGAACAGGTCCTTGGCGGCAGCCATGGACTCCACGTCCTGGACGTCGCCGGCGATCACGCCGATGCGCTCGCCGCTGGCAGCCTTGACCTTCGCGGTGATCAGCTCGAACGCCTGCGCCCAGGTCGCCGGCTGCAGGCGCCCGTCCTTACGGACGAACGGCTGGTCCAGGCGCTGGCGCGACAGGCCATCGACCGCGTAGCGCGTCTTGTCGCTGATCCACTCTTCGTTGATCTCTTCGTTCAGGCGCGGCAGCACCCGCAGGACCGCCGGACCGCGGCTGTCGACGCGGATCGCCGAACCCAGCGCGTCCATGACGTCGACGCTCTCGGTCTTCTTCAGCTCCCAAGGCCGCGCATTGAACGCGTACGGCTTGGAGGTCAGCGCGCCGACCGGGCACAGGTCGATGACGTTGGCCGACAGTTCCGACCCGACCGACTTGTCGAGATAGGTCGTGATTTCAACGTCTTCGCCGCGCGAGATAAGACCGATGTCCGGCACGCCGGCCACTTCGGTGATGAAGCGGACGCAGCGCGTGCACTGGATGCAGCGGGTCATCACCGTCTTGATGAGCGGACCCATGTACTTTTCTTCGACGGCCCGCTTGTTCTCGGCGTAGCGGCTGTCGTCGCGGCCATAGCCCATGGCCTGATCCTGCAGGTCGCACTCGCCGCCCTGGTCGCAGATCGGGCAGTCCAGCGGGTGGTTGATGAGCAGGAACTCCATCACCCCTTCGCGGGCCTTCTTCACCATCGGCGTGTTGGTGAAGATCTCCTGGCCTTCGGCGGCCGGCAGCGCGCAGGACGCCTGCGGCTTCGGCGGGCCGGGCTTCACCTCGACCAGGCACATGCGGCAGTTGCCGGCGATGCTGAGACGCTCGTGATAGCAGAAGCGCGGGATTTCCTCGCCGGCCAGTTCCGCCACCTGCAGGACCGTCATGCCGGGTTCGAACTCGACCTCGGCGCCGTTGACTTTAGCCTTGGGCATTAGGGGTTACTCCGCCGCTTGCAGGGACGCGCCCTGCACATGCGGCCTTCCGGCCCGGTATTGGGTGATGCGGTCTTCCACCTCGTGGCGGAAGTGGCGGAACAGGCCCTGGATCGGCCAGGCCGCCGCATCGCCGAGACCGCAGATCGTGTGACCTTCGACCTGGCTGGCGACGTCCAGCAGCATGTCGATCTCGCGCATCTCGGCTTCGCCGGTGACCATGCGCTCCATGACCCGCCACATCCAGCCGGTGCCTTCGCGGCACGGGGTGCACTGGCCGCAGCTCTCGTGCTTGTAGAAGTACGACAGGCGCGCGATCGCCTTCACGATGTCGGTGGACTGGTCCATCACGATCACCGCCGCGGTGCCCAGGCCCGACTTCAGCGCCGAGAGGCTGTCGAAGTCCATCAGTGCGGTCTCGGCCTCGTGGGCTGGGATCATGCGGACCGACGAGCCGCCCGGGATCACCGCCTTCAGGTTGCCCCAACCGCCGCGGATGCCGCCGCAATGGTCTTCCAGCAGCTGCTTCAGCGGGATCGACATCGCCTCTTCGACGACGCACGGCTTGTTCACGTGGCCAGAGATGGCCATCAGCTTGGTGCCCGTGTTGTTCGGCCGGCCGAAGCCCGAGAACCATTCTGCGCCCCGGCGCAGGATGGTGCCGACGACCGAGATCGACTCGACGTTGTTGATGGTGGTCGGGCAGCCGTAGATGCCGGCGCCGGCCGGGAACGGCGGCTTCAGGCGCGGCTGGCCCTTCTTGCCTTCCAGGCTTTCCATCAGCGCGGTTTCGTCGCCGCAGATATAGGCGCCGCCGCCATGGGTGACGTGCAGGTCGAAGTCCCAACCGTGGACGTTGCCCTTGCCGATCAGCTTGGCCTCGTAGGCCTGCTTGATCGCCGCTTCCAGGCGCTCGCGCTCATGCACGTACTCGCCGCGGATGTAGATGTAGCAGGTGTGCGCGCGGATCGCGTAGCTGGCGATCAGGCAGCCTTCGATCAGCAGGTGCGGATCATTGCGCATGATCTCGCGGTCCTTGCAGGTGCCCGGCTCGGACTCGTCGGCGTTGACCACCAGATAGTGCGGGCGCTCGCTCTCCTGCTTGGGCATGAAGGTCCACTTCAGGCCCGTGGAGAAGCCCGCGCCGCCGCGGCCGCGCAGGCCCGAGGCCTTGATCTGGTCGCAGAGCCATTCCGGCGTCTGCTTCAGCATCTCACGCGTGCCGTTCCAGGCCCCGCGCTTCTTCGCTCCCTCGAGGCCCCAGTCGTGCAGGCCGTAGAGGTTGGTGAAGATGCGGTCCTTGTCTTCGAGAATACCGACCAAGGCCCCTACACTCCTCTGTCCGCGCGCGCCGGGCGCGCGATCGAATTCATTGCGCTCACTGGGCCGGCTCCTTGGCGCCCTTGGACGGCTTGGGCGCGTTGGGAAGCGACTTGATCGGCTTGGCGCGCGTGCCGTCGTACAGCGACGCGTCGCTGAGCGTCAGCGGGCCGCCCTCCGGCGCAGAACCGCTGCGGCCGATCACCGAGCCCGGGGCGCGCGGCTTGCCGGCGGCGAACTCGTCCAGAACCGCGTCGAGCGTCTCGACCGTCAGGTCTTCGTAGTAATAGTCGTTGATCATCGCCATCGGCGCGTTGGAGCACGCGCCCAGGCACTCGACTTCCTGCCAGTAGAACTTGCCGTCGGCCGACAGGTGATCCTTCGGGCCAAGGCGCTTCTTGCAATGGGCGATCAGCTCGTTGGCGCCGCGCAGGGCGCACGGCGTCGTGCCGCAGACCTGCACCAGCGCATGGGTGCCGACCGGCTCGAGCATGAACATGGTGTAGAAGGTCGCGACCTCCAGCACCCGGATCTGGGCCATGCCCAGCAGCTCGGCGACGAGGCGGATGGCGGGCTCGGAGACCCAGCCCTCCTGCTTCTGCACGAGCCACAGAATCGGAATGACCGCCGATTGCTGGCGGCCGGCCGGGAACTTGGAGATCCACCAATCCGCCTGCTTCTTGGTCTCCGCGGAGAACTCAAAGCTGGCGGGCTGGTTCGGAGAGAGGCGGCGAACGCTCAAGCGATCCTCACTTCACGAAGTCGACGCGGACGATCTTGGCGTCCGAGACGGTGTAGATGGCGGCGACCTCGAAGGGTTCGGCGTCCGGCGAACGCTTCACCCGCTCGTGGTCGATGACCCGGGCGCCGACCACGATGCGGTTCAGCAGCTCGGCATGATTGTGCGGGAAGTCCGCGAAAACCTGCCGGTACTTGGCGCGATAGGCCTCGATCCCGGAGATCGTCACCGCCCCGTTCAGGTCGGCCACAACGACGTCGTCGGCGAAGCACGCGCAGTGCGCGTCCAGGTCCTGGGCGTTGTAGGCCTCAAGCTGGGCCTCGGCCACGTCGAACGGGCTGATGCAGGCGGGCGCGCTCACCGGTCGATCTCCCCGAACACGATGTCGAGCGAACCGAGGATGGCGGACACGTCGGCCAGCATGTGGCCGCGGTTCAGCCAGTCCATCGCCATCAGGTGCGGGTAGCCCGGCGCGCGGATCTTGCAGCGGTAAGGCTTGTTGGTGCCGTCGGAGACGACGAACACGCCGAACTCGCCCTTCGGCGCTTCCACGCAGGCGTAGACCTCGCCCGGGGGCGTGCGGAAGCCTTCGGTATAGAGCTTGAAGTGATGGATGAGAGCTTCCATCGACCGCTTCATCTCACCACGGCGCGGCGGCGCGAACTTGTTGTCTTCCGTCAGCACAGGGCCCGGCGTTTTCTTAAGCCGATCAGCGCATTGGATGATGATCTTCGCGCTCTGACGCATCTCTTCCATACGGCAGAGATAGCGGTCGTAGCAGTCGCCGTTGACGCCCAGCGGGATGTCGAACTCGAAGTCGTCGTAGCACTCGTAGGGCTGGCTGCGGCGCAGGTCCCAGGCGATGCCCGAACCGCGCACCATGACGCCCGAGAAGCCCCAGTTGATCGCCTCCTCCTTCGACACGACGCCGATATCGACGTTGCGCTGCTTGAAGATGCGGTTGCCGGTGATCAGCTTGTCGATGTCGCTGATCGGGCGCTCGAAGGCGACCGCCCAGTCACGGATGTCGTCGACCAGCGCGTCCGGCAGGTCCTGGTGGACGCCGCCCGGACGGAAGTAGTTGGCGTGCAGGCGAGCGCCGCAGGCGCGCTCGTAGAACACCATCAGCTTCTCGCGCTCTTCGAAGCCCCACAGCGGCGGGGTCAGGGCGCCGACGTCCATCGCCTGGGTGGTGACGTTGAGCAGGTGATTCAGGATCCGGCCGATTTCCGAGAACATCACCCGGATGATCGAGCCGCGGATCGGGACTTCCAGGTCCAGCAGCTTCTCGATGGCCAGGCAGAACGCATGCTCCTGATTCATCGGCGCCACGTAGTCGAGGCGGTCGAAGTACGGGATGTTCTGGAGGTAGGTCCGGTACTCCATCAGCTTTTCGGTGCCGCGATGCAGCAGGCCGACGTGCGGGTCGACCCGCTCGACGACTTCACCGTCCAGCTCGAGCACCAGGCGCAGCACGCCGTGCGCCGCCGGGTGCTGCGGGCCGAAGTTGATGTTGAACTTGCGGACCGGGGTTTCCGGGATCGCGACCGGGTTCGAAGCGTCGTCGGCCATTATTTCGCCTCCGCCTTTTCATCGCCCGGCAGCACGTACTCGGCGCCTTCCCAGGGCGAGAGGAAGTCCCAGTTGCGGAATTCGACCGATTTAACCGGTTCGTAGACCACCCGCTTCAGCTCGTCGTCGTAGCGCAGCTCGACATAGCCGGTCATCGGGAAGTCCTTCCGCAGCGGATGGCCGTGGAAGCCGTAGTCGGTGAGAATCCGGCGCAGGTCCGGATGCCCTTCGAAGAACACGCCGTACATGTCGAAGGCCTCGCGCTCGAACCAGTCGGCGCACGGATAGACGCCGGTCACGGTCGGAACCGGGGTGTCCTCGTCCGTCTGCACCTTGATCCGGATGCGGCGGTTCTTGGTCAGCGACAGCAAGTGGTAGACCACGTCGAAGCGCTGGGCGCGCTCCGGGTAGTCGACGCCGCAGAGGTCGATCAGCTGCTGGAAGCCGAACTGGTCGCGCAGCAGGGTCAGCGCCTCGACGATTCGGCTGGCGGACCCCGTGAGGGTCAGCTCGCCATAGGCTACCTCGAAGCCGGCGACGGCGCCGGCCCCGGCGGTGACGATCTCATCGCCCAGCGACCGCAGGGCGTCTTCGGTCAGGGGCCAGCTCATCGCTCGATCGTCCCCGTCCGGCGGATCTTCTTCTGCAGCTGCAGCACGCCGTAAACCAGCGCTTCGGCCGTGGGCGGGCAGCCCGGGACATAGATGTCGACCGGAACGATGCGGTCGCAGCCGCGCACCACCGAGTAGGAGAAGTAGTAGTAGCCGCCGCCGTTGGCGCACGAGCCCATCGAGATGACGTAACGCGGCTCCGGCATCTGGTCGTAGACCTTGCGCAGAGCGGGAGCCATCTTGTTGCAGAGCGTGCCGGCGACGATCATCACGTCCGACTGACGCGGGCTGGCGCGCGGGGCGAAGCCGTAGCGCTCCAGGTCGTAGCGCGGCATCGAGGCCTGCATCATCTCGACCGCGCAACAGGCCAGGCCGAACGTCATCCACATCAGCGAGCCGGTGCGCGCCCAGGTGATCAGGTCGTCGGCTGCCGCCGTAATAAAGCCCTTGTCCGCCAGTTCATTCGACACGCCGTCGAAGAACGGGTCATGGAGCTTGGGGTCGTAGCCTTCGACCGTCGAACGGCCGGCCGAACCCGCGGGAACGATCACTCCCATTCCAGGGCGCCTTTCTTCCATTCGTAGATGAAGCCGACGGTCAGCACGCCGAGGAAGGTCATCATCGACCAGAAGGCGAACTGTCCGAGCTCCTGCGGCAGCTTCATGAGCGACACCGCCCACGGGAACAGGAACGCCACTTCAAGGTCGAAGATGATGAAGAGGATCGACACCAGATAGAACCGGACGTCGAACTTCATTCGCGCATCGTCGAAGGCGTTGAAGCCGCACTCATAGGTGGACAGCTTCTCAGGATCCGGCGCCTGCGGAGACAGCGTGGCCGAAGCCACGATGAATGCGAGGCCCAGGGCGGTCGCGATCCCTAGGAAGATCACGATGGGCAGATACTGCAAAAGAAAGGCGTTCATGGAATCCTCGAAGGAGTCGCGCGCCCTTCTAGACCAGCATCGCTCAGGGTTCAAACGGCGTGGTGCGACCGGTGGTATCGCAAATGCGCGCAACCTGCATCGTCTGATAATTCCGCGCCCCGCGCCCGTGATCCATGCTCACATGTCTTCGATGGCGGAGAAGGTACGACTGACAATCACTCGCAATATTTGACAGCGCTCCCGGCCCTTTTCGGAGAAAAAAGCAGGCCTCGCCGGTTTGTCCACAGCTGCGCAAGATTGGCCGTTGACACGATTCAGGCGGGGTCATATCAGACGCCCCTCGCGGCGACGTAGCCGTCACGCGGATGTAGCTCAGTTGGTTAGAGCGCCGGCCTGTCACGCCGGAGGTCGCGGGTTCGAGCCCCGTCATTCGCGCCACTTCTTCTTTCCCTACAAGAACCTGATGTAAAGTGCAGCGCCGCACAGCACGCCATTTGGCGAGCTCCATGCCGCTCAAGCCGCCGACGCGCCTGCGACTGAACCGACGGCTCTCACATCCCCGCACCGATCCCCCTTCCGATTTCGATTCAGGTGGGGTATCAGACGCCCCTCGCGGCGACGTAGCCGTCACGCGGATGTAGCTCAGTTGGTTAGAGCGCCGGCCTGTCACGCCGGAGGTCGCGGGTTCGAGCCCCGTCATTCGCGCCACTTCCCCCGACAACTCAAGAACATAGCGCAAAGCGGCCAATGCTGGCGCGCGCGTCGCTTCCCACGAAAAACTTGAAATGGCTCTGCTTGACTTGGGGTGGCGCCGGGCGTCCGCTTCTCCCAATGAGGGAGGACGCTATGCCAAGAATACATGCGCCGGCAGTCGCCTTTGCGGCGGCCGCCTGCTTCTGGGCCGGATCAGCCGAGGCGGCCCGCTACTATGAGATCACGCTCAAGGGCGAGCTGGTGAGCGAATTGGGCTACGGCCCATGGGAACTCAACACCGGGGTCGATCAAAAGCTGGCGGTCGGAAACATCGTCACGTTGACCGCGCGCTTCAACGCCGATCGGGCCTTCGACCAGGGCGGAGGCTTCGTGGCTGGTCTTTACGGCCTGCCGACCGGCGGCGAAGAGTTCTGGCGCCTCGACGTCGGCGGCCTCACCTGGAATTCGATTCACGAGATGTACGATGGCTTCCCGATCTACGTCGATGACGAAAACTATTACGCCGACCCGTCGATCCGCTTCGCCGGCGGCAAGGTGACCGGCGTCTCCGGCGAGATGGTGCCGACCTCGACCGACACGATCCCGGTCTTCCGGCTCTCCGATTTCCGCATCGAGCCGGGCGAAGGGCTATATGGAAACACCTACGGGACCCAGGGCTTCAAAGGGACCTGGGACTACGCTGGCTCGTCGGCGGTCCTCTCGGGCGTGCCCGAGCCGGCGACCTGGGCGATCATGATTGTCGGGTTCGGCATGACCGGGGCGACGATCCGGGCCGCCCGCCGCCGCGGCAAGACCGCCCACGCCTAGCAGGCCGCCTCCGGGGCGGCGGCTCTCGCGCCCCGGAGCACGCCTTGGCTCCCTGAGACTCGACCATTCCCTCCAACGCGCGGACACCTTCACTGTCGACGGAGGATGCGCGCATGAGGACCTACCGCATGGTTTGGTTCGGACTGCTGCTGCAGTACTTTCTGATGGTCCAGGAGCAGGCAGGCGCGGACTTCGCCACCCGGACCGTCAATTTCTTCAGCTACTTCACCATTCTCAGCAACCTGCTGGCGGCGCCATGTCGGCCCCGACGCTCGCCCCGGCAAGCCCGCTCGGTCGCCACTTCGCCACTCGGGCCGCGCGCACCGCGCTCAACCGCCTTCTGGGCGGCAGGGCTTAGGCCGCCCCCTCACGCATTCCCTTCAGCGCCGCGGCCCAGCGGGCCAGCTCGTCCAGCATGGTCTTGGCCGAGCCCAGGTGGATTTCGTTGGGCGTGAAGCGCTTCTCGTCGTCCAGATGCTGGCTGAACATTGGGATCATCACCTGCTCGGGCAACGGCATAATCTTGAAGCTGGTCATCATCAGCTTCTCAGTCTGGGTGGCGCGGATGCCGCCCGACACCCCGCCATAGCTGACGAAGCCGGCGACCTTGTTGTGCCACTCGAGCACCAGGTAGTTCATCGCGTTCACCAGCGAGGGCGGCGGCCCGAAGTTGTACTCGGGCGTCACGAACACGAATGCGTCGGCGCTCTCCACGCTCGCGCTCCAGGCCTTGGTGTGGGCGTGCTCGTACTTGCGCAGGCGCGGATGGTGAGGCTCGTCGAAGACCGGCAGGGCGTAGTCAGCCAGATCTTCGAGGCTGACATCGAAGCCGCCATGCTCCTTGGCGTAGGTTTCGAACCACCGACCGATCGAAAGACCGACACGCCCAGGGCGGGTCGAACAGACGATGACGTTGAGCTTCAGGGCCATGGCGATTCTCCGAGCAAACCTATCGCCCCCAGCATAGCCGGCCCGGGGCCTCGAAGTCGTCCGCCGGAATGGCGCGCGCTCCTATCCGGGCGGCCCGCGCTCGAACACGGGCAGGCCGGGCGTCATCTGATGCCAGGACGGCGCGTCGACCGTCCAGATGTGCATGCCCGGCGACAACGCCGACGGATCGTCGAGGCCGCCCAGCTTCACGGCCAGGAACGGCAGCACCTCCGGGTCCGAGTAGAGCGGCGTGCCGCAATCAGGGCAGAACGCCCGCAGCACGTCCTGACCGCTGCCGCCGGGACTGACGAACGCCTTCGGCTCGCCCTGCGTCACCTCGAAGGCCTCGCGCATCACCAACGCCACATAGTTCGGGCCGCCGCCGGAGCTGTACTGACATTGCCGACAATGGCAGACGCCCACTCCCATCGGCGCCTGGCTGACCCGGAAGCGGATCTTGCGACAGGCGCAGCCGCCCTGAAGTTCACTCATCACCCCTCCCCTAGCCGACCAGTTCGGCGCTCTTCGTCAGCACGAAATCATCCGGGTCGGGCGCCAGCGTCGCGCGCCAGTAGTCGACAAGGGCGAAGGGCCAGTTCTGGCTGACGCGGCCGCTCTCGCTCTTGTACCAACTGCTCACCTGCGGCGCGCCCCAGGCCATCAGGCTGTTGCCGGCGTCCACCCGCTCATTGAACGCGTCATGCACCTCGCGGCGCGGCTCCATCGCCGTCGCCCCGGTCTGGGCCAACAGCTTCAGGCACCCGACGATGTAGCGGACGCTGCACTCGGAGAAGAAGATGATCGAGCCGTTGACGACGATGTTGGTGTTCGGCCCGTAGATCATGAACAGGTTCGGGAAGCCCGGCGTGGTCATGCCGAGATAGGCCCGCGGGTCGCCGCCCCAGGTCTCGTGCAGATCGGCCCCGCCGCGTCCTTTGATCTTCATCGGCCACAGGAACTTCGATGCATGGAAGCCGGTGCCGTAGATGATCACGTCGAAATCGCGCGACTTGCCGTCGGCGGTGGTGACACCGGTCTCGGTGATCTCGGCGATGGAGTCGGTGACCAGCTCGACGTTCGGTCGCTGCAGCGCGGCCATCCAGACGCCGTTGTCGAGCAGCGAGCGCTTGCCGCCGACCGGATAGTTCGGGATCACCTTCTCAACCAGGTCGGGCCGGTTCGGGGCCTGCTCGGCGATCGCCATCGCGATCATGTCCCGGAAGCCTTGGTTCAGTTCGCTGACCGCGGTCGGCGGGCCGTTCCAGGCGGGATCGGCGGTGACCATCGGCAACAGGCCGTCCGTCACCATCCAGAACATCCAGAAGCGGTACCATTTGTCGTAGAACGGCACGTGCTCCATCAGCCAGTTCATCCCCTCGGGGACGTCCTCGTGATAGTGCGCCACGGGGAACCCCCAAGGCGGGGTGCGCTGGAAGACGGTCAGGCTGGCGACCTTGCCGGTGATCTCGGGCACGAACTGATAGGCGCTGGCGCCGGTGCCGATGACGGCCACGCGCTTGCCGGTCAGGTCGACGTCGTGTCGCCACTCGGCTGAGTGGAAGGCCGGCCCGGCGAAGCGCTCCCGGCCCTTGATATCCGGATATCGCGGCCGGTTCAGTTGGCCGACCGCGGTGACGACGGCGTTGGCCTCCACATGCTCGACGCCCTCCGGGGTCTTCAGCCGGACCTTCCAGACGCCGCGATGATCGTCCCAGACCATCTCCTCGACCGTGACCCCGAAGCGGATGTGCTTCTTCAGGTCGTGCTTGGCGGCGACCCCGCGGAAATAGTCCAGCAGCACCGGCTGGGTGGAGAAGTGCTGCGGCCAGAAGTGGTTCGGCTCGAAGCTGTAGGAATACATGTGGTTCGAGGAGTCGACCCGGCAGCCGGGATAGGTGTTCTCCAGCCAAGTCCCGCCAACGTCGGCGTTCTTGTCGACCACCTGGAACGGCACGCCGGCCTGCTCGAGGCGCAGCGCGGTCAGCAGGCCCGACATTCCCGCCCCGACCACCAGGACATGCAGCCGGCGCGCGACGGTCTTCAGCTCCGGCGACCAGTCGGGATCCTTCGAGGAGTGGCCGTCCAGCGCCAGTTCGTCGGTGAGGAAGTCGCCATAGCTGTCGGGGATGTCGGCCCCGGCCACGAAGCTCATCATTTCCCGGACCATGGCCGGCGACGGCGTCGCCGCCATCGGGGTCTTGCCGGTCAGGTAGTCGGTGATCGCCGCCTTGGCGAGCGCGCGCATCTTCGCCTGTTCGCCCTCGGGAACTCCGGTCTCGCCTCGCGACAGCGGCGTATAGGCCGGCCGCCACTCGGACCGCAGCCAACCGGGATCGCCGGTCAGGTGGACGAGCGCCGCCGAGAGCGCCGGCAGATGCGCCGTCGCCAACGCCTGGTCGAGAGGCCCAAGGTCCACCGCCATGACACGTCTCCGCCCTGACTATCGTTGTTATGCGAGAAGACTACGCCTCTCGCGCGCCAGGGAAAGGGCGCCGTGACGTCAGCTAGGCGTGAATGCGGACCGGCAGCGTCTCATAACCCTTCACGAAGCTGGAACGGACCCGCCGCGGTTCGCCGACGACTTCCACATGCTTGAACCGCTTGAGGATTTCCTCCCAGACGATGCGCAGCTGCATCTCGGCCAGGCGGTTGCCGACGCAGCGGTGGATGCCGAAGCCGAACGACAGATGCTGGCGCGGCCGTTCGCGGTCGATGACGAAGGCGTCCGGATTGGCGATCACCTCGTCGTCACGGTTACCCGAGACGTACCACATGACCACCTTGTCGCCCTTGCGGATCTGCTTGCCGGCCAGCTCGACGTCTTCCAGCGCCGTACGGCGCATATGAGCGAGCGGGGTCTGCCAGCGGATGATCTCCGAGACCATCGACGGGATCAGCGCCGGGTTCGCCTTCAGCTTGTCGTACTGTTCGGGATTCTGGTTGAGCGCTAGCAGACCGCCGCTGATCGAGTTGCGGGTGGTGTCGTTGCCGCCGACGATCAGCAGGATGATGTTGCCGAGATATTCGTCGGGACTCATGTTCCGCGTCGCCTCGCCATGGGCGAGCATCGAGACCAGGTCTCCTGCCGGCGGGCGGTTGACCCGCTGGTTCCAGAGTTCGGTGAAGCTGGCCAGGCATTCCATCAGTTCGGCCTGCCGCGCCTCTTCGGTCTCGCACAGCCCCCCTGGCATCGGCAGGGTCGTCGCCACGTCCGACCACCGCGTCAGCCGTCGCCGATGCTCGAACGGATAGTCGAACAACGTCGCCAGCATCTGGGTGGTCAGCTCGATCGACACCCGGTCGACCCAGTCGAAGGTCTCGCCGACCGGCAGTTCGTCGAGGATGCGCCCGGCCCGCTCGCGGATGATCGGTTCCAGAACCTGCAGGTTGGCGGGCGAGACCACTGGACTGACCGTCTTCCGCTGCACGTCGTGTTTAGGTGGATCCATCGAGATGAAGCTGGGCCGGCGCAGGTCTGGCCGCGCGTCGCGGATCGTGATCCCGCCCAGGGCGGCCTCCGACGAAAAGGTCCCGTGATTGGTGTCCACGGCCATGATGTCGTTGAACTTGGTGACCGACCAATAGGGACCGAACTCGCTGTCCTTGCACCAGTGGACCGGGTCCTCGCGCCGCAGCCGCTCGAAGTAGGGCCAGTGAGTATCGGTGCGGAACAGGTCAGGATCGCCGGGATTGAACTCCTCCAGCGGCAAGGAATAGGCCCTGGCCTTGGCCTCGTCGGCCAGCTTCATGGCGCCGTCAGCCATCGCGCGATCTCCCTGTGTGATCGACGCCTGGTCGCAGCTGCCGCCGGCGCCGTTGGACCGATGAAAGCCCAATCCGCCGATCGCCACAACAACCCTTTGAATCCAAACTAAGTTCGGTTCTCAGTCATCCTGCCGCGACTTCCAGACCGCATAGAGCGAGGGCCCGTCGCGAGGGACCGCCTGCTGGCGGATGTCGATCGCCTGGGCGTCCAATGGCTTGGCCATCTGCGCGTAGACACGGGCCGTGGACAGGCCGAACGCCTCGGCCTCGTCGTTCGAATAGCAGAAGCGCACCGCCGCCACTCCGGTCATGTGCATCGCCGCCAGGCACATCGGACATGGCTGGCCGCTGGCGTAGATCATGCAGCCGTCGAGCCGCGGGACGCCCAGCGCCTGCGCCGCCCTGCGCATCGCCGTCAGTTCGGCGTGGGCGGTCGGATCCCCCGTCGCGCCGATTTCGTTGACGCCGGTGGCGATGACCTCGCCGTCCTTGACCACCACCGCGCCGAACGGCCGCCCGCCGCTGTCGAGGACATTTGCCGTCGCCAGGTCCACGGCTTGGGCCATGAAGTCAGCCTCGGTCGGCATCGCCGCTACTCCACGCCTTGAGCGCGCCGGATCTGATCCATGACCGCCGGCGACAGGGTGACGCCGGAAGCGCCCAGGTTATCGATCAGGTGCGCCATGCGCGTCGTCCCGACCACTGCACAGGACACATGGGGGTCGGCCAGCACGTAGGCCAGCGCCGCCTGCGACGCCGACAGGCCATTCAATCGCCCCAAGAAGCCGAACCGCGCGCCCTTGGCGATGTCGCTACGGTGGTTCTTGAGCGCGCGCAGGGCGTACCAGACGTCCCGTGGCGCGCGCAGGCGCGTGACCTGCCGATTGGCGTGCCCCATGGCCAGCGCCATCCCGGCCAGCACGCCCTTGCCCTGCTGCGCCGCCCGAGCGATCAACGCCGCGCGTTCGGGCCGCAGGACGTTGTAGTCGACCATCACGACGTCGAAGACGGCCAGGTTGATGATGTGGTCGATCACCGCCGGGTCGAAACTGTTGGCGCCGACCGCGCCGACGAGCCCCCGCCGCTTCAGCTCCTCCAGCATCGCCAGCATTTCGTCGTCTAGCTCGGAGATCGCCGGGCCGTGCAGCTGCAGCAGCGGCAAGCGCTCCAGGCCCAGGTTGCGCAGGCTCCGCTCGACGCTGGCGACGATCGCCTGCGGCCGAAAATCGCGGGCTACCCGACGGCCATCGTGAAACGTGCCGGCCTTGGTGGCGACCACCACCCGCTCAAGGTCCCTGCCCTTCAGCGCTCGGCCAAGCCGCGGCTCGGCCTCGCCGCCGGAATAGGCGGCCCCGGTGTCAAAGAAGGTGACCCCGCGCTCCAGGGCGGCATGCACGAGGTTCACCGCCTGCCGCTCGTCGAACGCCTTCTGTCCCCACCAACTCGCACAACCGAGGCCGATCTCGGAAACACTGAGGCCGGTGCGGCCAAGGGCGCGAGCGCGCACGGGATCGGCGAGGCTTGGCAAGGTCAGGTCCGGGACGGCGCCTAGAATTCGCGTTGGCGCGGGCAACGCTTGCGTTAGTCACTGCGTGGGTAGCCGCTTCAGCGCCTTGGATGCAAGCCCGACCCAGCCGCCGCCGCTATCTGAAACCGGCTCACCGCAACGGCTTGAGGCGTCGCCGGTCGATTTCAACGGAATAGACATTTACTCCTGCACATAAGTTTTCTTCACGCAATTTCACGTTCATTTCCAAATGAATGGAAATACCATAATCAATATTTCGCCTTAACATTTCCAAACAAGCCGAACCATGAATGAAATCCAACTGACACGTTTCTGACATGGCCTCGACGCTCACCTCAGGTCGAAACCCCACAACATCATCTCTGGCCTTGAATACGGAAACCGCAGGGAATAATAACATCGTTATTCGACGCGAGCGCTGCGAACTTCGCATCGCAGGTCGAAAAAGGGGGAGGCGTAAAGGACGGGGGCCCGCAGAGCCCTCGCGGCCAGGAGGGCTACCCCCGATGCGCGACGTGTTCCCAGACGCCGTCATCGCCCTGATTCCGATGATGCGCGGCTATGCCATGAGCCTCACACGCTCCAGATCGGAGGCGGACGACCTGGTTCAGGACACCCTCGTGAGGGCCTGGAGATTTCGAACCGCCTACGAACCGGGAACCAACCTGAAGGCCTGGCTCTACAAGATCCTGCGCAACATCTTCTATTCGAACCATGCCCGTCGCCGCCTGGTGGTTCAGGACGCCGACGGCAGGCTGACGGCCCAGCTGTCCTGCACGCCGGAGCAGGAGTGGCAGGTCGAATTCGGTGACCTGCTGCGCTCGCTGGACCGTCTCACGCCGGACACCCGCGACGCCCTGCTGCTGATCGTCGTCGCCGGGCTGAGTTACGACGAGGCCGCCGAAGTCTGCGGCTGCGCGACCGGCACCTTGAAGAGCCGCGTCAGCAGGGCCCGCGCCCGCCTGGCCGAACTGCTCGACTACGACCTGCCCGCCGCGCGCCGCCATCTCGCGCGCCGTCCCGCCGCCCCTCGGGGTGCGAATGAACTCCCAGGTCGGGCCTGACGTTTAGTCGCCGGCTACGGGGCTCTCCACAGTTCGGATCCGAGCAGATGACCACAGCACCCCCCCGCTCCCTGCGTCGCCTGGCGATCATCGGCGCTGCGATCGTCACGTTCGCAACCACCGCTCCGGCCCGGGCCCAGGAGGACGTCTCCGCCAAGCTCGCGCGCATCGAAGCGTTGCTGCTCGACCAGTCCTCGCGGTTGTCGGTCCAGGAGCGCAGGTTGGCCGAACAGGCCGCTCTCATTCAACAGCAGGATTTGGAACTGCGTGCCCTGCGCGCGACGCGGGACGAGGCCCTATCGGAGATCCGCGCTGGCCGGGCTGCGGCTCCCCAGCAGGCCGCGCCGCTCAATCCGCCGATGGGGCCGGCGCCGACGACGACCGCCGCCGCAGCCCCAACGCCGACCCGGCCGGTGGGCGAGGCCCCGCCCGCAGCGACCACCGAACAGAAGGCGCGCGAGGTCGCCGCCATCCCCGAACGCCTCGGCGTGCTGACGCCGGCCGGGCGGTTCGTATTCGACCCGACCATCGAGTATGTGCGCAGCAGCACGAACCGCCTGACCTTCAGGGGGGTGGAAATCGTGCCCGGCATCAATCTTGGCCTGATCGAGGCGGGCGACGCCGATCGCGACTCCGTCGTCGGCACGCTGGCCGCGCGCTATGGCCTGAGCA
Organism: Phenylobacterium sp. NIBR 498073; assembly: GCF_027286305.1. Taxonomy (NCBI): domain Bacteria; kingdom Pseudomonadati; phylum Pseudomonadota; class Alphaproteobacteria; order Caulobacterales; family Caulobacteraceae; genus Phenylobacterium; species Phenylobacterium sp. NIBR 498073. The sequence continues at coordinate 2,677,334 of NZ_CP114599.1, forward strand.
ACCGGCTGGAGGTCGAGGCCCGCGTTCCCTACGTCTATCGCCACGATCGCATCACCACCGTCGCCGCAGCCGACCGCGCCGTCACCCGCACCATGGAACTGGACGCCAACGACCTCGGCGACGTCGAGGTGTCGGGGCGCTACCAGCTCAACAGCGGCGACAACGGCTGGCCGATCTTCGTCGCCGGCGTTCGGGTCAAGTCGGACACCGGCGTCGGCCCCTACGACGTCGACTTCGACGACTTTGCGGTCGCCAAGGGCCTGGCGACCGGCTCTGGCTTCTGGGCGACCGAGCTTGGGCTGACGATGCTCTATCCCAGCGATCCTGCGGTTATCTATGGCGGGATCAGCTACCTGCACAACTTTGCTGGTTCAGTCGACAAGGCGGTCGGCAACAACATCTTCGTCGGCGAGGTGGACCCGGGCGACGGCGTCAACGCCAGCATCGGGTTCGGCCTCGCCCTCAATCCGAAGTTCTCCGTCTCATTCGGCTACTCCCACCACTACATTTTCCCGACCGACACCGAGATCAACAACACCACGCAAAGCTCCAACAGCCTCTCGATAGGCGCGCTGCAGATGAGCCTCTCCTACCGCCTGAGCCGGCGCCTCACCCTGATCAACAGCTTCGAATTCGGGGTGACCAGCGATGCGCCGGATATGCGGCTGACGGTGCGCGCGCCCTATTCCTTCTGATGTCAGGGGCGGGCGGCGTCGCGCAGCGCAGCGCCGACCGCCTCCATCATGCGCATGTTGGCGCGCTCCTGCACCGCCGCCTGCTGGAACTGCGTCAGCTCCGGGATCGCCAGGTCGATCTGGACCTCCTGGCGGATGTCGCGGTTGTTCGCCGTGTTGACCACGATGTTGGAGATCCGCGCCGCGCTCAGCTCGTGCAGCACGACGGTCGTTCCGCCGTCTCCAGCCAGCGCAACCCCCGGCAGCTGCGCCGCCCCTTCGGCCAGCGTCACCTGGCCGGTCTGTCCCTGCGTCGCGAGGGGCGGCGCCGATTGCGTCTGCGTGGCCCCCAGATCGGTCCAAACCAGCTTGGTTTCCAAGGCCAAGGCGCCGTCGACGAAGGTGCGCACGGACGCCCCGAACCCGACCTCCATCCCAGTCGGCAACCGCAGGCCACCCCGCTCGGCGGCCAGCTCCCTATCGCTCAGCGCCGCGCCGACACCGATCGCCTGCTGCGCCGACGCTCCGCCCACGGCGATAACGAGGCTCAGGACTAGCGCGGCGAGGATCGAACAATAGGGCATGGCGTCAGAACCCCGCCGCCGGCCGGTTCTCCCAGACCACTTGGTAGAGCGGCGGCAACTGCATCGTGAGGGCCGCCAGGGACTCGTCCGCCAACGGCTGGCCGGCTAGTGTCGTCGTGGTCGCCGCCCATTCATTTGGAGTGTTGTAGAGGCCGCGGCTCGGTCCGGAGTGGATCCCGAATATGATGCCGTTCCAGACCTTTTCGAACTCGTCCTGGTGGTAGGACTTGAGCCCCAGCGCCGGATCGCCGACCAGGATGCGGTCCGCTCCCGCCCCCTTCACCACCACGAAGTGCTTGTAGGTCCCGACCGTGATCACCGCGATCGACGGCCACTTGGCGTGGACCAGAGCGTCCGCATCGATGCGGTAGCCGTCGGCCTTGTAGCCGCGCGCCTCCAGGTAGCGCTTCATGTCCAGCAGCGAGAAACCCACCTTCTGGATCTTCGCCTGATCGCCTCCGGCGTACATCGCCTTGAAGATGTCGACCTCGGTGACGTCGACGCCGTAGTGATAGCGCAGCAGCGTCGCCAGCGCCGCCGAGCCGCAGCTGTAGTCGTACTGCTGGCGCACGACCGTCCGGAAAGGCATGTCGCGAAGGGTCGTGACGCGGTCGAGCGCATAGAGCGATCCACCGTCCGAAAAGGCGATCTGCGCCGTCGCTGGGTTCGTCAGCGCGAGCGCGCCGGCGATTGCTGCGATGGCCAATTGTCGACCCTGACGCGGCATGACGCTGCGCCTAGGATCCGCCAAGGGTGGCGATGTTGACGCTAATCACGCCCTGCAGGTTGTTATTGTTGCCGGTATTGACGACGAAGTTGCCGATCCCGGAGTAGTCGCCCGTCGAGAAATCGACATTGCCAGTGGCGACCTGATCGGCCGCGATCGATCCGGAGTTGCTGGCCGAAAGCTGCTGGTTCGACAGCGCTTCGACGACAACCCCCTGCCCGCCGCTGATGGCGCCGAGTTCGGTCTCGCCGATCGGCGCGGCCCTAAGTCCTTCCGGCGCATCTTGAGCTATCGCCTCGACCGACGTTACGGGGCGGCCGGCCGGCGCATCCTCCGCCAGCGCGGAGCCTGAGGCCCCGAGGACGACCAGGCCAGCCAGCCCGCCGAACTTCCACCTGGACATCGCTCCCTCCAAATCGCCGAAGCCGCGGATGCGAGTACGGGCCGGCCTCCGGACGGACGCCGGCCCGAGTACGCTTACGGAGCGCCGAAACTGATGTTGGCGTTCGCCGACAGCGAGGTCGCCGCCTGGCCTTGCGAATTGATGCCCGAGTTGGCGTTGGCGGTCTGGATCCCGCCGAACGCGGCGCCGTCGAACGAAGCATTGCCAGTGGTGATCGAACCGGTCGCGCCGTCGCCGCCGGTGTTCGACACCGGAGAACCGGTGACCGAGCCGTTGAGCGTCTGGGTCGACACGGCGGTGTAGGTCGCCGTCGTCGAATTGTCCGAGTTGTCCGAATTGTCGGAGTTGTCGGTCGTCGAACTGTTCGAGTTATCCGAGCTGTTCGAATTGTCCGAATTATTGGAGTTGTCGGAATTGTTCGAATTGTCGGTGGTCGAATTGTTGGAGTTGTCTGTAGTCGAGTTGTTGGAATTGTCGGTGGTCGAGTTGTTCGAATTGTCAGTGGTCGCCTGGTTCACCGTCGCTGTCGAGGTGTTGTCGGCGGAGGTGTTGTCGACCTGCGCGATCGCCATGGTGCTCATGCCGAGGCCGATCACCAACGCGGCGGCCGAAGTGAGAAGCTTGGATTTCATAGGGTCACCCTCCCAGGGTCGCTGATGTTTGGAGGCGCCTGTCCTCCGGCCGCCAGAACCGGCGGGACATGGGGAGAGTTCGGATCACATGACCGTGAGCCCGATTTGTGAACCGCCTGCGGCTCCGACCGGGACGTGTGGTGGGCGGCGAGGGGTTCGAACCCCCGACCCCCTGGGTGTAAACCAGGTGCTCTGACCAGCTGAGCTAGCCGCCCTCATAGAATCGAAAAGGGCGACCTCCACGCGGGAAGGCCGCCCTTGAACGAAAACCGCTTGAACGGTTCTTAGTTCAGCGAGCCCTTCAGGCCTTCGCCGACGCGGAAACGCGCCGTCTTCGAAGCCGGACGGCTCACGGTCTCGCCGGTGCGCGGGTTACGCGCGGTGCCCGCCGCGCGGGTCACCGGCACGAAGCTGCCGAAACCAACGAGTCGGACTTCTTGGCCCGCCTTAAGCGACTCGGTGACGCTGTCGATGAACGCTTCCAGAGCATCCTTCGCCTGAGCCTTGTTGAGGCCCGCCTTGTCGGCGATCGCCGTGACGAGTTCGGCCTTGGTCATTTCTTGTCTCTCCCAGCCCATTATTCAAACCGCGAACCTCTCGCGGAAGCGCGAGGCTGCTTCGCGTTGCGCGATTATGGCGGTCGATTCTCGCCCGTCAAACAAAGGCGGCGCGGAGAGACCCCGCGCCGCCTTATTTTTTCTCAGTTTTCCACCGTTTAGTGGGTGATCATCGCCTCATCGGAGCCGTCATCGGCCGCAACCGATACCGCCGGTTGCTCGGCGGGGTTCCATTCGATCGGCGTCAGAGGCTGAATCAGCGCCCGGGCAAGGACTTCGTCGACATTGGAGACCGGGACGATCTCCAGCGCCGACTTCACATTATCCGGGATATCGGCCAAATCCTTCACGTTCTCCTGCGGGATCAGCACGGTCTTCACGCCGGAGCGCAGGGCCGCAAGCAGCTTCTCCTTCAGGCCGCCGATGGCCGTCACCCGGCCGCGCAGCGTGACCTCGCCGGTCATGGCGATGTCCTTGCGGATCGGGATACCGGTCAGCACCGAGACGATGGCCGTGGCCATGGCCGCGCCGGCGGACGGGCCGTCCTTGGGCGTGGCGCCGTCCGGCACGTGGATGTGCACGTCGGTCTTCTCGAAGACCGGCGGCTCGATGCCGAAGTGCGTCGCGCGGCTGCGGACATAGCTGGCCGCCGCCTGGATCGACTCCTTCATCACGTCCTTCAGGTTGCCCGTGATGGACATCCGGCCCTTGCCCGGCATCTTGACCGCTTCGATGGTCAGGATGTCGCCGCCAAACTCGGTATAGGCCAGACCGGTGATGATCCCGACTTGGTCTTCCTCGTCCGTCTCGCCGTAGCGGTACTTTTGAACGCCCGCGTACTTGGCCAGCCGTTCGTCGTCGACCGTGATCGAGGTGACGTTCTCACGGCCCAGGTCACGCACGGTCTTACGCGCCAGGTTGCCCAGTTCCCGCTCCAGCGAGCGGACGCCGGCTTCCCGGGTGTAGTAGCGGATCAGGTCGCGGATGGTCGTGTCCGGAACGATGAACTCTTCCGGCTTCAGGCCATGGTCCTTGGTCTGCTTGGGCAGGATGTGGCGCTTGGCGATCTCGACCTTCTCATCCTCGGTGTAGCCGGGGATGCGGATGATCTCCATGCGGTCCAGCAGCGGCTGGGGCATGTTGAGGCTGTTGGCCGTGGTGACGAACATCACCGGCGACAGGTCGTAGTCGACTTCCAGATAGTGGTCGCCGAACGTCGAGTTCTGCGCCGGGTCCAGCACCTCAAGCAACGCCGAGGCCGGGTCGCCCCGATAGTCGCTGCCCATCTTGTCGATCTCGTCCAGCAGGAAGAAGGCGTTGGTGGACTTCGCCTTCTTCATCGACTGGATGATCTTGCCGGGCATCGAGCCGATATAGGTCCGGCGGTGGCCCCGGATCTCGGCCTCGTCGCGCACGCCCCCCAGGGAGACGCGCACGAATTCACGGCCGGTCGCCTCGGCGATCGACTTGCCCAGCGAGGTCTTGCCGACGCCGGGAGGACCGACCAGGCAGAGGATCGGGCCCTTCAGCGAGCCGACCCGCGCCTGCACGGCGAGGTACTCCAGGATCCGCTCCTTGACCTTTTCCAGGCCGAAGTGGTCGCGGTTCAGGATCTCCTCGGCCTTCACCAGGTCGATGGTCTTGGTCTTGGTCTTGCCCCACGGGATCGAGAGCAGCCAGTCGAGGTAGTTCCGCACGACGGTGGATTCCGCCGACATCGGGCTCATGTTGCGCAGCTTCTTCAGCTCGCCCTCGGCCTTGGTGCGGGCCTCCTTGGACAGCTTGGTCTTCTTGATGCGCTTTTCGAGCTCGATCAGTTCGTCGCGCTGATCGTCCTGCTCGCCCAGCTCGCGCTGGATCGCCTTCATCTGCTCGTTGAGATAGTACTCGCGCTGGGTCTTCTCCATCTGCCGCTTCACGCGGTTCCGGATCTTCTTCTCGGTCTGCATGACCGAGATCTCGCCCTCCATCAGGGCGTAGACCTTTTCCAGGCGCTTCACGACGTTGAAGATCTCAAGCAGGCTCTGCTTCTCGGCGATCTTCACCGACAGATGGCTGGCGATGCGATCGGCCAGTTCGCCGGGCGCGTCGACCTGCGGCATGGACGCCAGGGCCTCCGGCGGCACCTTCTTGTTCAGTTTGACGTAGTTCTCGAACTGCTCGACGACCGCGCGCGACAGCGCCTCGGCCTCGGGCGAAGCCGCGCCGTCCTCGGAAATGAAGGCGATCTCGGCCTCGTAGTACTCGTCCTGCGCGGTGAAACGGGAAATGCCGGCGCGCGCCTTGCCTTCGACCAGCACCTTCACGGTGCCGTCCGGAAGCTTCAGCAGCTGCAGAACCGTCGCCACGACCCCGACGTCATAGATGGCCTCGGGCGACGGATCGTCGTCGTCCTTGTCCTTCTGGGTCGCGAGGAGGATCTGCTTGCCTTCGCCCCGCATCGCCTCTTCGAGCGCGCGTACGGATTTCTCCCGGCCCACGAAGAGCGGCACCGGTTGATGCGGGAACACTACGATGTCCCGCAGCGGTAGAATGGGAAGGGTCTTAATCTCGGACATGATGCGTTCTTAACTCCTGCCGGCCTGTTGGAGGATCAGGCTCGGCCCCCGGACCGCGGTCACTTCAGACGATGCGTCTGAGTCGGACGGCCCGTCCGCCTTCGAAGGCGGCTTATCGGTTCATTTATGTGGACGCTTGCGACCGTCATTCAAGCGCAGCCGCAAATATGCCCTCGATCCATCTAGGGATGATGCGGCTTGATACTCAAGCGCCGCCGGAGCGGGCGGCGGCCTCCGCCGCGCTTTTCAGCATTTCATCCAGAGCTTTCCGGTCGAAGTACCGCCCCTTCAGCACGACGCCGTCGATCGCGCGTGTGGCGGCGATGTCGGCGAGCGGGTTGCGCTCGAGGATCAGGATGTCGGCGGCCTTGCCCGCGGCGATCGCCCCATAGCGGTCGGCATGGCCAAGGAAGCGCGGTCCGTTGACCACCGAGGCCTGCAGCGCATGCAGCGGCGACAGCCCGGCGTCGACATAGATCTTGAGTTCGTCGTGCAGGCCGATGCCCGGATAGTTGAACGAGTTGAGGAACCCGGCGTCGGTCCCCGCCAGGATCGACACCCCGGCGGCCTGCAGCATCGGCACGAGCGAAGCGTTCTTCTCGTAGATGGCGTGCCGCCGCGCGATCGCCGCCGCATCGTCCTTCGCCGCCCGCTCCACACGCCAGGCATAGGTCGCCTGGAGGCCCTTGCCGATATAGGCCAGGTAGGCGTCGCCCTTGTGATCGTCCTGGTCGAGATAGGCGGTCGCCTTGCTGCCGTTCAGCGTCGGCGAGACATAGGTTCCCCGCGCCGCCAGCCGGCGGAAGCCGGCCATGGCGGTGGCCTCATCGAAGCTCGCCAGCGTCCGGTTGGTGGCCTCAGCGCCGGAAATCTTGCCGCTCGCGACGTCAGCGGCGATCTGCGCCTCCTGCGGCGAGCCCATCCGCAGCGCATAGCCCATATGCTCGATCGAGCTAAGCCCGGCCTCGCTGGCCATGTCGACCGTGATCGCGGCCGGAATGTGCGCCGAGGTGACCAAGCCGCGCCCCTTGGCCTGCCTGACCGTGTAGAGGAACAGCTGCGGCGTCAGCGTGTTCTCGGTGATCTTCACGAAGTCGACCTTCAGCCCCTGCAGCCTGTCCAGCGCAGCATCGGCCTCGGCCTCGGTTCCGACCTCGATCGTCCCCTTCCACATCGGCTTCACGCCCTCGATCTTCGGGCCGGAAGTGAAGATGGTCGGACCGAACAAGGCACCGGACGCCACCTCCCCGCGCCAAGCCAGCACCTCCTCGGGCAGGTCGCCCGAGGCGTCGCGAACCGTGGTCACGCCGTGCGCCACATAGAGCGGCAGCAGGGCTTTATTCTCACCGATCAGCTCGCGGCCGCCGCCGAAGTGGACATGGTTGTCCCACAGCCCCGGCATGACGAAGCGCCCCTTGGCCTCGATGGTCCGGCTGGCGGTGAAGTCAGCCTTGGCCTTGGCGGTCGGTTCGACCGCGATGATGGTGTCGCCGCGGACCGCGACGGCCGCCCCATTGGAGAGTTCACCCGTCGCGACGTCGATGACGGTCGCATCGACGATCAGCAGATCGACCCGCTCGGCGCCATAGGCCGCGACAGAGCCGCCCATGAGCAGGACGAGGGCGAGAGGAGCTGCAAGGGCGAGGGTCCGCATGTAGGCCTTCCGGAAAACTGAAGGCGTCGTTTAGCCGCTCAGGACCGCGGCGTCCCTGACATATCGTCGCGCGGCCGCCGCGCCTCAGTTCAGCTCCACGCGGGCGTAGCGGCCGTCGTAGTCGCAGTCGAAGCTGTAGGTCACTGACCGCGGCCCGACGTCGACAGTGACATCTCCCTCGACCGAAGGGCTCTCTCCCTGCCGCCTGGTCTTGGTGATCCGGTCGATCCGGGCGCGGACGCCATAGCGCGAGGCCTGGTTCATCGCTTCGCTCGAACAACTGTCGACCGCCTGGCGCGCCTCCGGCGACGATCCGCCGCCGTCCTTGTCCTTCGAGCCGGCCGCCAGCGCGCCCAGCAGAAGGCCGCCCAGCAAGAGGCCACCGACGACCGCAGCGGTGTTGTCCTTGTCCTTCTTGCCATCGTCGCCGTAGCGATCTTCGACCCGGAAACGGCCACGGCAACCGCGATCCACCCAGATCCCGCGTCCGTCCCAGCCCCAGCTCCGGTTCTCGATGCAGGCGCCGTTGCTGTTGCTGTACTGGTAGTCGAGCCAGACCCGGCCGCCGGAACTGACCGGGCAGTAGTTCCGGGCGTATCCCGACGACGAACAGTCAACGTAAGAGTCCGCGTAGGCGGGCGTGACCGGCGCGGTCCAAAGACCGAACACCGACGCGGCAATCATCAAGCCCACACGCATTCCAGAACTCCGACGCCTCTCAACCTTCACCCTAGCGCCAGCAGCCGCCCGTTGAGAATAGCGCTTGTCAGCGGCCGGCGGAGGTCTGAGGCCGCATGGCGAACGCTCCGACCAGACCGGCGGCGGCGGCGGCGCAGGCCGCCGCGATCATCGCCGCCTGGTACGCCTGGGTCATCGACTCGCCGCCGGCCTCGCCCGGGGCCAGGACAAACCCCGCCAAGGCGACGGCCATCAGGCCGCCGATCCGCGCCGTGGCGTTGTTCACCCCGGACGCCGCGCCTTCGTAGGCGTTCGGGACCGCGCCCAGGACCGCATCGGTCAACGGCGCCACCGCCACCCCCATGCCCAGCGCCAGCACGGCCAATCCCGGAAACACCCCCGTCCAGTAGGCGCCGTCCCGCGCGCTCCAGGCCAGGCCTGCGAAGCCTGCGGCGGCCAACAGGGGACCGATCGTCAACATCGCCCTCACGCCGATGCGCCCCGACAGGACGCCGGAGATCGGCGACAGCACCGCCAGACTGATCGACAACGGCAGAAGCGCCGCCCCGGCCTCCGTCGCCGGATAGCCATGAACTCTGATCAGCTGGAACGGCAGCAGGAACAGCGCCCCGCCGAACGCCGCGTAGAGCAGCAAGGTCAGCAAATTCGCCCCCGAGAAGGCCGGGCCTTGGAACAGCTCCAACGGGACCATCGGGCTGGTCGCCCTGCGCTCGATGTGAACGAAGGCCGCCAGCATGAATGCCCCCGCCGCGCCAAGGCCCCAGACCACCGGCGAGGCCCCCGCCGTCGAGGCCTGGGTCAAGCTCCAGGTCAGGGCGCTGAGCCCCAGGGTGGCGCAGGCTGCGCCGCGCCAATCCACCGGTCCGGCCGCCGGCTCACGGCTTTCGCGGGCCCCGGCCAGGATGAACCCGACCGCCAAGACGGCCAGAGGGAGGTTGATCAGGAACACCGCCCGCCACGAGACCACGTCCGTGAGCCAGCCCCCGAGCACCGGGCCGATGGCGCTCATCAGGCCGCTGGCGCCGGCCCACACGCCGACCGCCCGTCCCCTCGCCTCCTCGTCGAACGACGCGCCCAGCAACGCCAGGCTGGCCGGGACCAGCAGCGCCGCCCCCACGCCCTGCAGCGCCCGCGCCATGATCAGCAATGTCAGGTCCGGGGCCGCGCCGCACAGCGCCGAGGCCGCCGAGAACAGCACCACCCCGACGACGAACACCCGGCGACGGCCATAGCGGTCGGCCGCCGCTCCACCCGCCAGCACCAACGCGCCCAGCATCAGCGCATAGGCGTTCATGATCCACTGGGCGCCGGCCGCGTCGCCGCCCAGCTGGCGCTGGATCACCGGCAGGGTCAGGTTCACCGCCGACCCGTCGATAAACGCCAGGCTCGAGCCCAACACAGTCCCGGCAAGCACCAGCCGACCGCTGGCCGGTTTGGCGGCAGGCTCGGTCGCGGCGACGACGCCGCGGTCGCAGGGCGTCGCACCGATCTGGCTCATCGCAGCTCCCAAACGAAAAGGGCCCCGCGGCGCTGGTCCGCGGGGCCCATGATCATTGGTCGCTCAACCGCCTCAGGCGGCGCCGCCCTTGTCGCGGCGCTCGGCGTAGATGACCAGCGGCTGGGCGCGGCCTTCCACCACCTCGGCGTTGACCACGACTTCTTCGACGCCGTCGTAGGTCGGCAGCTCGTACATGGTGTCGAGCAGGATGCCTTCCAGGATCGAACGCAGGCCCCGCGCGCCGGTTTTGCGCTGGATGGCCTTGCGGGCGACCGCCAGCAGCGCATCGTCGGTGAACGTCAGGCCGACGTTCTCCATGTCGAACAGGCGCTGGTACTGCTTGACGAAGGCGTTCTTCGGCTCGGTCAGAATCTTGACCAGCGCGGCTTCGTCCAGGTCGTCCAGAGTGGCGATCACCGGCAGACGGCCGATGAACTCCGGGATCAGGCCAAAGCGCAGCAGGTCGTCCGGCTCCACCTGGCGGAAGATTTCGCCGGTGCGGCGGTCGTCCGGATCCGACACCTTGGCGCCGAAGCCGATCGAGGTGCCCTGGCCGCGGGCGGAGATGATCTTCTCCAGGCCGGCGAACGCGCCGCCGCAGATGAACAGGATGTTGGTCGTGTCCACCTGCAGGAATTCCTGCTGCGGATGCTTGCGACCCCCCTGCGGCGGAACCGAAGCGACCGTGCCCTCCATGATCTTGAGCAGCGCCTGCTGGACGCCCTCGCCCGACACGTCTCGCGTGATCGAGGGGTTGTCCGACTTGCGGCTGATCTTGTCGACTTCGTCGATATAGACGATGCCGCGCTGGGCGCGTTCGACGTTGTAGTCGGCGGCCTGCAGCAGCTTCAGGATGATGTTCTCGACGTCCTCGCCGACATAGCCGGCCTCGGTCAGGGTCGTAGCGTCGGCCACGGTGAACGGAACGTCGATGATTCGCGCCAGGGTCTGGGCCAGCAGGGTCTTACCCGTGCCGGTCGGACCGATGAGCAGGATGTTGGCCTTGCCCAGTTCGACGTCGTTGTTCTTCGTCGCGTGGTTCAGGCGCTTGTAGTGATTGTGGACGGCGACCGAGAGCACCTTCTTGGCGTGGTCCTGGCCGATCACGTAGTCGTCGAGGACTTCACGGATCTCCTTCGGAGTCGGAACGCCGTCCTTCGACTTCACGAAGGAAATCTTGTGCTCTTCACGGATGATGTCCATGCACAGTTCGACGCATTCATCACAGATGAACACAGTCGGGCCCGCGATCAACTTGCGGACCTCGTGCTGGCTCTTGCCGCAGAAAGAGCAATACAGCGTGCTCTTGGAGTCTCCGCTCGCGGCCTTGGTCATGCTCTTTTCTCACTCTCTCGACGTCGCTGACCGTAGTCTTCGCCATCGTTCGGCCCAGGGGCGTCCCTGACGCCATCAGTGCAGGATACGTGCCCGGGGTTGTCTAATCCTTGACATTCCCCGATCCGAGCCTCGATCACAAGCCTCTGACATGCTTCAGTGACATTTGGCGGCGGGGCGCCCGATGGCGGGCATGTCCGAATCCCTAGATGGGATTGTGTTCAAACGGCGCAAGTGAGACGCCCTAGCGCGGAAGCCGCCCCTCCCACAACGGCCGGCACGACGCCAGACGCGAGGACTTGAGTTGACACGCCTCAGAACGCGGCGTGTTGGGGGACTTATGGCTAAACGACAACTGCGCCGCATCGGCGGCTCGCAGGTGGAATCCTTGGACGAGCAGATTGAAGACGCGGGCGTTGTGGCCTTCGACTTCGACGGCACCTTGACCACCCACGACAGTTACACCGCTTTCCTGAAGTGGCGCGCCGGCCCGACGCGCTACAATCTTGGCCTGGCCAAGCTGGCGCCGGCGGCGATCTCGTATCTCGCGCACCGCAATCGCGGACGCATCAAGGCCGCCGCCACGCGCGAGTTCCTGGCCGGCGTCTCGCGCGAACGGCTGGAGGCGGACGCCCGCGCCTTCGCCGAACTGATGGCCCCGCGGATGCTGCGCCCCGACGCCCTGCGCACCTGGCGGCGCTGGGCCCAGCGGCGCGCCAAGCTGGTCATCGTCACCGCATCGCCGGAAATCATCGTCGCGCCCTTCGCCCGCGGCCTGGGCGCCGACCTCCTGATCGGCACCGAACTCAAGTTCGACGCCCGCGATCGGGTCACTGGCGCATTCGACGGCCCCAACTGCCGGGGGCCGGAAAAGGTGCGGCGGCTGCAGGAAATGTTCGGCCCCGATGTACGGTTGCGCGCAGCCTATGGCGATACAAGCGGAGATCGTGAGATGCTCGCGATCGCCGACGAGCGCGGCTACCGGGTCTTCCAGGAGAAGCCCTGAGACGCCGACTAGCCGCCCGACCACAGGAGGATCCATGACGACCGTCGTCTCCGGCGCCCAGATCGCCGCCGGCCGCGCCCTGACCGGTGTCAGCCAGGCCAAGCTGGCCCAGCGCGCCGGCCTTGAGATGGCCGCGCTGCAAGCCCTGGAAAGCGCCGGCCACGCGCCATTGGACCTAACGCCGGCGATCGAGAAGCTGCTGCTGGCGCTGGACTCGTTCGGCGTGCTGCTGATCGATGACGGCGACGGTTTTGGATCGGGCGTCCGACTGAAGTTCGGCCGCAAGCAGGCCCGGGCGATCGGCGCCTGGGAGGACGAAGGCGGGGTCGTCGGCGACGACGACGTGCCATGACCATGCGCTTCCGCGTCGAGAAGCTGATCCGTGATCGGCTACCCGAAATCATGCGCGGCCAAGGACTGGCGGTGTTCGACCGACGGCTCGACGACGCCGAATTCGTCGTCGCCCTTGGCGAGAAGCTGGTCGAGGAAGCCCATGAAGCCCGGCTGGCGAGCCCAAGCGAGATCGCCGGCGAACTCGCCGACGTCCTGGAGGTCGTCCATGCCCTGGCCCAGGTCCACGGCCTCAGCCTGCAGGACGTCGAGGCGGCCCGTCAGGCCAAGCGGGCCGAGCGCGGCGGCTTCGACGCGCGGGTCTACAATGCCGCGGTGGAGGCGGCGGACGGCCTGCCCGCGGCGGCGTACTATCTGGCCCGTCCGACCCAGTACCCTCGCGAGGACTGACGCCGTGAAGCATGCCGGCCCATACGCGCTCGACCAACTGGAGCCCCTGCTGGCCCAGCTTCGAGGCTTCGGCGGCATGGTCGAGAAGAAGCGCGGCGTGTTCTATCGCAAGAGCCAGGCGTTCCTGCACTTCCACGAAGATCCGCAGGGGCTGTTCGCCGACCTGCGCGAGGCGACGGGCGCGGACTTCGAGCGGTTCGACGTCACCGCCGCAGCCGGGCGCGAGCGGCTGCTGGCCGCGGCGGCCTCCCGCCTCAGGGCCTAGCCGACCAGGGCTCCACCTGGCCGATGACGCTCAGCGGCCGGTCGCTGCGCACAGCCTCCAGAACGCCGGCCGAGATCTCGTCGTTGGTCAGCCAGCGCGATCCGTCGCCGACCACCTGAAAGCCCAACACCACCTGCCGCAGACGGCAATCGACAAGGCCGTCGGCGACGGCCGCCGCGGACGCCAGTCGATGCGGATGGGCCGGGTCGGCCGTGGCGCTGCCCAGGACCTGGAACATCCGCCCCCTCACCTGCTGCGCCAGCACCCGCGGGGCGGCGATCTTGAGCGTGTGGAACCAGGCCACCGCCAGATCGATCGGGCCGTGGCGCAGCACGGCGGCCTCCAGGGCCGCCCGAAACCCCGCCTCGTCATGGTAGTCGCAATCGAAGCCGTCCGGATGCTGCGAAGCATGACGCGACAAAAGCGAAAGGCGCCCGCCGTCACCGGCGAGCGCCTCCACAAGTGCTGACAGCATGCCGGTCCCGCCCACGACGAGCACATGACCGGGCACGGCGACGCCCTTAGTCTTCGGCGCGGCGCTCGATCACATGGTCGACCAGACCCCACTCCTTGGCCTCTTCCGGGGTCATGAAGGTGTCGCGGTCGAGCTTTTCCTCGACCTCTTCGTACGAGCGGCCGGTGTGCTTGGCGTAGATCTCGTTCAGGCGGCGCTTGGTCTTGATGATGTCCTCGGCGTGGCGTTCGATGTCCGAGGCCTTGCCCGAGTAACCGCCCGACGGCTGGTGCACCATGATGCGGCTGTTGGGCAGCGCGATGCGGTTGCCCTTTTCGCCAGCCATCAGCAGGAACGAGCCCATCGACGCGGCCATGCCCATGCACAGGGTCACGACCGGCGAGCGGATGTATTGCATGGTGTCGTAGATCGCGAGACCGGACGTCACCACCCCGCCGGGGGAGTTGATGTACATCTGGATCTCTTTCTTGGGGTTCTCGGCCTCAAGATAGAGCAGCTGGGCGCAGATCAGCGCCGACATGCCGTCTTCCACCGGGCCGTTCAAAAAGATCACGCGCTCCTTCAGCAGGCGCGAGAAGATGTCGAAGGCGCGTTCGCCGCGGCTGGTCTGCTCCACCACCATGGGCACCAGGTTCAGCGCGGTGATCTGCGGGTCACGCATAAAGGGAAGCCTCTCTCATTGATCGACTCTGCGCGCAGAGCCGCGTTCCCCTCCGATATCGCGTGGCGGAGGGGCCAGCGCAAGGTGACCGATAGTCCTAAAGAAAATCCCTCCCGTTTCCGGGAGGGATTTCTGCGTCCGCCGTCAGGGGCGATCAGCGCTTAGGCGCTGTAGCCTTCCGGCATGTCGTCTTCCTTCAGAAGGTCGTCCTTGGAGACCTTCTCGTCGGTCACGGTCGCCTTCTCGACGATCAGGTCGACGACCTTGTCCTCGAAGATCGGGGCGCGCAGTTGGGCCTGCATGCCGGCGTTCTGGCGGAACATGTCGAAGATCTGCTGGGCCTGCTGGCCATAGCGCATGGCTTCCTGGCGCATGGCGTCCAGCAGCTCCTGGTCGGTGACCTGGACGTTGTTGATGCGGCCGATTTCGGCCAGCACCAGGCCCAGGCGCACGCGGCGCTCGGCGATCTTGCGGTACTCGGTCTGCAGCTGGTCGTCCGACTTTTCGGCGTCTTCCGGCGGCAGGCCGCCACGTTCCTTGTCGGCCTGGACCTGTTGCCAGATGGCGTTGAACTCGGCTTCGACCATCTTCGGCGGCAGCGGGAAGTCGTGCTTCTCATCGAGCACGTCCAGCAGGGCGCGCTTCAGCTTGAAGCGCGAGGCGCCGGCGTACTGCGACTCCAGGTTCGACTTCAGCAGTTCCTTGAGCTTCTCCAGGCTCTCGACGCCCAGACGCTCGGCCAGGGCGTCGTCCGCCTTGGCGTCGACCGGGGCGCGGACTTCCTTCACCGTGGTGGTGAACTCGGCGTCCTTGCCGGCCAGGTTGGCGGCTTGGTAGTCGGCCGGGAACGCCACCTTCACGATGACTTCATCGCCCGGCTTGGCGCCGACCAGCTGGTCTTCGAAGCCGGGGATGAATTGACCCGAGCCCAGCACCAGCTCCGAATCCTCGGCGGTGCCGCCCTGGAAGGCTTCACCATCGATGCGGCCGACGAAATCGATCAGCAGTTGGTCACCGTCCTTGGCCTTCAGCGACTTGCCGGTGCGCGGCTCATAGGTGCGGCTTTGCTTGGCCAGCTCGTCCAGCGCCTCGTCGACCTCGGCCTCGGTGGGCTCGTAGACCGGACGGGTCAGGGCGATCTTGGAAAGATCGGTCGGCTCGAAGTCCGGCATGATCTCCAGCGAGATTTCGTAGGAGAGGTCGGCCTTGCCGTCGATCACCTGGGCGATGTCGCCTTCCGGCTTCAGGTCGGGCTCGCTGGCCGGACGCAGCTTGTTCTCTTCCAGCACCTTCTGCGTGGTTTCCGAGATCGTCTGCTCGACCACTTCGGCCATCAGGGCCTTGCCGTGCACGCGGCGGACGTGGGCGGCAGGCACCTTGCCGGGGCGGAAGCCCTTGATGTTGAGCTGGGGCGTGATCTCGACGATCCGCGCCTCGAGCCGCTCGTTCAGGTCCGCGACCGGGACGGTCACGCCATAGACGCGGCTCAGGCCTTCGCCAGACTTTTCAACGATCTGCATCGACATTCTCGAATTCCGGAGTGCGGCGCGGGCTCGCGCCGGCAGGTCCGCCCTAGGGGTGAAAAGGTGGTCGCCGCCGAACGAGCGGCGGCGAGCGGGCGCTCTTATGTCATTTCGCAGCCCCTAGTCCAAGCGCAAAGACGGTCCCGCCTGCCGCGGCAAGGCCTAGCCGGCCCTGGCGGTCTGGGTCGCATCCTCGCCGCCGCGGCCCCGCAACGCGCCCGGCGACACGCCCAGATGCCGCTTGAAGGCGCGACTGAAGGCCGGTCCCGACTCATAGCCCAGCCGTCCGCCGACCTCGGCGATGCTCGGCACGAGCCGCATCGTCGTCGTCGCCGCCATCGACCAGAAGCCGCCCAGGCTGACGCCGAGCACGACCCGCGCGGCGAGCAGCATCGGCAAGTTGACCGCCGCGGCTGTCATCAGGTTGGACACTCCAAGCAGCAGGAGCAGGCCCAGCAGGACCAATCGCCGGTCCCAGCGGCTGGTGACGACCGGCACGAGCAAGGCGGCGAACGCGCCGACGACGGCGGTGGCGGTGACGGCCTGCCCCGCTGCGCCCAGGCTGACGCCGAGATCGCTCGCCAGCGGCGTCAGCACGCTAGGCGGCAGGAACTCGGCCGTCACCAGCCCGAATACGCTGAGCGATAGCGCGGCGACCCCGCTCCAGGCGGGCCGCTCGGGCGGGGCGATATCGTGGACGGCCGCGGCGGCCCCGTCGGCGGGATGGGCGTCAAGCATGAGGTACTCCGGATCAGCGCCCCGAGGTAGGCGGCGACGGCCGGCGTCTCAATGTCAGCCTATCCGGAAGAACTGGCCGATCGTCCGGGCGCGCCCCGGACGCCGGGCTCCTGAGACCAGGAGCCAATGGTGCGGGCGAGAGGACTCGAACCTCCACGCCTTGCGGCGCTGGAACCTAAATCCAGTGCGTCTACCAGTTCCGCCACACCCGCAACGTCCGCTGCATAGGGCGTTGCCCCCTGCGAAGGCAAGTCCCGCTCGCAGCGCCCCGACGAAACGGCAGCCGCGCGCATTGGACGCACGCGCTGCGCCGACCTGTTGTAGCGGGCGCGAGCCGACGAGGCTATCGAGGTTCGGGGGCGCGATACGTGGCCGCCGGCGCATCGTCGGCGGAGGTCCAGGCGGAGTCTCCTCCCATGTCCGGTCTTGAGCGTCTTCAGGCGCGCGCGAATGCGCGCCGCGGCCAGGTTGGGCGCCGCACCCTGACGATCATCGCCTTATGCGGCTTCTTGGCCCTGGGCATGGCGCTGGAATTGACGAACCGCGGCCAGGCCCCCGCGATCGATGGTCAGCCCGAGGCCGTCTCGCCGCGGTGACTCGGAACGCCGGCCGCTGCGATTGCGTTCAATCGGCGAACCGGAGCCAGATCATGGAAACCATCAAAGAGCGCCGCAGAACCTACGAGACGACCGGCCGGAGCACCGAGCACGCCGTGCTGCTTGTACTCCTGCTGGCCGTTTCGGGTCTGTTCGCCGGGTTCTCGATTGCGACCTTCATCGGCGTATTGTCTGGCGCGGGCTGACGGCGCGCTAGCGCGCGCCCCACAGCTCCAGCGCCACCGGCAGCAACGATAGGGCCAGCAACAGCGCCATCCCAACGTTGAAGGCCCGCAGGACGGCCGGTCGGTCGAGAAAGCGCCGCAGACCGACGCCGAAACCGGTCCAACTGGCGACGCACGGCAGGTTGATCGCCGTGAAGATCACCGACACCACCAGGATGTTCGCCACGTAGCCGTCACGCGGCGCATAGGCGGTCACCGCGCCCAGCGCCATCGCCCAGGCCTTCGGATTGACCCACTGAAAGGCGGCGGCCTGCAAGAAGGTCTGCGGCCGGGCGCCCGTCTCCCCCATGCCAAGCCCCGATGAGGTCGCGATCTTCCAGGCGAGCCAGAGCAGGTAGAGCCCGCCCGCGACGGCCAACACGTCATGCAATTCCGGATAGGCGGCGAACAGCCCGCCCAGTCCCAGCCCCACGGCGACCACCAGCAACAGGAATCCCCCGGAGACGCCGATCATGTGCGGGATCGAGGCGCGGAAGCCGAAATTGGCCCCTGAGGCCATCAGCATGGTGTTGTTCGGCCCCGGGGTGATCGAGGAGACGAAGGCGAACAGCGCCAGCGCCGCCAGAAGTTCGGGGGTAAGCGAGGACATGGGAGGCTCCATCGGATGGCGATCCGGCGACGGACATGGGCCCCAAAGCAAAACCCCTCCCGTCGCCGGGAGGGGCTTTCTGCTGTGCGTCAGGTCCGAACTCGAACCCTAGACGCCCCTGCCCTCCCAAACACGCATGATCATCCGCCCGGCGATTACCGGACGGCCGATAGCCACGATGGCGGCTGCGCGTTGGAGGTTCGAGGTCATCACGAGGGGCGTTACCACGCCCCGCGCGGCCTGGCCACCGTCTAGCCCAGGCGTCCTTCGTAGAGCCGGCGCAGGACGCTCGGTGCCAGACCCGGCAGGTCCTCGGCGATCAGCCCGGGCCCATGCAGCTCGGCCGCCTCGGCGTGGATCCAGGCGCCCGCGCACGCCGCCTCGAAGCTCTCCATGCCCTGAGCGATCAGCGAGCCGATGAAGCCTGCGAGCACGTCGCCCGAGCCTGCGGTCGCCAGCCACGGCGAGCCGTTGGCGTTGACGCAGGCGCGTCCGTCCGGGGCGGCGATGACGGTGTCGGCGCCCTTCAGCAGCACGATGGCGTCGGCCTGCTGCGCCGCGCGGCGCGCCGCGGCGATGCGGTCCGGCGCCTCCTTCAACAAGCCGGGGAAAAGCCGCTCGAACTCGCCCGGATGGGGGGTGAGCACGTCGTCCACGTCGAGCACCGAGAACAGCTCCTCGGGATCGTCGCGGAAGGCGGTGATGGCGTCGGCGTCGATGACGAGCGCCGCGCCGGTCCGCGCCAAGGCCAGGACGTTGACCAAGGTATTCTCGGTGACGCCCGCTGCCGGGCCGATAATGGCGGCGTCGACGTCCGCGGCAGCCTGCTCGAGCTCGGCTTCGGTGTCGAAGCCCTTGAGCATCACCGCCTCCAGGTGGGCGGCGTTCACCGACAGCGCCTCGCTCGGCGACAACAGGGTGACGACGCCCGCCCCCATCCGCAGCCCCGCCCGCGCCGACAAGCGCGCCGCTCCGGTGCTCCAGGCCTCGCCCGACACCACCACCAGGCGGCCGCGCGCGTGCTTGTGGGAATTGGGCTTGGGCCAGGGAAAGCGGGCCAGCCAGGCTTCCGGGCCGTTCTCGATCAGGTCGCTGGCCGTCTCGGCCAGGCCGATGTCGGCCACCACCACCTCGCCACAGAGCTCATGCCCCGGCTGCAGCACGTGGGCGGGCTTCTTGGCGTGGAAGGTCACCGTCAGGCCGGCGACCACCACCGGGCCGCGCGGATCGCCCGTATCGCCCGGCAGGCCGGACGGGACGTCCACCGCCACCACGTTCTCAGGATGTGCGGCCAGTCGCCCGGCCATGACCGCCGCCTCGCCGTTGAGCGGCCGCGCCAGCCCCGCCCCGAACATGGCGTCGATGTAGA
Source organism: Phenylobacterium sp. NIBR 498073 (assembly GCF_027286305.1). NCBI lineage: Bacteria > Pseudomonadati > Pseudomonadota > Alphaproteobacteria > Caulobacterales > Caulobacteraceae > Phenylobacterium > Phenylobacterium sp. NIBR 498073. The sequence continues at coordinate 2,696,863 of NZ_CP114599.1, forward strand.
GACGCGCCTCCAGCGGCGCGTCCCAGGCGCTCAGGCCGCCGTCCCAGAGGGCGGCCGCCGCCTTGGCGTCGGCGCTCTGCGGCTCAGCCAGCGCCCGCACCTCGACCGGCCAGCCGCGGGCCTTGAGCAGCCTCGCGGCCACATAGCCGTCGCCGCCATTGTTGCCCGGCCCGCAAAGCACGCAGACCGAACGCTGCGAGAAGCGCTCGGCGATGGCGTCGGCGACGGCCGCGCCGGCGCGCTCCATCAATTCGGATCCGGGCGTGCCCGCCGCGATGGCCGTACGGTCGGCCGCGGCGATTTCCGCGACCGTGAGAATCTTGCGCGCAGCCACGGCCGCTCCTCGTCTGCCCCTACAGGACCTGCGTAGAGGCTTCGCGCCCCCGCTCCACCAAGGTCAAGCACTCGCCGTCGGTTTCAAGGGTCGAGATTGAGGCGTGATCCGGGCGGAAGACGAGAACGCGTTCGTCGCCATCCAGATGCGAGATCGCCGCATTGATCGCCACATAGTGCGAGAACACCGCCGCCCCGCCCTTGACCTGCAAGGCTTTCACGACGTCGCCGCGCCAGGCCTCGTAGTCGAGGTCGCCCTCGACGTCCTTCCAGCGCCCCTGGAAAACGTCGCGCAGCCAAGCCGGCCGCTCCTCGGCGCCGAGCGCCTTCGGGGTCGGGATCTCGCCGACCAACGGATCGATCTCGACCTCCACGCCCAGCGCCGCAGCGGTCGGCGCCGCCGTCTCGCGGCAACGGCGCAGCGGCGAACTGAACACGCGCCGGGGACGATCAGCCTCCGGCAAGCTCATCAGATAGTCGCGGGCGGCCTCGGCCTGCGCCTGACCCGCCGCGTCCAGACCGGGGTCCTCATCGGCCTCGCCCCAGACGGCGGCCGGTTTGCCGTGGCGGATCAGGTACAGTCGGGACATCAGATCAATCCGGTACGAAGATGTTGCGGCTTCCGTCCTCGGAACGGCTGACGGTTCCGGTGCGGCCGACCGCTTCCTTAGCCTCAAGTCCGGCCAGCGTCGCCTCGTCCGTGGGCGTGTTGGCTACGAAGCGGCGGCCCTCGGCGTCGCGACCGACGACAATCCCCATCATGTAGCCCTCGCGCCCGTGCACCACCGTATAGGTCTCGATTGTGGCTGCGCCATTTGGCTCTTCAGTGACAGTCGGGTGCGGCAGGGCGTCGATCTGAGCCTGGATGATCTTCGGATCTTGCCGCTCGAACGGGCCCTTGGGCGGGGTGGTCGAATAGACGCCCGTCGACTGCTTGGTCAGGAACCAGCCGTTGGCGGTCACTAGGCCGTAGGATCCGGGGTCGTCACGCAGCCGTTGCATCATCACTGCGATCGAGTGCATGGCGTAGTTGTTGCCGGGTCCGCCCATATACGGGAGCCCGCCGGTGACCGTCAGGCCGCGAGGATCGTCCAGCGCCAGGCCCAGTTCCTCGGCGCCGACCTCCACCGCCACCGGGAAGCAGGAATAGAGGTCGATGTGGCCGATGTCGGCCAGGCCCACGCCGGCCATCTCCAGCGCCCGCTTGCCGGTCAGCCGCATGGCCGGGCTCGAATGGAAGTTCTGGCGGTCGAGCGGATACCAGAGGTCCGAGGCGTCGGCGCAGCCGAGCAGATAGACGAGTTTGTCCTCGGCCACGCCGAGCTCACGGGCGGTCTTCAGGCTGGCGACCAGCACCCCGGCCGACTGGTCGACCTCCATGATGGCGTTCAGGTACTTGGTGTAGGGGAAGCCGACCATGCGGTTGCGGTCGGTCACCTCGACCAGCTCCTGGGCCGAACGTTCGACCGGGAACCAGGCTTCCGGGTTCTGCGCCGCGACCTTGGTGAACGGTGCGAACAGCTCGCCCAGCCGCTTCTGGTGGTCGTGGATCGAGCGTCCGTCTCGCGCCCGCAGCGCGTTCTCGAACAGCGGGTAGCAGTTGATGGGCCGGCCCAAGCCGTGCTTGGCCTCATACGCCGTGACGCCCGGCCGCGGATCGCCGATCCGTTCCGGCGCCGGCAGCTCCTCGGCGTCGTCCCAGTCGGCGAAGCCCAGGCCCTTGGTCAACCGCTTGGTGGCCGAGCCGAGAAACTCGCACCCGACCACCAGGGCCAGGTCGGTCTCGCCCTTGGCGATGCGCTCGCTGACGATGTTGATCAGCTGTTGGGGGCTGTTGCCGCCCATGTGGGAATAGACGGCGTGCCGCGGCTGCGCGCCGATGCGCTTGGCCAAGGTCGCCGGCGGATTGGTCGAGTGCGGCACCAGCCGCCCGCCCCCAGGCGCGTCGATCGTGAAGCCGACCACCGCCAAGGTATCGATCTTCGAGAGCTTTTCCGGATCGAGGCCGGCGTCCTGCGCGGCCCGTTCCGCCGCAATCTTCAGCAATGCCGTCGGGGAAGGCGAAGACGCCGGATCGCCCCGATAGGTGAATTGGCCCGCTCCGATGAGAACTGGGGTCCGCTCGTCCATCATTTCCCTCCCCTCGGCGATTGATCGGCCGCCACGGGGGCCGCCGAACAGACGCGAACAGTATGTTTCCGGCGATGATCGTGATTTGGGCGCCGGGCGCCTAAAAAGGCATCATTCACATCTACGCATGCTCCCGCGACGGAACCGCAAGCCCATCCCTCTTGTGACTCCGCTCCGGAGCGTGCTCGTAGCCGCCAACCGCTTCGGCGGCGCCGCGCATCAAGTGAGGCCAGTGAGCTCGGAATGAAAAAGATCGAAGCCATCATCAAGCCGTTCAAGTTGGACGAGGTGAAGGAGGCCCTGCAGGAGCTGGGCGTCCAGGGCATGACCGTCATTGAGGCCAAGGGCTACGGCCGCCAGAAGGGCCATACCGAACTCTACCGCGGCGCCGAGTACGTCGTGGACTTCCTGCCGAAGATCAAAATCGAAGTCGTCGTCTCCGACGACCAGCTCGAAGCCGCGCTGGAAGCCATCGTGGGCGCCGCCCGCACCGGCCGTATCGGCGACGGCAAGATCTTCGTCTCGGAAATCACCGACGTTCTGCGCATCCGCACCGGCGAAACCGGCGCCGCAGCCGTCTAACGACTTTTAGCTATCGGACTTCTTCAAGGGGATAAGACCATGGCCGTCACCGCCAAGGACATTCTGGATCAGATCAAGGAAAAGGACGTCAAATACGTCGACGTCCGCTTCACCGACATTCGCGGCAAGATGCAGCACGTGACCTTCGACATCGACCTGGTGGACGAAGAGTTCCTGACCGACGGCACCATGTTCGACGGCTCGTCGATCGCCGGCTGGAAGGCCATCAACGAGTCGGACATGAAGCTGCGTCCGGACCTCGAAACCGCGATCATCGACCCGTTCTATCAGCAGACCACCCTGGCGCTGATGTGCGACATCGTGAACCCGGACACCGGCACCCCCTACAACCGCGACCCGCGCTCGATCGCCAAGGCCGCGCTGAACTACGTGAAGTCCTCGGGCATCGGCGACACCGTGTTCTTCGGCCCGGAAGCCGAGTTCTTCATCTTCGACGACGTGCGCTGGAACACCCAGCCGCACAACACCGGCTATTCGTACGACTCGAGCGAACTACCGGCCAACACCGGCCGTGAGTATCCGGAAGGCAACATGGGCCATCGCCCGGGCCCGAAGGGCGGCTATTTCCCGGTCAACCCGGTCGACAGCTGCCAGGACCTGCGCGGCGAAATGCTGGCGGTGATGGGCGAGCTCGGCATGAAGCCGGAAAAGCACCACCACGAAGTGGCGCCGGCCCAGCACGAACTCGGCCTGAAGTTCGACACCATGATCGTCATGGCCGACCGGATGCAGCTCTATAAGTACGTCATCCACAACGTGGCCGCGGCCTACGGCAAGTCGGCGACCTTCATGGCCAAGCCGATGTTCGCCGACAACGGCTCGGGCATGCACGTCCACCAGTCGATCTGGGCCGACGGCAAGCCGCTGTTCGCGGGCGACAAGTACGCCGGCCTGTCGCAGATGTGCCTGTGGTACATCGGCGGCATCATCAAGCACGCCAAGGCGATCAACGCCTTCTCGAACTCGACCACCAACTCCTACAAGCGTCTGGTCCCCGGCTACGAAGCCCCGGTGAAGCTGGCCTACTCGGCCCGCAACCGCTCGGCCTCGATCCGCATCCCGCACGTCGACTCGCCGAAGGCCAAGCGCATCGAAGCCCGCTTCCCGGACCCGATGGGCAACCCCTACCTGACCTTCGTCGCCCTGCTGATGGCCGGCCTGGACGGCATCATCAACCAGATCGACCCGGGCGCGGCCCAGGACAAGAACCTCTACGACCTGCCGCCGCGCGAGCAGAAGAAGGTTCCGGAAGTCTGCGGCTCGCTGCGTGAAGCCCTGGAAAACCTGGACAAGGACCGCGCCTTCCTGAAGGCCGGCGGCGTCATGGACGACGACTTCATCGACTCCTACATCGAACTGAAGATGCAGGAAGTGATGCGCCTCCAGCTGCACCCGCACCCGGTCGAATTCGACATGTACTACTCGTGCTGATCGAAGCCGCCTGAGGCGACTTTGTAGGGGCCGCGGAGCAATCCGCGGCCCCTTTTCGTTGCGCCACCAAGCTTCACGTTGACGAACTACGTTCGGTTGCGTCGTCATCCCCGCTTACCCTGCGAGTCGAAGCAGGGATCAGTTCGGGGAAACGCCATGAATAAGCTGCTTGTGAGCACCGCCGCATGGGTGCTGGCTGCCGGAATCGCGTCGAGCGCCGGCGCGGCGACCTACGAAGCCCAGATCGTCCGCACCAAGTACGGCATCCCCCATGTGACGGCCAAGACCTTCGGCGGGCTCGGCTATGGCCAAGCCTACGCCTTCGCCCAGGACAACCTCTGCCTGCTGGCCGACAAGGTCGCCACCGTGAACGGCGAGCGGACCAAGCACTTCGGCGCGGACGCGACCAACGTCGTCGCCTTCACCGACATCAAGAACCTCGAGAGCGACTTCTTCTTCCGCTCGAACATCGACGTTCCGGCCCTGCGCGCCAAGCTCGACAAGGGACCGGCTGACTATCGCGACCTGGTCTACGGCTATGTCGCCGGCTTCAACCGCTACCTGGCCGACACGCCGACGGACAAGCGCCCGGCCGATTGCCGCGACGGCGCCTGGGTGCGGCCGATCACCGTCGACGACATGGTGCGCCTGAACGAGGAGCGCATGATCCAGGCCAGCGGCGGGGCTTGGCTGCGCCAGACCAACGCGGCCGCGCCGCCCGCCGCGGCCGCCCCGGCCAAGGCCGCCGCCAATGTCGGCCTGCCGAACATGGCCGAGCAGATCGGCCTCGGCTCCAACGGCTGGGCGTTCGGCCGCGACGTGACCACCAACAAGTCCGGCCTGCTGCTCGGCAACCCGCACTTCCCGTGGGAGACCACCAACCGCTTCTACGAGGTCCACCTGACGATCCCGGGCAAGTTCGACGCCATGGGCGTGACCATCGCCGGCGCCCCGGGCCTGTCGATCGGCTTCAACAAGGACGTGGCCTGGACCCACACCGTCTCCACCGACCGCCACTTCACCCTGTTCGAGCTGGCGCTCGATCCGACCGACCCGACCGCCTACCTCGTCGACGGCAAGCGCCACGCGATGGACCGCAATGCGGTGACGGTCGACACCCCGGCCGGGCCCCAGACCCGCACCTACTTCACCACGCTCTACGGCCCGGTGGTGGTCATGCCGCAGGCGGGCCTCGCCTGGACGAGCAAGACCGCCTACGCGCTGCGCGACGCCAACAAGGGCAACAGCGCCTCGGCCGGCACCTGGCTGGACATCGCCCGCTCCCGTTCGGTGGGTGAAATCCGCGACACCATCACCAAGTCGCTGGGCATCCCCTGGGTCAACACCATCGCCGCCGACCGCCATGGCGATGCGCTCTACGCCGACATCACCGCCACGCCCGACGTCTCGGCCGACAAGCTGAAGACCTGCGCGCCCAGCCCCGCCGCCGCCAAGCTGGCCGCCGCCTCGCGCGTCTACGTGCTGGACGGCTCGCGCGCCGCCTGCGACTGGGGCGCGCCCGGACTGATGGCGGGGGCGACCATGCCCTCGATGATCCGCCAGGACTACGTCGCCAACAGCAACGACAGCTACTGGCTGACCAACGCTAAGGCCCCGATGGCGGCGGTCTCGCCGATCGTCGGCCTCACCGACATCCCGCAGAACCTGCGCACCCGCTCTGGCATCGTCGAGATCGACGCCCGGCTGGCCGGAACCGACGGCCTCACCGGCAAGGGCTTCGACCAGGCGGCGGTGAAGACCATGCTGTTCTGGAACAAGAACCACGCCGCCGAACTCTTCCTCGACGACACGCTCAAGGCCTGCGGGACTGGCGGCGCGGTCGCCCTCGCCGACGGCAAGAGCGTCGACCTCTCCCAAGCCTGCGCGATCCTCGCCAAATGGGACCGCCGGATGGACAACGACAGCGTCGGCGCCTTGCTGTGGATGGAGTACTGGCGCCAGGCCCAGAAGATCGCCGACCTCTATGTCACGCCGTTCGACGCGGCCGATCCGGTGCACACCCCACGCGGCCTGAAGACTGATCCGGACACCGTCGCCGAGCTGCGCCAGGCGCTGGCCGGCGCCGTGGAGCTCATGGCCAAGCAGAACATCGCCCTGGACGCCCCCTACGGCGCCCATCACTTCGCGATCCGCGGCGAACACAAGATCCCCGTCCACGGCGGCGAAGGCTCTGACGGGGTGCTGAACGCCCAGCAGGCGCACTTCAACGCCAAGGCCGGCGGCTACGTGCCCTATCACGGCTCCAGCTACATCCAGGTCGTGACCTTCGACGACAAGGGCCCGGTGGCCGACGCGGTGCTGTCCTATTCGCAGTCCACCGACCAGGCCTCGCCGCACTTCGCCGACCAGACCTGGCTGTATTCGAAGAAGGGCTGGCACCGTCTGCCCTTCCATCCCGCCGACATCGCCGCCGACGAACCCAGCGCCCCGCTGGTGCTCAAGGGCAAATAGCTCCGGCGACGGGCCAGGCCGCCGCGCCTGGCCCGCTTCGGAAAGCCTGCGCTCGCCGCCGGCCGCGGGGTCGCATTGATTTAGATGTCTGCGCGATTCATATGGGGCGGTCTCGAATCGTTCCATTTTCAGGTCGCATGTCCCAGGCCTCTACTCCCCAAGCTTCCCTCTTCGACGACGCGCTCAATCCCGCGCCGGCCGCGCCGCTGGCGCAGAGCCATGAGCCGCGCCCCGATCCGGCGGTGCTGACCGAGAAGCCGGCCAGCGGCTACTCGGCCAAGGACATCGAGGTCCTCGAGGGGCTGGAGCCGGTGCGCAAGCGCCCCGGCATGTACATTGGCGGCACCGACGAGCGGGCGCTGCACCACCTGTTCGCCGAAGTGCTCGACAACGCCATGGACGAGGCCGTCGCCGGCCACGCCAAGGTCATCGAGGTCAAGCTGGACGCCGACGGCGTGCTGAGCGTCAAGGACGATGGGCGCGGCATCCCCGTCGACCCGCACCCCAAGCATCCAGGCAAGTCGGCGCTGGAAGTCATCATGACCGTCCTGCACTCGGGCGGTAAATTCTCGGGCAAGGCCTACGAGACCTCCGGCGGTCTGCACGGGGTCGGCGTCTCGGTCGTCAACGCGCTGTCCGAGCGCGTTGACGTCACCGCCTGGAAGGACGGCTTCGAGTGGCGCCAGTCGTTCAGCCGCGGCAAGCCGCTGGCCTCGATCGAAAAGCTCGGCGCGACCCGCAAGAAGGGCACGGCCATCGCCTTCCTGCCCGACGAGCAGATCTTCGGCGAGGGCTGCGCCTTCAAGCCTGCGCGTCTCTATCGGATGGCCCGGTCCAAGGCCTACCTGTTCGGCGGCGTCGAGATCCGCTGGAGCTGCGATCCCTCGCGCATCCACGACCAGACCCCGGCCGAGGCGGTGTTCCGCTTCCCCAACGGCCTGGCCGACTTCCTGGCCGAGCGGGTCAAGGACATCGAGACCGTCACCCCCGAGCCCTTCGCGGGCCGCTACGAACGCCCGGGCGAAACCGGCAAGGTCGAGTGGGCCGTCACCTGGACGCCGGCCGGCTTCGGCGAGGCCGACAGCTTCATGCAGTCCTACTGCAACACCGTGCCGACCCCCGAAGGCGGCACGCACGAGGCTGGTTTCCGCGCCGCCCTGACCCGCGGCCTGAAGCAGTACGCCGAACTGACCGGCGAAAAGCGCGGCGGCCTGATCACCGCCGAAGACGTCGTCGCCCAAGCCGGCTCCCTGGTCAGCGTGTTCATCGCCAACCCCGAATTCCAGGGCCAGACCAAGGAAAAGCTCTCTTCGTCGGACGCCCAGCGCCTGGTCGAGAACGCCCTGCGCGACCCGTTCGACCACTGGCTGACAGCCCAGCCGAAGTCCGCCAGCCTGCTGCTGCAGTTCGTCATCGACCGGGCCGAGGAGCGCCTAAAGCGCCGCCGCGACCGCGACGTCCAGCGCGCCTCGGCGACCCGCAAGCTGCGCCTGCCGGGCAAGCTGGCCGACTGTTCGGGCCAGGCCACCGACGGCACCGAGATCTTCCTGGTCGAAGGCGACTCCGCCGGCGGCTCGGCCAAGCAGGCCCGCAACCGCAAGACCCAGGCGATCCTGCCCCTGCGCGGCAAGATCCTGAACGTCGCGTCGGCCTCGGTCGACAAGTTGGTCGCCAACAAGGAACTTTCCGACCTGCTGCTCGCCCTCGGCGTCCAGCCGGGAAAGAAGTTCAAGGAAGAGGACCTGCGCTACGAGCGCGTGGTGATCATGACGGACGCCGACGTCGACGGCGCCCACATCGCATCGCTGCTGATCACCTTCTTCTATCGGACCATGCCGGAGCTGATCCGCGCCGGCCGGCTCTACCTCGCCCTGCCCCCGCTCTACCGCATGAGCCACGGGGGCAAGACCATCTACGCCCGCGACGACGCGCACCGCGAGGAACTGCTGGCCACTGAATACAAGGGCAAGAAGCCTGAGATCGGCCGCTTCAAGGGCCTCGGCGAGATGATGCCCGGCCAGCTGAAGGAAACCACCATGGATCCGGCCACCCGGACCATGGCGCGCGTCACCCTGCCCCGCGCCGAGGAGACCGTCGAGGATCTGGTCGAGGCGCTGATGGGCCGCAAGCCCGAGTTGCGCTTCCGCTTCATCCAGGAAAACGCCGAGTTCGCCGCAGACGACCTCGACGTGTAGGCAGGCCTCGACGCTACCCAAACAAGACGAATCCAGCCCTAGGATGTTCCGCACACCCTAGGGGGCTTCCTTGCCTGTCACGAACCCGCACGCCCATCGCCCGCATCTGCCGGGCGTCGAAGCCCTGCGAGGCTACGCCGCGTTCGCGATCGTGATCTTCCACGTGATCCACCTGACCCAGGCGGCGGTGCCGCAGAGCCTGGAGTTCATGAAGTGGTTCTTCGGCTACGGCGTCCCGCTGTTCTTCGTCGTCAGCGCCTTCAGCCTGGCCTACGGCTATGCGGGAAAGCTCTCGACCGGTCCGCAGATCAACGAGTTCTATCTGCGCCGCCTGTTCCGCATCGCGCCGCTCTACTACCTGGCCATCCTGACCCAGCTGGGGATCATCGCCTATCTCGGCGGCGAGCAGCCTTCCTGGCGCAGCCTGCTGCTCTGCATCGGCTTCCTGTTCAACCTCAGCCCGACCATGGTGGACGGCATCGCCCCGGCCTCCTGGTCGGTCGGCGTCGAAATGCTGTTCTACGCCATCTTTCCGCTGGTGCTTGCGCTGGCCTCGACCCTGCCGCGCGCCATCCTGCTCACCGCGGCGTTCAGCGCGCTGGCCGTCGCCTATGGGATCGCCGTCAACAAGCTCAAGCTGAATCCGTCCTTCATCACCCACGGCCTGACGTTCAACCTGCCCTATTTCGGCTTCGGGCTCGTCGCCTATCAACTGCTGCTCAAGACCCCCGCCCGCTGGGGCGCGCCGGCGAGCTTCGCCGGTCTTGGGCTGATCGTCGCGGCCTGGGCGAGCGCCCCGATCTTCGCAAACCCCGGCGCCGGCGCCGTGACCAATATCCTCTACATGCTGGCCTGGGGCGCCCCGTTCGGCGTGCTGAGCCTGGGGATGGCGCTGGCCCCGCCAGCCGTCCTGTCCAACCGCGTCACCCAGTTCCTCGGCAAAATCAGCTTCGGGGTCTATCTGGGCCACCCGCACGTCATCTTCCTGCTAGACCGGATCGGGGTCTACGCCCGCATCCGTGAGCTGCCGGGCGGTTCAGGGGTGACTTTCCCGCTGGCGGTCCTGGCCACCTGCGCCGTCGTCATTCCGATCGCCTGGGCGCTGTTCAGGTACGTGGAGGCGCCCGGCATCGCCCTCGGCCGCCGCCTCGTCGGGCGGCTTGCGTCCCTCCGGACGAGCCAGACGATCGCCGCCTGACCTCGCCGACAGGCCGCCCGCCAAGCAGATTCAGAGATTGCGCCCGGGCGCGCCTTCGGCCACTACATCGACGAACCTCGCGCCCGCCCTTGAACTGCAAGGGGCAGAACGCGTTTGACTTGACGCTATGTCTCCGTATCTTCCGCGTCGCGCGACGATCGCCGTCTGCGCCGCCGCGGTTCGCTAGCTCGTCTTCGGGCGAGCCCTCCGCCCCCATTGCTGATGAATGACCGAATTTTCCGAACTGGGCCTGTCGCCCGCGACGCTCCAGGCTGTTGCCGACACAGGCTATACGACCGCCACCCCGATCCAGGCCCAGGCTATTCCTGTGGCCCTTCAGGGTCGCGACGTCCTCGGCATCGCCCAGACCGGCACCGGCAAGACCGCCGCCTTCACCCTACCGATGATCGATCGACTGGCCGCCGGCCGGTCCAAGGCGCGGATGCCGCGTTCGCTGGTCATCGCCCCGACGCGTGAGCTGGCCGACCAGGTCGCCGCCTCGTTCGAGAAGTACGCCAAGGGTCAGAAGCGCACGCTTTCGTGGGCCCTCCTCATCGGCGGCGTCTCGTTCGGCGATCAGGAGCTGAAGCTTGATCGCGGCGTCGACGTGCTGATCGCCACGCCCGGCCGCCTGCTCGACCACTTCGAACGCGGCAAGCTGCTGCTGACCGGCGTTCAGATCATGGTCGTCGACGAAGCCGACCGCATGCTCGACATGGGCTTCATCCCGGACATCGAGCGCATCTTCAAGCTGACCCCGGCCAAGAAGCAGACGCTGTTCTTCTCGGCGACCATGCCGCCGGAAATCACCCGGCTGACCAAGCAGTTCCTGAACGATCCGCAGCGGATCGAGGTGGCCCGCCCGGCGACGACGGCCGAGACGATCACCCAGCACATGATCAAGCTGCCGACCTCCGATCCGAAGGCCAAGCGCACCGCGCTGCGCATGCTGATCGAGCGGGCCAAGGTCGATACCGGCATCGTCTTCTGCAACCGCAAGTCCGAAGTCGACATCGTCGCCAAGTCTCTGAAGAAACACGGCTTCGACGCCGGCGCCATTCACGGGGACCTGGACCAGGCGACGCGCATGCGCACCCTGGAATCCTTCCGCAAGGGCGAGCTGAAGCTGCTCTGCGCGTCCGACGTCGCCGCCCGCGGCCTCGACATCCCGGCCGTCGGCCACGTCTTCAACTACGACGTCCCGCACCACGCCGACGACTATGTCCATCGCATCGGTCGGACCGGCCGCGCCGGCCGCACCGGCGAAGCGTACATGATCGTCACCCCCGCCGACGCGAAGAACATCGACAAGGTGCTGAAGCTGATCGGCAAGACCCCGCAAGAGGTCGTGCTCGAAGGCGTCGACTTCGCCTCGATCAAGGACGAGCGCCGCGCCAGCAGCCGCGACCGCGGCGGCCCGCGCGAGCGCGGCGGCCGTGGCGAGCGCGGATCCCGCGACCGCGCCCGTCCGATCGCGCCGCACGGTGAGGTCGCGGCCATGGAGCCGCTCGTCGCTGCGCCAGCCGCGGACGAGACCGAGAGCGAAGCCCCCAAGCGCCGCAGCCGCGCCCGCGCCGAGGCGCCGGCCAAGGCCGAGCCGAAGGCCGCCCCCAAGGCCGCTCCGCCCGCGCCGGTCGCGGCCGAGCCGGCCCGTCGCGACCGTTCCCGCCGCGAACCGCGCGAGGACGCCGTCGTCGGCTTCGGGAACGATATCCCCGCCTTCCTGCTGCGCGCCCCGCCCCGCGCGACGACGACGGAATAGCTGAAAAACCTGCATTTTAACGGGTCGTTCGGCTCTCTCCGGTAGGCTTAACCTCGGGACATGGAAGCTGCCGCGAAAAACTCGCGGCCTCTTCGAGGATTTCGGGGAAGACAGTATGTCGGGCGACATCGAAACCAAGCTGCGGGGCCCGGGCGCATACGCCTTGGCCAGGCAGACCATGGACGCCATGGAGGCGCACAAGGTCTGGCCGACCGCGGTGAACTTCGAGCTCTGGACCCACTTCATCGCCGCGCCCGACAGCGCCCTGGGCCGGGAAATCGCCCGGATGCTCTCCACCGGCGAGGCGTTCACCGACACCGTCGCCGACGAACTGGCGGCCACCTACCTCCCGAAGGCCCGCCTCAACGACCAGATCCGCGACGCCGGCGACGCCCTCACCAAGGAACTCGACGCCGTCAGCCGCGCCATCGAGACCGCCCAGAAATCCAGCGAGGCCTATGGCGAGACCCTGGCCGGCGCCTCCCGCTCCCTGACCACCGCCGGCAACGCGGCCGACCTCCAGGCGACTGTCGAGACGCTGGTGGCCGCCACCAAGCGCGTACAGCGCGAGAACAAGTCCCTCGAGCGCCGCCTCAGCGAATCCACCGACCAGGTCTCCAAGCTGCGCGAGCATCTGGAGCAGGTGCGCCGTGAAGCGACCACTGACGGCCTGACCAATCTCGCCAATCGCAAGGCCTTCGACGAGGAACTCGAGCGCGCCTGCGCTGACGCTGGGGACCAGGCCCAGAGCCTGACCCTGGCGGTCATCGACATCGACCACTTCAAGTCGTTCAACGACACCTGGGGCCACCAGACCGGCGACCAGGTCATCCGCTACGTCGCCAGCGTTATCGGCCGCGTCGGCGCCCCGCCCCGCTTCGCCGCCCGCTACGGCGGCGAGGAGTTCGCGCTGATCTTCCCGCGCGAGCGGGCCGATCTGGCCACTGTCGTCCTCGAGGAAATTCGCGAAGAGGTCTCCTCGCGGATGCTGAAGCGGCGCTCGACCAACGACGACCTCGGCGCGATCACCATATCCATCGGCCTGGCCGAACTGCGGCCCGGCGAGAGCGCCCACGGGCTCATGGAACGCGCCGACAGCGCCCTCTATGTCTCCAAGCGTTCCGGCCGCAACCGCGTGACCAGCGCCGAGGCCGTGGCCGCCGCGGCCTGAACCGCGGCGGGTGTTTTTCCCCTAGGCTGACGCCGCGACATTCCTCTTTAAGTTCTACGAGGACCTTGAGGGAGGACGCCATGGCCTATTCGAAGATCAAGACTTCGGTCGCGGACGGGATCGGCGTCATCACGCTTGCGGATCCCAGCACGCTGAACGCGGCCGGCCTCGACCTCATGGACGAGCTGCAGCAGGCGTTCGCGGCCATGAAGGCGGACCCCACTGTCCGCTGCGTGGTGCTGACCGGCGAGGGCCGCGGCTTCTGCTCGGGCGCCAACCTCTCGGGACGCGGCCCCGCGGCCGAGACGCCCGATCCTGAGGGTCCCGACGCCGGCGCCTCGCTGGAGGCTGTCTACAACCCCTTCGTCACCTCGCTGCGCGAGTATCCGGTTCCCATTGTGACCGCCGTCAACGGCGTGGCCGCCGGCGTCGGCTGTTCGCTGGCGCTGATGGGCGACATCATCGTCGCCGCCGAAAGCGCCTACTTCCTGCAGGCCTTCCGTCGCATCGGCCTGGTGCCGGACGGCGGCTCGACCTACCTGCTGCCGCGGCTGATCGGCAAGGCGCGGGCGATGGAGATGGCTCTGCTCGGCGACAAGGTCCCGGCCAAGACCGCGCTCGATTGGGGCCTGGTCAACCGCTGCGTCGCCGACGACCAGCTGATGGCCACGGCCATGGAGCTCGCCAAGGCGCTGGCCACCGGCCCCAAGGCGCTGGGCGCGATCCGCAAGCTGGTCTGGGAAAGCCTCGACGAGGAATGGGCCGCCCAGCTCCATGCCGAACGCGTGGCCCAAAAGACGGCCGGCCGCACCGAGGACAGCCGCGAGGGCATCCTCGCCTTCCTCCAGAAGCGCCCGGCCGAATTTAAGGGACGCTAGGCCGCAGCCTCACGGCGCCAGAACGTCTCCGCCGCCGCGACCGCGACCAGCACCGAGGACGTCGTAACGCTCAGCAAGGCCGGCGACAGAGCGCCCGCCGCCGGAACCAGGGCCGCCAGCGCCGCCAGGGCGACCACGTGGGCGCGCGGAATGCGCTGCGTGGTCACGCGCCGGAACAGCAGGTCGCCGGCGAGGTAGAGCGCCGGGCCGGCCAGCAGCACCGCGCCCGTCTTCAGGTCGACGTGACCGTTCGGATGCACCAGCGCCAGCTCGTCCCCGACCGCGCTGACGACGATTCCCGCCACCAGCGGCAGGTGAAAATAGGTGTAGGCCAGACGGGCGATCTTCCCCGGATCGTCGGAGCTGGCGAAGGTTCTGCTCGCCCGCTCGGCCGCCGCGTCGAAATAGATCCACCACATCGCCACGCTGGCGGCGAACGCGGCCCCGAACGCGGTCAGCACCCCCGCCTCCCTCGGCAGCTCGGCGACGGTCGCGCCGGTCATCAGCAGGGTCTCGCCCAGGGCGATGATCACGAACAGGGCGCAACGCTCGGCCATATGCCCGCCCTCGACGTCCCAGTCGGCGGTCGTGGAGCGGCCGAGCCCCGGCGTCCAGAAGCCCAGCGAGGGCGAAGCGAACTCGATGGCCACCGCCAGGCCCCACAGGGCCATCCGCTGCGGCCCCTCCGACAGGCCGCCGGCGATCCAGCAGGCGCCGGAAACCGCCAGCCAGGCGGTGATGCGCAGGAAATTCCGATAGTTCCTGGCGTTGTGCCGCCTTAGCGCCCAGGCCACGAACAGCGAGCGGCCCACCTGCATCAGCACGAAGGCGATCGCGAAGGTCAGGCCCTTGTCCTCGAAGGCCTCGGGCAGCGACATCGACATCACCAGGCCGGCCAGCATCAGCGCCAGCAGCAGCAGGCGCACCGCCGGCCGCTCCGGGTCGAGCCAGTTGGTGATCCAGCAGGTGTAGATCCACACCCACCAGACCGCCAGGAACAGCAGGGCGGCCTGGAACGCCCCCAGCGGCGTCAGGTGGTGCAGCAGCCCATGCGACAGCTGCGTGATCGCGAAGACGAACACCAGGTCGAAGAACAGCTCGATATAGGTGACGCGGTGGTGGCCGTGCCCGTCCCGCACCCGCTGAAGTCGCGCCTCGCGCCGATCATCGCCCACCTCGTTGCCAGCTCCGCCATCTAGGCAGGACACATGCCCCAGCGCCATCGCTTGTCAGGCAAATCTTACGGTGTAAATGTAACTTCTATGCTCACCGTCCACCACCTGAACAACTCCCGTTCGCAACGCGTGCTCTGGCTGCTGGAGGAGTTGGGCGTTCCCTACGAGATCAAGCCCTACCAGCGCGACGCCGCGACCATGTTGGCGCCGCCCGAACTGCGCGCCGTCCATCCGCTGGGCAAGTCGCCGGTGGTCACCGAGGACGACGTGACATTGGCCGAGACCGGCGCCATCGTCGAGTGGGTCATCGAGCGCTACGGCCTGGGCAGGCTGGCGCCGCCACCAGGATCGGCCGAGCGCCTGCGCTGGACCTACTGGCTGCACTACTCTGAGGGCTCGGCCATGCCGCCGCTGCTGCTGAAGCTGGTGTTCGGCCGCCTGCCGACCAGCGCCCCTGCCCTGCTGCGCCCCATGGTCAACCTCATCGCCGGCAAGGCCCAGTCGAGCTTCATCGACCCTAACTTGAAGGCGCACTTCGACTATTGGGAAGCCGAGCTCGGGAAATCGGAGTGGTTCGCCGGCTCGGAGTTCACCGCTGCGGACGTGATGATGAGCTTTCCGGTCGAAGCCGCGGCTGATCGCGCCGGAGCCCTGAACGGTCGCCCTCGCCTCGCCGCCTTCCTGCAGAAGATCCATGCGCGCCCGGCCTATCGCCGAGCCCTGGAGCGCGGCGGGCCGTACGCCTACGCCGACTAGGCGTCGGCGGCCTTGGCCGGTTCGATCGTGACGCTTTCACCGCAGCCGCAGGCGTCGGTCTCGTTCGGATTGCGGAACTGGAACTTGGACGAGAGCTTGGTGGTCACATAGTCGATTTCGGTGCCGACCAGGAACAGCACCGCCTTGGGCTCGATCAGGATGGTGACGCCCTTGTCCTCGACCACCTCGTCCAGCGGGCCAGCTTCCTCGGCGTATTCCAGGATGTACTCCTGGCCCGCACAGCCGCTGTTCTTCACCCCGACCCGCAGCCCGGCATAGGGCTTCTCGGCCTTCGCCATGATCGCGCGCACGCGTTCGGCGGCGGCCTCGGTCAGGGTGACCACCTTGGGCCTCGGACGGCGCGCCCGCGGCGCGGGTGTCAGGTTCAGATCGCTCATGCTCCCCTCCATATGGGGTCAGAACATGTTGAGTTGAAGCTTGGCCTCGTCGGACATCCGCGAACTGTCCCACGGCGGATCGAACACCAGCTCGACCGTGACGTTGCGGATGCCGGGGATCTCGCGCACCGCGTCCTGCACCCAGCCGGGCATATCGCCGGCCACCGGGCACCCCGGTGCGGTCAGCGTCATGTCGATCGCCACGTCCTTGTCGTCGGACACGTCGACCTTGTAGATCAGGCCCAGCTCGTAGATGTCGACCGGGATCTCCGGGTCGAACACGGTCTTGAGCTTTTCGATCAGCTGATCGGTCAGGGCGTCCAGCTCCGCCTGCGAAAGCGGCGTGGTCGCGGTCGGCTCGATGGAGGCGGCGTCGTCCATGTTCAAACTCAAGCGAAGAAGGCCTGGGTGCGGGTCAGCGCGTCGACGAATGCGTCGGCCTCCCCTTCCGTATTATATAGGGCGAAGGAAGCTCTGGCGCTTGCGGTCAGGCCGAAACGCCGCATCAGCGGCTCGGCGCAGTGGGTGCCGGCGCGAACCGCCACCCCGTAGCGATCGAGGATCTGGGCCACGTCATGGGCGTGGGCCCCGTCGACCGTGAAGGCCATGATCGCCCCCTTGCCCGGTGCCTCGCCGATCACCCGCAGCCAGTTGTAGCCCTTCAGGCCCTCGATCACCCGCGCATAGAGCCGAGCCTCATGCTCGGCCGCGGCCTTGCGGTCGATGGTGTTCAGCCACTCGATGGCCGCGCCCAGGCCGATCGCCTCGATGATCGGCGGGGTGCCGGCCTCGAACCGGTGCGGCGGGTCGGCATAGGTGATCGCCTCCAGCCGCACTTCGCCGATCATCTCGCCGCCGCCCTGGTAGGGCGGCAGCGCGGCCAGCGCCTCAGACGTGCCGTACAGCACGCCGATCCCGGTCGGACCGTAGAGCTTGTGACTGGAGAACACATAGTAATCGACGCCCATCGCCTTAACGTCGATGTCCAGGTGGACCACGCCCTGGCAGCCGTCGACCAGCACCTTGGCGCCGGCGTCGTGGGCCATGCGGGCGATCTCGGCGACCGGATTGATCGTGCCCAGCACGTTGGACATCTGGGTCAGCGCCACAACCTTGGTCCGCGCCGTCAACAGGTCCGGGATGGCCGCCAGATCCAGCGTCCCGTCGTCCAGCACCGGCACGAATTTCAGCACTACACCCTTGCGCTCACGTAGGAAGTGCCAGGGGACGATGTTGGCGTGGTGCTCCATCACCGTCAGCAGTATCTCGTCGCCCGGGGCGAGGCTTGCGCCCAGACCGGCCGCAACCAGGTTGATCGCCTCAGTGCCGCCCTTGGTGAAGACGATCTCGTGCTCGCCGGCGTTGATGAACTTCGCCACCGACTTGCGCGCCGCCTCGTAGGCGTCGGTCGTCTCGTTGGCCAAGGTGTGCAGGCCGCGATGGACGTTGGCGTACGAGCCCTCCATCACCGCGGTCATCGCGTCGATCACCGCCCGCGGCTTCTGGGCCGAGGCGGCGCTGTCCAGATAGACCAGCGGCTTGCCGTTGACCTGGCGGCTCAGGATCGGGAACTGCGCCCGCACCGCCTCGACGTCGAAGGCCATGCTCAGACCTCCAACCGCTGGGCGGCCCAGGCCTGTGCGGCCTCGCGCACGGCCTCGTGCTCGATGCGCTCGATCACCTCGCCGACGAACGCGGCGGTCAGCAGCGCGCGCGCCAGATCCTCGGGCATGCCCCGCTGCTCGGCATAGAACAGCGCGTCCTCGTCCAGCGCCCCGACGGTGTTGCCGTGCGCGCACTGCACGTCGTCGGCGAAGATGAGCAGTTCGGGCTTGGCGTCGATCTCGGCCTTGTCGGACAGGATCAGCGCATGGTGACCCATGCGCGCGTCGGTGCGGTCCGCGCCCTCGGCGACGACGATGCGGCCCTGGAAAACGCCGCGCGACTGGTCCCGCACCACGCCCTTGGTCAGTTGGCTGGTGACGCCGTCGACGCCCAGGTGCTCGACCACGGTGGTCAGGTCGGCGTTGTGCTGGCCTTCGAGCAGATAGGCGCCGTCCAGGCGGACCTGCGCATGAGCGCCCGGATGGGCCACCCGCGTCTCGATCCGCTGGCGGCGGGCGCCGGTGGTCAGGACCGTCTGGGCGTAGCTCGCCTCGGCCGCCAGTTCGACGGTGGCATCGACCACCGAGACGCCTTCGGCGTGGTCGGCTGCGAACACCACGCGCTCGACGCGCGCGCCCTTGGCCAGCCGCAGGTTGATGTTGGCGTTGGCGAGGTACCCGCCGCTCGCGCCCTCATAGCTCTCGACCAGGGTCAGCACCGCGCCCTCGCCCACCGAGACCCACAGCTCCGCGGTATGGGCCCCGGCCTCGGCGCTCGACAGGAAGCGGTAGGCGGCCAGCCGCGTCTCGCCGGCCGGCACCTCCAGGTCGCTCGGGCCCCGGCCGTTCACGACCTCGATCATGCTGTCGACGCTCTGCGCCAGCGGGTGATCCCAGGCCCAGGCCCGCCCCTCCGGCGAGGCGGCCGGCATCTGGCGGATCAGCCCGCGCAGGTCGGTCCAGCGCCAGTCCTCGTCGCGTCGTCCCGGCAGCAGGCCGGCGTCGCCCGAGCTGATGGCCTTGGTGACGCTCACGCGGCCCTCGCGTACTTGTCGTAGCCTTCGCGCTCGAGCTCGAGCGCCAGCTCCGGCCCGCCGGTTTCCACGATCCGCCCGGCCGACAGCACATGCACGCGGTCGGGTTTGATATAGTCGAGCAGCCGCTGATAGTGGGTGATCACCAGCATCCCGCGCTCGGGCGAGCGCATCGCGTTCACGCCGTCGGACACAATCTTCAGCGCGTCGATATCCAGGCCGGAATCGGTTTCGTCGAGGATCAGGAAGCGCGGCGAAAGCATCGCCATTTGAAAGATTTCCATGCGCTTCTTCTCACCGCCCGAGAAGCCGACGTTCAGCGCGCGCTTGAGCATGTCGAAGTCGATCTTCAGCGACGCCGCGGTCGCCTTGGCCAGCTTCAGGAACTCCGGCGCGCTCACCTCCGGCTCGCCGCGCGCCTTGCGCTGGGCGTTCATGGCGGTGCGGATGAAGGTCAGGGCCGGCACGCCCGGGATCTCCAGCGGATACTGGAACGACAGGAACATCCCCTTGGCGGCGCGCTCGGCCGGGTCGAGGCTCAGCAGGTCCTCGCCGTTCAGCGTCGCGGTCCCGCCGGTGACCTCGTATCCGTCGCGGCCGGTCAGCACGTAGGACAGGGTCGACTTGCCGGCCCCGTTCGGCCCCATGATCGCGTGCACCTCGCCGGCTGGAACCTCCAGCGACAGGCCCTTCAGGATCTCATTGCCGTCGACTTCGGCGCGCAGGTTGGAAATCGAAAGCATCAGTCGGTCTCGTCGGCCAGGAACTGGGCCATCACATCAAGGGCCTCGCCGGGGGTGTTCACAAACTGCTGTTTGCGCGGCGCGGCGGTGGAGGTCGTTGCAGTGCGCTTGTCGGCCGAGCGCACGTTGATGCTCCCGGACTCGAAATAGGCGTCGATCAGGAAGTCCTCGTGATTGAGGGTGACCGTGTAGCGGCGCAGGCCCAGCGTCAGGCCCTTCTCCCGCAGAAAGCCCTCATCTTCGGCCAGCGCGTCGTACAGCTGCTGGGCGCGCGCCAGGTCCTCCTCCTGCTGCTTGCGTTCGGCCTCCTCGCGGGCATGGCGAACCGCGTCGCGGCGGGCGTGCTCGGCATCGAAGGCGCGGCGAAGGGACATGGAGCGGGTCTCTGAGTTGGCGAGGGTCATCCGACGGAGCCCTCCAGGGAGATGGCGACGAGCTTCTGGGCTTCCACGGCGAACTCCATGGGCAGCTCCTGCAGCACGTCCTTGACGAAGCCGTTGACCAGCAGCTGAACGGCCTCTTCCTGCGAAAGCCCCCGCTGCATGGCGTAGAACAGCTGATCTTCCGACAGCTTGGTCGTCGTCGCCTCGTGCTCGAACACGCTGCTGCCGTTGCGCGCCTCGACATAGGGCACGGTGTGGGCCGCGCAGGTCTTGCCGATCAGCAGGCTGTCGCACTGGGTGAAGTTGCGCGCGCCCTTGGCCTTGGGGTGCGCCGAGACCAGGCCGCGATAGGTGTTCGACGACTTGCCGGCGCTGATGCCCTTGGAAATTATCCGCGAGCGCGAATTGGCCCCCAGGTGGATCATCTTGGTGCCGGTGTCGGCCTGCTGGCGGCCGTTGGTGATGGCGATCGAGTAGAACTCGCCGACGCTGCCCTCGCCGCGCAGCACGCAGGACGGATACTTCCAGGTGATCGCCGACCCGGTCTCGACCTGGGTCCACGACACCTTCGAGCGGTCGCCGCGGCAGTCGGCGCGCTTGGTGACGAAGTTATAGATGCCGCCCTTGCCGGTCTCCGGATCGCCCGGATACCAGTTCTGCACGGTCGAGTACTTGATCTCGGCGTCATCCAGCACGACCAGCTCGACCACCGCGGCGTGCAGCTGGTTCTCGTCGCGCATCGGCGCGGTACAGCCTTCCAGGTACGAGACGTAGGCGCCCTTGTCGGCGATGATCAGCGTCCGCTCGAACTGGCCGGAATTCTCCGCATTGATGCGGAAATAGGTCGACAGCTCCATCGGGCAGCGCACGCCCGGCGGTACGTAGACAAAGCTGCCGTCCGAAAACACCGCCGAGTTCAGGCAGGCGTAGTAGTTGTCCGAGACCGGCACCACCGAGCTCAGGTACTTCTTGACCAGTTCGGGATGCTCGCGGATCGCCTCGCTCATCGAGCAGAAAATCACCCCGGCCTCGGCCAGTTCCTTTTTGAAGGTGGTGACCACCGAGACGCTGTCGAACACCGCATCGACCGCGTAGCGCGGCGCGCCCTGCACCCCGGCCAGCACTTCCTGTTCGCGCAGAGGAATGCCCAGCTTGGCGTAGGTGGCCAGGATGTCCGGATCGACCTCGTCCAGGCTCTTGGGGCCGTCCTTGCCCTTGGGCGCGGCGTAGTAATAGGCGTCCTGGTAGTCGATCGGCGGGAAGTCGACCTTCGCCCAGGTCGGCTCGTCCATCGCCAGCCAGCGCTCATAGGCGTCCAGCCGGTACTGCAGCATCCACTCCGGCTCGTCCTTCTTGGCCGAGATGAAGCGGACGATATCGGCCGACAGCCCCTTGGGCGCGAACTCCTGTTCGACGTCGGTGACGAAGCCGTGCTTGTACTTCTCCAGGCTCTCGACGTGTTCGACGGTCTGCTTGACGGCGGCCATACTCTTACCTCCTCACGCCGCCGGCGCGCGGCGACGCGCGGCGTGACGGGACTGAACTTGCTCCCAGGCGGCGGCGAACGCCGCCCAGTCTTCTTGCGTGGTGGCCCAGCCGCCGGAAACGCGGATCGCGCAGCCGGCCAGCTCGGTCAGGCCCATAGCGGTCAGCACATGGCTGGCCTTCACCTTGCCCGACGAGCAGGCTGATCCGGCGCTGACCATGATCCCGGCCAGGTCGAGAGCCATCACCTGCAGCTCCGCGCCCCAGTCGGCGGTCGCCACGCACAGGGTATTGGGCAGCCGCGGCGCGGCCTCGCCGATCACCACTGCGCCGGCCGCCTTCAGGCGCTCGGCCGCTGCGTCGCGCCAGGCGGCGTTAATCTCGCGGTCGCGCATGGCGGCCAGCGCCGCCGCGCCGAAGCCGGCGATCCCGGCGACGTTCTCGGTGCCAGCGCGGCGCCCACGCTCCTGCCCGCCGCCATGCTGGCGGCGCACCAGGGTGGCGCGCGGCCCGAAGGTCAGCGCCCCGACGCCTTGCGGCCCGCCCAGCTTGTGGGCCGAGACCACCAGGGTGTCGGCGCCCAGGGCGCGGCTGTCGGTGACGATCTTGCCGGCGGTCTGGATCGCATCGACGTGCAGCCAGCCTTCGGCGCTGCGGACGATCTCCGAGGCCTCGCGCACCGGCTGGATGACGCCGGTCTCGTTGTTGGCGTGCATCAGGGCGACGAAAGGCCGCCCGTCGGCGGCGTCCCAGCGCCCCAGCCGCTCGGCCAGCCAGGCGAGGTCCGCGACCCCGTCGGCGTTCACCGGCAGGTACTCCACCGCCGCGCCGCTGGCCTTGGCGCTCTCCAGCACGCTGTCATGCTCGACGGCGCTGACGATCAGCCGCTTCGATCCTGTCGCGACGGCGCTCTCAATGGCCAGGGCGTTCGCCTCGGTGCCGCCGGAGGTGAACACCACGGTCGAGGCCGGGCCGCCGATCATGGCGGCGACGGCGTTGCGGGCGTCCTCGACGATCGCCCGCGCGGCGCGGCCGCTGGCGTGTACCGACGAGGGATTGCCGCCGACCGCGAAGGCGCGCGCCACGGCTTCGGCGGCCTGCGGGCGCACCGGGGCGGTGGCGTTGTAATCTAGATAGACCCCGCTCATGCGGCCGCCTCGTGCGGCGCAAAGCGCCCGTTCACCAGGTCGGCCAGGGTCACCGAGGCCAGATAGCTGTGCAGGTGACGACCCATGTCCTCCCAGAGGTCATGGGTGATGCAGCGTTCGCCCTTCAGCATGCAGCCCTTGCCCTGCATGCCGCAGCGGGTGGCCCGCAGCGGCTCGTCGACGGCCAGGACGATGTCGGCGATGTTGGTCTCTTCGGCGCTCTTGGCCAGCCGGTAGCCGCCGCCGGGTCCGCGCAGGCTCTTGACCAGGCCGCGCCGGCGCAGGCGCGCGAACAGCTGTTCCAGGTAAGAGAGCGAAATCTGTTGCCGCGCAGCGATTTCGGCCAGGGTCACGGCGCGGTCGCCCTCCGCCAACGCGGCCTGACGGCGCGCGAGGTCGGCCATGGCCATCACCGCATAACGTCCCTTGGTCGAAAGGCGCATACCGCTCCTTGCAGCTCTCAGCAGCTCGATTGCTTTTTTTCGAGCATTTGTCGGGTCCCATATGTTACAGGCCCCCGCTTGCACGGGGCTTGTCGCCGGAACCGGCCGACGGTCGCGACTTAGGAAGACCGAGCGCGTTAGTCAAGTATTCGGACGCCGCGCCTGACGAGAGGAATGGCATGCCAGAAGTGGTTCTGACCGGCGCGGCCGGGCGGATCGAGGGTCGATACACCCAGGGCAAGAGCCCGACGGCGCCGATCGCGCTGATCCTGCACCCGCACCCCAAGGCCGGCGGGCAGATGAACCACCCCGTGGCGGTGCAGCTCTTCCACCTGTTCATGAAGCGCGGCTTCTCGACCCTGCGGTTCAACTTCCGCGGCGTCGGCCGCAGCCAGGGCGAATTCGATTCGGGCATCGGCGAACTGGCCGACGCGGCCACCGCGCTCGACTGGCTTCAGTCGACCAACCCGGCGGCCTCGCAGTGCTGGGTCGCCGGCTACTCGTTCGGCGCCTGGATCGGCATGCAGCTGCTGATGCGCCGCCCGGAGACCGACGGCTTCATCAGCGTCTCGCCGCCGACCAACATGTACGACTTCAGCTTCCTGGCGCCCTGCCCGGCCTCGGGCCTGATCCTGCACGGCGGCGCCGACACGGTCGTTCCGCCGGTGGAAGTCGAGCGCGTGGTCTCCAAGCTGCGCACCCAGAAGGGCATCGTCATCGACCACGAGGTCGTCGACGGCGCCAGCCACTTCTGGGCCGAGCACCTGCCTGAAGTGGAAAAGCGCGTCGGCGCCTATCTCGACAAGCGCATCGAGGCCGACCCGATCTGATCGAGGCGTCCACACCGAAAGTTCAAAGGCCGGAGCTCACGCCCCGGCCTTTTTCTTTGGCTACTTCGCCGCCAGGTAATCCAGCGCCAGCAGCGCCTGCGCCCGCACGCCGGTCTCCATCGCCTTCTCGTCGACGTCGAAGAACGGCGAGTGGTTGCCGCCCTTCGGGTTGCCGACGCCCAGGTGATAGAAGAACCCTGGGATCTCCTTCTGGAAGTACGAGAAGTCCTCGGCCCCCATGATGTAGTCGATGTCGTCGGCGACCTTGCCTTGGGCCGCGCGCGTCAGGGTCGGCTTCATCTGCGCCGAGAGCGCACGATTGTTGTCGGTCACCGGGTTGGGCTGGCCCCAGTCGATCTTGCCGCTGGCCCCGTAGCGCTCGGTGATCGAGTCGACGGCCTTGTCGGCGCGGGCCATGACGTCGGTTCGCATGCCCGGATCGAAGGTCCGCAGCGTCCCGGTCATGGTCATGTCTTCGGGAATGATATTGTAGCGCAGCCCGCCCTGCAGGGTGGCGATGGTCAGCACCGTCGGGGTCTTCGAAACGTTGATCTGGCGCGAGGTGATCTGGTTGAAGGCGGTGACGATGTCGGCGGTCATCGACGACATGTCGATGCCCTGCCACGGCATCGAGCCGTGCGCCTGCTTGCCCTTCAGGTGGATTTCAAAGCGGTCGGAGGCGGCCATCATCGGGCCCGGACGCCAGACCAGCATGCCGACCGGTCCGGGGAAGGCGTGAAGGCCGAAGATCGCGTCGACCTTCGGGCTGGTCAGCACCCCTTCCTTGACCATCAGCGGCGCGCCGCCTTCCTCGCCCGGCGGCGGGCCTTCCTCGGCCGGCTGGAAGACAAAGACCACCGTGCCCTCGATCTGGTCCTTCATCCCGGCCAGGATCTCGGCCGTACCCATCAGGATCGCCACGTGGCTGTCGTGGCCGCAGGCGTGCATCACCGGCACCGTCTGGCCCAGATACTTGCCCGTCACCTTCGAGGCGAACGGCAGGCCGGTCTGCTCGGCCACCGGCAGGGCGTCCATGTCGGCGCGCAGGGCGACGACCTTGCCGGGCTTGCCGCCCTTCAGGATGCCCACCACCCCGGTCTTGCCGACGCCGGTGCGCACTTCCAGGCCCAGCTTGCGCAGGTGATCGGCGACGATCTTGGCCGTGCGGACCTCGCTGTTGGACAGCTCCGGATGCTCGTGGAAGTCCCGCCGCCAAGCGATCACCTTCGGCTGCAGCGCCGCAGCCTGGGCGAAAACCGCCGCGTCATAGGCCCTGGCCGTCGGCGCGTCCTGAGCCGCCGCGCTTCCGGTCATCGCCAACACCGCGGCGACACCCGCCAGCCAAACCCGTTTCGACATGAAAGCTCCTAAACTCTAGCGGTTCGGGCGGGCGATGCGCCCGCCGGTCATCGGCGCAGCTACGCCGGTGGTCTTGGGAAACGAGATCGGCAGCCCACGCGCCGTGCGCGCCGCCAGATAGGCGAAGGCCTCGGCCTCGATGGAATCGCCGCGCCAGCCGTGGTCCTCGGCCGTGGTCACCGGAACAGCCAGCCGCTCGGCGAAGGCCGCCATAAGCGACGGATTGCGCCGCCCGCCGCCGCAGACGATCAGCTCGGTGGGCGTGCCGCCCATCACGTTGAAGCCCAGCTTCAGCGCCTCGGCGGTGAACGCCACCAGGGTCGCGGCCGCATCCTCGAGCCGCAGCGCTTCAAGCGTCTCCAGCGAGAAATCGTAGCGGTCCAGCGACTTGGGCGGCGGCGCCTGGAAGTACGGATGGGCCAGCAGCCCGCTCAGCACCACCTCGTCCGCCTGGCCGACGCTGGCGTACTTGCCGCCCTCGTCGAAGCGGCCGGCCCCGCGCGCCTGCATCAGAAGGTCGATCATGCCGTTGCCCGGCCCGGTGTCGAAGGCGGCGATGTCCTCGCCCCCCGACCAGAAGGTCACATTGGCCACCCCGCCGACGTTCAGCACCGCCAGCGGCGCGGCCATCCCCGCGCTTTGAGCCCGCGCCAGATGATAGATCGGCGCCAGCGGCGCGCCCTCCCCGCCCGCGGCGACGTCGGCGGTGCGGAAGTCGTAGGCCACCGGCACGCCGGCCGCGTCGGCCAGCCATTGGGCGTCGCCCAGCTGCACCGTGCGCCCGACCACGCCGTCCTGCGGCCGCTCGTGCAGCACGGTCTGGCCGTGCATGCCGATCAGGTCGATGTCGGACCAGGCCAGGCCGTTCTGGGCCAGGAATTCCTCGGCCGCCGCGAAGTGCTCGCGGGCCACCGCCTCGGCCGCCGGCGCGAACGACGCCGGTTCCGGCTCGCCGCGCTCCCAGGCCATCGCCGCATGGGTCGCCTCTAGCACCGCCGCGCGGGTTTCCTCGCTCAGCTTGCGCTCGCCGGCCGGCCCGAAGGCGAAGATCGTTTCGCCGTCGGTCTCCAGGATCGCCATATCGCAGGCGTCCAGAGACGTGCCGGTCATGAAGCCCAGAACTCGCATGCCAGCTTGACTGCCACGGCCCGCGGGCCGTAGCTAGAGCCCATGATCATCCGCGCCCCCCTCGCCGGCCGCTATTACCGCCTGCCCTAAAAGCAGGCGCGGAACGATCTCTTGCGCCACCCGTAACGGTCGGCGCCCGCCCCCCAAGGAAAAGACGGTCTCCGGCCCCACGCCGCCTAGGAGCCTGTCAGATGTCCCTCGAAATTACAGACAATCGCGTGTTAGAGCGCGCCTCTGAATCCCCGACGCCAGAAGAACGCCCCATGTCAGAACAGCCGTTCAAGTCCGAGTTCCTGCGCACCATGCAGGAGCGCGGCTACATCCATCAGATCACCCATCCGGCCGAGCTCGACGAGGCGGCCGCCAAGGGTCCGATCACGGCCTACATCGGGTTCGACGCCACCGCCGCCTCGCTGCATGTCGGCCACATGATCCAGATCATGATGCTGCGCCGCCTGCAGCAGGCCGGCCACAAGCCCATCGTGCTGATGGGCGGCGGCACCACCAAGGTCGGCGACCCGACAGACAAGGACGGCCAGCGCCCGCTGCTCACCCACGAGCAGATCCAGGGCAACATCGCCACCATCAAGGGCACGTTCCAGCGCTTCCTGACCTTCGGCGACGGGCCCACCGACGCGATCATGGTCGACAACGACGAGTGGCTGTCCAAGTTCGGCTACGTTGAATTCCTGCGGAACTACGGGGTGCACTTCACGGTCAACCGGATGCTGGCCTTCGACAGCGTCAAGGCCCGGCTCGAACGCGAGCAGCCGATGACCTTCCTCGAGTTCAACTACATGCTGATGCAGTCGGTCGACTTCCTGGAGCTCGAACGCGCCCACGGCTGCCTGCTGCAGATGGGCGGCTCTGACCAGTGGGGCAACATCGTCAACGGGGTCGAGCTGATCCGCCGCGTCGACCAGAAGCCCTCCTTCGGCCTGACCACGCCGCTGCTCTCGACCGCCTCGGGCCAGAAGATGGGCAAGACGGTCGGCGGCGCGGTCTGGCTCAACGCCGACATGCGCAGCCCGTACGACTACTGGCAGTTCTGGCGCAACACCGAGGACGCCGACGTCGGCCGCTTCATGCGCCTGTTCACCGACCTGCCGATGGACGAGATCGCACGCTACGAGGCCATGCAGGGCGCCGACATCAACGAGGCTAAGAAGGTGCTAGCCGGCGAAGCCACGCGCATGCTGCACGGCGAGGACGCCGCCGCCGCCGCCGCCGAGGCCGCCCGCGTGGCCTTCGAGGTCGGCTCGGTGTCCGGCGACATGCCGACCCATGAGGTGCCCGCCGCCGACCTGGACGCCGGGATCATGCTGGCCGCCCTGGCCCACGACGCCGGCCTGGCCGGCTCGCGCGGCGAGGCGCGCCGCCTGGCCCAGGGCGGCGGCCTGCGGGTCAACGACCAGGCCGAGGCCGACGCCGGGCGCACGATCACCTCCGCCGACCTCGTCGACGGCGTGGTCAAGCTCGCCGCCGGCAAGAAGAAGATCGTCCTGGTAAAGCCGGTCTAGCTCGCCCGTCTCAATCGTCATGGCCGGGCTTGTCCCGGCCGCCCATAGGCGCTGAATTCTGAGTTCAACCTGGCCGGTTCGTGCGTACGGGTCACCGGAACAAGCCCGGTGATGACGAACGGGTTGGGCTCCCTGGAGAATCGCAATGTCCGCACTGACCGAAGGCGCGGCTGCGCCGAACTTCGAACTGCAAGGCGCGAGCGGGCCGGTGAAGCTGGCCGACTTCGCCGGCAAGCCGCTGGTCGTCTACTTCTATCCGAAGGACGACACTTCCGGCTGCACCAAGGAGGCCCAGGAGTTCACCGCCCTGGCCGCCGATTTCGCCAAGGCCGGCGTCGCCCTGCTCGGCGTCTCCAAGGACAGCCTTGCCAGTCACGCGAAGTTTACAGCCAAATACGACCTGGCCGTTCCGCTCGCCTCCGATCCGGAGGGCGCGATGATCGAGGCCTACGGCTCCTGGGTCGAAAAGAACATGTACGGCCGCAAGTACATGGGCATCGAGCGCTCGACCTTCCTGATCGACGCCGACGGCAAGCTGGCGCGGATCTGGCGCAAGGTTCGCGTCCCCGGCCACGCCGCCGAGGTGCTGAAAGCCGCGCAATCCCTTTGATTGTTAAGCTTGCCGCGCTGCGGCCGCTCGCCGCAGCGTGACGCCTGACCGCATCGATCGGTCGGAACTCGCCGCCGTCGCCGCTGTTGTAGATTTGTCGCGCCGGGCCTTTGTCCAGCCAAGGTTCGGCAAGTCCGACAGCCGTGAGCTAGCGGGACCATTCAGGCCCTGTTAACCACGATCAACGAGACTAGTTCGCCGCTCGGCGCCCCTACGTTGCAGCGTGAAGACGCTTGCACGCGCGCCAATTCTCATTGCATATCGCGCCGTTCCCCCGAGTTCGTAGCCGATACGGTGAGAATGACACGCTTCGCGCGCCTTCGCCGATCGCTTGTAGAGCTGTTTCCTGAGCGACACCTCTACATCCGCTCTGGCGGTGAAATGCGTTCCTTCGTCCTGACCACCGGCCGCCAGATGGCGATCGCCGGCGGGGTTGCTGCCGGCGCGCTGTGGATGGGCGTCAGCACCGCGGCGATGATGGTCAACGCCATGGCTGTCTCCAGCCACGACCAGCAGCTGGCCCGCATGCAGGCCAAGTCCGAGCGCCTGGTCGCCGACCGCGAGGCCCGCCTCAACAGCGCCATGGTGCAGCTGAACCAGGCCGAAGGCGGCATCGGCGCCCTCGCCGCCAGCGTCGAGAACCGCCACGCGGCGCTCGCGATGCTGCTGACCGAGTTCAAGGGCCAGCCGGGCGCCCAGGCCGCCCTCGCCCCGGCCATCGCCAAAGCCACCAGCGCCTCGACCGAGGTCGGGCCGATGCGCCGCATCGAGCTGGTCCGCGCCGGCCAGGAACGCCTGATCGACGCCGCCGACGACTTCGCCAAGACCCGCGCCGACCGCCTGCGGTTGGCCTTCCGCCTCGCCGGCCTGACGCCGTCGACCTTCGTGCCCAAGGGCGGCTCGCTCGGCGGCCCGCTGATCGAGGCCAAGGATCCTCGCGCCCTGGCCGCCGTACTCGACGTGGACGAGGACTTCGCCGAACGCATTCAGCATGCGGCGACCAACCTTTCCGAAGCCGGCGCCCTGGTCGACGCAGCGGCCAAGCTGCCGTTCGCCCGTCCGACCACCGCCGCGGCGCAGACCAGCAGCTACGGCGTCAGGTTCGATCCGTTCACTCGCCGCCCGGCCTTCCATTCGGGCCTCGACTTCGCCGGCCCGACCAACACCCCCATCTACTCGACCGCACCGGGCGTGGTGTCGTTCACCGGCGTGCGCTCCGGCTACGGCAACACCATCGAGATCGACCACGGCCGCGGCTTCAAGACCCGCTATGCCCACCTGCAGGCCATCGGCGTGCGCCCCGGCGAGCGCGTGACGGTCGGCAGCCGGATCGGCGGCATGGGTTCCACAGGCCGGTCCACCGGACCGCACCTGCACTACGAGGTCTGGGTCAATGGTAGAGCCCAGAATCCGTCGCGTTTCGTAAAGGCTGGCGATTATGTTCTCCAAGGCGGTTAAGCCCGGGAAGACTTCAGACGCGTCGCTGTCGGCCACGACCGGCGAGCGCAAGGCGCCCAAGCCCGCCTCCCTCATCAGCCAGGATCTCACGCTCGAAGGCGGCATCACCGGCGAGGGCGAACTGCACGTCGACGGCGTCATTCGCGGCGACGTCCGCGTCGGCCGCCTGACCCTGGGCGACACCGGCCACATCGAAGGCTCGGTCCAGGCCGAGACCGTCGACATCCGCGGCCGCATCATCGGGACGATCACCGCCAAGCAGGTGCGCCTGTTCGGCACCGCCTATGTCGACGGCGACATCACCCACGAGCAGCTCTCGGTCGAAACCGGAGCCTTCTTCCAGGGTCGCAGCCTGAAGTTCCAGCGCCCCGCGCCAGTCGCTCTCGCCGCGCCCGAGCCGGAAGTCCAGAGCGCCTGACGCCTCACGCCGCATTCTCGTAGGCGCCGTTTTTCAAGAGCGGCGCGCAATGGCTGACGTTCAGCTCGGCGGCGATGTCGACGTCGAGCGCATGCTCCTTCTCGATCAGCTCCACGCCTGACCGGCTGGTGCGCAACGTCGCCTCCAGGTGCGGGCGGGCGCTCAGGAACGCGTGCCGGGCCACGACCGCCTCCGGCTCGCCGTCGAAGCCGATCGCGTCGATCACCGCCCCGGCCCCAAGCAGGTCCTCGATCGCCGGCCGCAACGATCCGTCGGGCCACAGCTCGCCGGCTGGAATGACGGCGATG
Organism: Phenylobacterium sp. NIBR 498073; assembly: GCF_027286305.1. Lineage (NCBI taxonomy): Bacteria > Pseudomonadati > Pseudomonadota > Alphaproteobacteria > Caulobacterales > Caulobacteraceae > Phenylobacterium > Phenylobacterium sp. NIBR 498073. The sequence goes on from NZ_CP114599.1 coordinate 2,727,836, forward strand.
TCCCTCCCCTCGGCCAGGGCGACGGCCTTGGCCGCCACGGCGGCGGCGTTGCGCAGGCAGCCGGCCAGCACCGCGGCCCGGCCGCAGGCCAGCGACAGCCGTGATCCGTTCGGCGAAGGCAGCAGCAGCCGCTCCCCAGGATTGAGCTTCATCAGGCTGGCGGGCGACAGGCTCAGCTGCCCGCCGGGCTTGCGGCTGGCCGCCAGGCGCGCGCCCAGCCGCAAGGCCTCGGCCCGCGCGGCATCCTCGTCGCCATAGGGAAAGGGGTGGATCCGCGCCTGGCGGTGCACCGCCACATCGACCGCCGTCGAGAACGACAGCACGTCGACCACCACCACGACCGCCGCGCGGTCGCGCAGCAGCTCAACGCCCTTCAGGCCCCATTCGCAATGAACCTTCTGCATCACGCGCCTCCACGGCGATCGAACGCCGTTCTGGGCACGAATGCAAACGCGGCTGTGGCGATCCCCTCCCCCCGCGGGGGAGGGAACTTCGCTTAGTCGCCGGCGCCGTCGCGGGTGTTGCCGACCCGCTGGGCCAGCGACGCGCCCATGAACTCGTCGAGGTCGCCGTCGAGCACCCCTTGGGTGTCCGAGGTTTCGACGTTGGTCCGCAGGTCCTTCACCATCTGGTACGGCTGCAGGACATAGCTGCGGATCTGGTGCCCCCAGCCGATGTCGGTCTTCTGCTCGTTCAGGGCGGCGGCCTCGGCCTCGCGCTTCTGCAGCTCCAACTCATAGAGCCGCGCGCGCAGCATCTTCCAGGCTTCCTCGCGGTTCTGGTGCTGCGAACGGCCCATCTGGCACGCGACCACGACGCCGGTCGGAATGTGCGTCAGGCGCACCGCCGAGTCGGTCTTGTTGATGTGCTGACCGCCGGCGCCGGAGGCGCGGTAGGTGTCGGTGCGCACGTCGGCCGGATTGATCTCGATCTCGATGGTGTCGTCGACCACCGGATAGACCCAGACCGAGGCGAAGCTGGTGTGGCGCTTGGCGGCCGCGTCGTAGGGCGAGATGCGCACCAGGCGATGGACACCGGCCTCGGTCTTCAGCCAGCCATAGGCGTTCGGCCCCTTGATCTGCAGGGTGACCGACTTGATGCCGGCCTGTTCGCCGGCGGTTTCTTCGAGGAAGTCGACGCTCATCCCATGGGCGTTGGCCCAGCGGGTATACATCCGCATCAGCATCCCGGCCCAGTCGTTGGACTCGGTGCCGCCGGCGCCTGAATTGATTTCCATGAAGGCGTCGTTGCCGTCAGCCTCGCCGGACAGCAGCGCTTCCAGCTCGGCGCGCGCGGCGCGTTCCTTGATGGACTTCAGCTGCTCGCGGGCTTCGTCGAGGGTGGCTTCGTCGCCCTCCTCGTCGGCCATCTCGGCATAGCCGATCGCGTCGGCCAGGTCACGCTCCAGCGACTGGACGGCCTCGACAGAGGCGGCCAGCTTGGACCGTTCACGGGTGATCGCCTGGGCGGCCGCAGCGTCGTCCCACAGGGTGGGGTCTTCGACGCGCGCGTTCAGCTCATCGAGCTTTCTTAGGGCCGGTTCCCAGTCAAAGTCGCCTCCTGAGCAGTTCGATCGACTGCTCGATGTCGGCCTTGGAGGCCTCGACATCCGCTCTCATGGGAATCTCCGAAACCAGAAAAATTCTGGAAGTCGGGGCAGATAGCGCGGGCCGGTCCGCATGACAATGGCGGGCCGTCCCAGCACGTCCTGTCATTCCAGCTTGCGCATCAAGACCGGGCCCCATGAACACCAGATCCATCAGAATTCGCCACGGCCGCGGCCGCCCTTCTGGCCCCGGTGCGAATGGGACCTGGACACGCCCTGACGGGCTTTCCGGGATGACACGGGAGGCTAGTACAGCCCGCTCATGTCGTCCTTCTTCGGCGGCGGCGCGGCGGCCGGCGCCGGGCTGGTCAGCTGTCCGTCCGGCCAGACCTGGTCGTAGGGCTGCGGCCCGCCCACCGGCATCCCGCCCATCGGCGCGACGATCGGCTTCGGCTCGGTGCCGGGGCGGAACGCCTCGCGGATGCCACGCACCGTGGCGAACTTGGCGTTCTTTGGCGCCTTGAACTCGTCCTTCGGCAGGTCCTTGGTCGCGGCCTGCATGAATTCGATGAAGATCGGCACCGCCGCCTGGGTGCCGGTCTCGCCATTGCCCAGGCTGCGGTTGTCGTCGAAGCCGACGAACACCCCGGCCACGATCTGCGGCGTGAAGCCGACGAACCAGGCGCTACGGTACTCGTTGGTGGTGCCGGTCTTGCCGCCCACCGGGCGGTTCAGCACCAAGGCCGAGGTCGCGGTGCCGCGCTGGACCACGCCCTGCAGCATCGAGGTCACCTGATAGGCGGTGATCGGATCCATGACCTGCTCGCCGCCGGGCGCGATCCGCGGGCTCTCGTCTCCGTTGAAGCCCGCCAGGCAGCGCGGGCAGTCGCGCTTGTCGGCCCGGAAGATGGTCTCGCCGTTGCGATCCTGGACCAGCTCGATCAGGTGCGGCTCGATCCGCCGCCCGCCGTTGACGAACGAGGCGTAGGCCGCGGTCAGCTTGAACGGCGTGGTCTCGCCGGCCCCGAGCGCCATGGCCAGCACGTTGTCCATGCGCTTGGTCACGCCCATCTTTACGGCCAGGTCGCTGATCTTGCGCATCCCCACGCCCTGGGCCAGGCGCACGGTCATGGCGTTGCGCGACAGCTCCAGGCCGCGCCGCAGGGTCAGGGCCCCGTAGTAGCGGCGATTGTAGTTCTCCGGCGTCCAGTCCTGGCCGCCCGCACCGCGCAGGGTGATCGCCGAATCCATCACCACGCTGGACGGCGTGTAGCCGTTCTCCAGCGCCGCGGCGTAGACGATCGGCTTGAACGCCGAACCCGGCTGACGCATCGCCTGGGTCGCGCGGTTGAAGTTCGACAGCGAGAACGAGTAGCCGCCGACCATCGCCAGCACGCGGCCCGAATAGGGCTCCATCGCCACCAGCGCCCCGTTTACCGCCGGGATCTGGCGCAGCCGGAAGCCGCCGCCGCCCTCGACCGGCTCGACGAACACCAGGTCGCCGGACCGCAGCCCCTTGCCTGCCCGCGCCCAGGCCACGTCCTGGCCGACGATCGAGCCTGTGGTCCCCTCGCCGGCCACCCGCACCCGGACGTTGCCGCCCGAGACGTCGGTGACCAGCGCCGCGCGCCATCCACGCCGTTCCGACGGCGGGCTTTTCTGCTTGGCGACCGCTTCCCAGCCCTCGGCGGTGTCGACGTGGCCCCAGGCCCCGCGCCAACCGTGACGGCGATCGTACTGTTCCAGGCCGTTCATCAGCGCCACCCGCGCGGCCGTCTGCAGCTGCGGATCGAGGGTGGTGCGCATGTAATAGCCGCCCTCGTTGAGGCGCTGGCCCATGGTCGCCAGACCGCGCCGGCGCACTTCCTCGACGAAGAAGTCGGCGTCGCGGTACTTGGCCCGTGTGGGCGCCTTCTGAACCTTGAGGTCCTCGCGCTTGGCGGCCTCGGCCTCGGCGCGGCTGACCCAGCCCAGCTCGGCCATCTGGTCCAGCACCCAGTTTCGGCGGGCCATGGCCTGCGCCTTGCGGCGGATCGGATGATAGTTGTCCGGGCCCTTGGGCAGCGAGGCCAGATAGGCGCACTCGGCCAGGCTCAGGTCGCTGATCGACTTGCCGAAATAGTTGTAGGCCGCAGCCCCGACCCCGTATGAGCGATAGCCGAGCCAAATCTCGTTCAGATAAAGCTCAAGGATCTGCTCCTTGTTCAGCGTCTGCTCCAGGCGCCCGGCCAGGATCGCCTCCTTGAGCTTGCGCCCGACCGTCGCCTCGCTGGTCAGCAGGACATTCTTGGCGACCTGCTGGGTGATGGTCGAACCGCCCTCGAGGCGGCGGCCGTTCACCGCATTCATGACGTTCTTCATCATGGCCCGGGTCAGGCCCATGGCGTCGACGCCGCCGTGACTGAAGAAATTGCGGTCCTCAGCGGCCAGGAACGCCTGGGCCAGCTGCGGCGGCATGTTGTCGTACGGCACGTAGATGCGGCGCTCGCGCGAAAACTCGCCGATCAGCACCCCATCCCAGGCATAGGCGCGCGTCGCCGTGGGCGGACGATAGTCGGCCAGGTCGGCGGCGTCGGGCATGTCGTGGAACAGCCAGGCGGCATAGATGGCGATGGCGAATCCGGCCAGCGCGACTGCGCTCAGCACGGTGACGCCGGCGATCGCGATCCATCTCTCGGGGGGCTTCAAACTGACCGACCTCCGCGGGGGCGCGCCCCGTCCGCTCAGGCTGGTCTAGCGTGCATCGCGCCGGGCGCCAACGGCCCTGCGTCGGCATGGCGCGGCGTCAGTTGGACGCCAGCTTGGTCGGCTGGCCGAAATAGTCGTCAATGGCTTCGGCGACCGAGCCCATCAGCCGGTTGCGCTTGCCCGGATCGCGCAGCACCGCCTCGTCGGCGGCATTGGTCAGGAAGCCCATTTCCAGCAGCACGGCCGGCACGTCGGGCGCCAGCAGCACGGCCAGGCCCGCCTCACGGTGGCTGCGGCGCAGCAGCGGCTGGTGGTCGCTCACCCGCTCCAGCAGCACCTCGGCGAAGGTGGCCGAGCGGTTGCGGGTCATGCGTTGAGTCAGGTCCAGCAGGATGGTCGAGACGCCATGGTCGCCATGGCTGCCGGCCTGCATGAACCAGTCGTCCTTGCTGACGAACTTGGCCGAGCGCCCAGTGGCGCGGTCAGCGAGCGTATAGACGCTGGCGCCGCGCAGGCTCGGATCGGTGCCTGAGTCAGCGTGCAGGGAGATGAACAGGTCGGCGTCCGCGCGACGGGCGATCTGCACCCGCACGGCGTGGTCGACATAGACGTCGGCGTCGCGGGTCATGACCACTTTATAGCGGCCGCTCTTTTCCAGCTGGCCCTTCAGCGCGCGCGCCGCGGCCAGGGTGACGTCCTTTTCGTTGCCGTCGGCCCCCTTGGTGCCGGGGTCCTTGCCGCCGTGGCCGGCGTCGATGACGATGACCTTCTTGAGCGGCAGCGCGGCCTTGGTCGTCTTGACCGGCGCGGAAATGAAGCGCGGGCCGCCGCCCTGGGCGACCTTCACGCTCGACGGGGCCTTGGCCGCCAGGTCGATGACATAGCGATAGTTGGCGACGCCGTCGGCCGGGGGCAGCAGAAAGCGACGCTTTATCACCGCGTCGTCGGCCAGGTCGATGCGCAGCCGCGCGCCGCCGGTGGCGTCGTCCACCACCCAGGCCTTCACCAGGCCGAGCCCGCCGCCCTGCAGCTGGTTGTCGACCGACACGCCCGGCAGGTTCACCACCACGCGGCGGTCGCCCTGCCCGTCGGAAGCCACCTTGCCGGTCGCCGACTTGTCGAGATCGATGACGATGCGGGTTTCGGCGCGGTCGCCGCCCAGCCGGACCTTCAGCACGTCGGCCTTTGCGCCCGCGGCCTGCGCTCCGGCGACGACCGCCAGGCAGCAGACCACAGCGCCGACTGCCGCCAGCACGCTTCGTCCGCCGATCCTGAACCTGCCGCCCATACGCGCAGCCCCGTTACACATTTTATACCGTCACACCCATATAGACGGCAGCGGCGTGGACAAACGGTTAACCGTCCCCTTACGCCGCCACATTGCGGCGGGCGGCTTTCCTTTTCGCCGCCAGTGTTGCAATGTCCGCCCGCGCTGGACCGTGCGCGCCTTGCGTCGCAGGGCCGCGGCCCGCGCGACACACCCCGCGTCGGTTTCGCCGTTTTCGGCGACCACGCGCCATCCGATCCGCGCTTAACGTTAGGCGCGCCTGGGAACACACCAATGGGCAGCGCCGCTCGAGCCCAATTTCGGCCTACCGCCCGCCTTGCCGGCTTCGGCATTGCGATGGGCGGTGGCGTGCGCGCCCTCCTGACAGACCGGCGGCGCCCGAGCCGAGAGCTCGCGGCGCGCCTCGGAGACGTACTTGATGTCCAAGAAGATGTTGATCGACGCCGCACACGCCGAAGAGACGCGTGTCGTGGTGGTCGACGGACCGCGTGTTGAAGAATTCGATTTCGAGAGCCAGAACCGCAAACAACTCAGAGGCAATATCTATCTCGCCAAAGTGACGCGCGTTGAGCCGTCGCTGCAGGCTGCCTTTATCGAGTACGGCGGCAACCGCCACGGTTTCCTGGCCTTCAACGAAATCCACCCCGACTACTACCAGATCCCGGTCGCCGACCGTGAAGCGCTCATGCGCGAAGAGGCCGACGAGGAAGAGGAAGTTGAATCGCGCGCCCGGTCGGGCGACGACGAGGACGAAGACGCCGTCGACGCCGACGAAGACGACGTCATGGAAGAAGAAGTCGCGCGTCGCCGCCGCCGGCTGATGCGCCGCTACAAGATCCAGGAAGTGATCCGCCGCCGGCAGATCATGCTGGTCCAGGTCGTCAAGGAAGAGCGCGGCAACAAGGGCGCGGCCCTGACCACCTATCTGTCGCTGGCCGGCCGTTACGGCGTCCTGATGCCCAACACCGCCCGCGGCGGCGGCATCAGCCGCAAGATCACCGCGGCCACCGACCGCAAGCGCCTGAAGGGTGTGGTCCAGAGCCTGGACGTGCCGGAAGGCATGGGCCTGATCGTCCGCACGGCCGGCGCCAAGCGCACCAAGGCCGAGATCAAGCGCGACTACGAGTACCTCCTGCGCCTGTGGGAGAACATCCGCGACACCACCCTGCATTCTGTGGCCCCTGCCCTCATCTACGAGGAAGAGGACCTGGTGAAGCGCACGATCCGCGACCTCTACGACAAGGACATCGACGAGGTCTGGGTCGAGGGCGAGGCCGGCTTCAAGGAAGCGCGTGAATTCATGCGCATGCTGATGCCGTCCCAGGCCAAGAAGGTGCAGCCGTACCGCGAGGCCACCCCGCTGTTCGTCAAGCACCGGGTCGAAGACCACCTCAGCCAGATCTACTCGCCCGTCGTGCCGCTGCGTTCGGGCGGCTATCTGGTGATCAACCAGACCGAGGCCCTGGTCGCCATCGACGTGAATTCCGGCCGCGCCACGCGTGAGCGGAACATCGAGGCCACCGCCCTCAAGACCAACATGGAGGCGGCCGAGGAAGCCGCCCGCCAGCTGCGCCTGCGCGACCTGGCCGGCCTGATCGTTATCGACTTCATCGACATGGATGAAGCCAAGAACAACCGGGCCGTCGAAAAGAAGCTCAAGGACGCGCTGAAGGACGACCGCGCCCGCGTTCAGATGGGCAAGATCTCTACCTTCGGCCTGATGGAAATCAGCCGCCAGCGCCGCCGTTCCGGCGTGCTGGAAGGCACCACCCACGTCTGCGAACACTGCGCCGGCACCGGTCGCGTGCGTTCGGTCGAGTCGAGCGCCCTGTCGGCCCTGCGCGCCGTCGAGATCGAGGCCCTGAAGGGCGGCGGCGAAGCCACCCTCAAGCTTCCGCGCGCCGTCGGCCTCTACATACTCAACGAGAAGCGCAACCATCTGGCGCGTCTGCATGAGAACCTCGGCCTGTTCATCACCATCGTCATCGACGATGCCCTGGCGCACGCCGACCATGAGATCGAACGCACCGCCAGCGAGACCCGTCCCGAACACGCCGCCCTGATCCACCACGCCCCGGTCCAGCCCTACCAGCCGGTCGAGGAGGACTTCGACGACGAGGCGTTCGAAGACGAGATCGAGGACGAGGAAGAAGAAGACGCCGACATCGAGCGCGAGGCCACCGACGACGACGAGGCCGAGCATCGCTTCCAGGACCACGAGGCCGATGGCGACGAACGCGGCGGACGCCGTGGCCGCCGCCGCCGCCGCCGCGGGCGCCGTGACGGCGAGCCGGTCGAGGCGCGCCAGGACAGCGAACGCCCGGCCCGCGAAGCACGTGAGGATCGCGAGAGCGACGATGGCGGACGCCGCCGCCGCCGCGGCCGCCGCGGCGGCCGCCGGATGCGCGACGACGGCCGTCCGGCCGACATGTTCGCCTGGACCCGTCCCTGGGTGCCCTACGGCGACGACCCCTTCGTGTGGCACGATCCGTCGGAAGACTTCCCGGCGGCCCGCGCGCCGGCCCCGACGCAGGCTCCGGCCAACGACGTCGCCCCGGCCGCGGCTGAAGCCGTCGCTCCGGCGCCGAGCGTGAACGACGACCAGCCGCACGTCGAACTGGACGTCTGGGTCGAGCTGCCGGCCGTCGAGGACAAGCCGAAGAAGACCCGCTCGCGCCGCAGCCGCGGCCGCGGCAAGGCCGAAGCGGCTGAGGCCGAGGCCGAGGCCGAAGCGCCCGAGGCCGTCGCGGTGGTCGAAGCGGTCGAGGCCGTCGCCGAACCGGAGCCGGCTCCCGAGCCGGCCGCGGCCGAGGCGGAAGCCAAGCCCGCCAAGAAGCCGCGCGCCCGCCGCACCAAGGCCGCCGCTGCCGCCGAGGCCGCGGCCGCCGAGCCGGTGGTCGAGGCCGCTCCGGTCGAACCGGTCGAACCGGTCGCCGAATCGGCCCCGGAACCGGCGCCGGAGCCGGCCCCCGTGGCGGCTCCGGTCGCGCGTGAGCCCGATCCGAACGAGATCAGCGCTCCGCCGCCGGTCCCGAAGAAGGGCTGGTGGCGCCGGGGCTAACCCTGGGCTGTGACAACGGAAACCGGCTCGCGCCATGCGAGCCGGTTTCCAGTCCGTCTGAAGCGCGTTAGGCTTCCATATCTGGGGCTTTGCGGGGGGCGCTTGGAGTTGTTCGGCATGGCGTTCCCTGCCCGTTCGGTCTCGAGAATCGCTCTGGCCGCGGTGACGGCCCTAAGCCTGACATTGCAGGCCGCGCCGGTTCGCGCCGAGGAAGGCATGTCGCTCATCCGCGACACCGAGATTGAAGAAATCCTGCGCAAGGATTCCGAGCCGATCTTCAAGGCGGCCGGCGTCGACTCCAAGTCCATCGAGATCCTGCTGATCGGCTCAAAGGATCTCAACGCCTTCGCCGGCCCCGGCGCCATGGGTGTCTTTACCGGCCTGATCCTCGAATCGGAAAACCCCAACCAGCTTCAGGGCGTGATCGCCCACGAAGTGGGCCACCTGGCCGCCGGCCACTCGGCCCGCTCGGGCGAGATGACCTCCGCCGGCATGAAGCCGTTCCTGCTGACCATGGGATTGGGCGTCCTGGCCGCGCTCGCCGGTTCGGGCGAAGGCGCCGCCGGCCTGATCGGCAGCGCCAGCTATTTCGGCACCCTCGGGGCCATGGGCTACAGCCGCGAACAGGAAAGCCGCGCCGACCAGGCTGGGGCCGCGATCCTTGAGCGCGCCGGCCTGTCAGGTAAGGGCCTCGTCGAATTCTTCGACAACTTCCGCTACCAGGAGGTCTTTCAGGAAGCGCGCCGCTTCGCCTACTTCCGCTCCCACCCGCTGTCGTCCTCGCGGATCGAGGCGCTGCGCCACCGGGTCGAGCAGAACGCCCACTACGACACCCCCGACACGCCCGAAGCGGTCGCCGAGCACGAGATCATGAAGGCGAAGCTGGACGGGTTCATCAACCCGACCGTCGCCATCACCAAGTACGACGAGAAGGACACGTCCTATCCGGCGCGCTACGCGCGGGCCATCGCCTACTACCAGATGAAGCAGCCCGATCAGTCGCTGAAGATGATCGACGCCCTGCTCGCCGAGCAGCCGAACAACCCCTACCTTTGGGAGCTCAAGGGCCAGGTGTTGTTCGAGTTCGGCCGCGCCCAGGAAGCCGAGGCCCCACAGCGCAAGTCGGTCGAGCTGAAGCCGGACGCCCCGCTGCTGCGCATCAACCTCGGCCAGACCCTGATCGCGCTGGAAGACAAAACCAAGGTCGAGGAAGGCGTCGGCGAACTGCGCAAGGCGCTCACCCAGGAGCACGACAACGCCACCGCCTGGCGCATCCTGGCCCAGGCCTACGACAAGCAGGGCAAGGAGGGCCTCGCTCGCCTGGCCACCGGCGAGTACTTCTTCGCGACGGGCGATGCGACCCAGGCCCGGGTCTTCGCCATGCGCGCCCGGGAAAAACTCGACAAGGACACCCCCGAATGGCGTCGCGCCACCGACATCGTCCTGACCTCCAACCCCAGCAAGGACGATCTCAAGGATCTCGCGTCCGAGGGCTCGATCAACCGCCGATCTTCCCGCTAAACGGGCCGAAAGGCCTTCGCAAAGCCACGCTTCTCACCTAATTGGCCTGACATGACCAAGATCTCCCGCGGCGTCCTCGTCGCCTGCGCCGCCCTCGCCCTGCCGCTCGCCGCCTGCCAGAAGCAGGAGGACGATTTCGGCCAGAAGGTCCGCGCCTACCTGCTCGCCCACCCCGAGGTGATCGAGGAGGCGGTGGTGAAGCTGCAGCAGAACAAGGAGGCGGCCGCCCACGAGGCCGCCAGGGCCTCGCTCGCCAAGTACCGTGATCAGCTCGAGCGCGATCCGCGCGACTTCGTCGCCAACCCGAACGGCTCGATCACCGTGGTCGAGTTCTTCGACTACCGCTGCGGGTACTGCAAGGTCAGCGCGCCCGAGGTGGTGAAGCTGATCAAGGAAAATCCGGACGTCCGCTTCGTGTTCAAGGAGTTCCCGATCTTCGGGGCCGAGAGCAACCTCGCCGCCGAGGTCGCCCTGTCGCCGGCCGGCAAGCCCAAGAACATCGAGCTGTTCGAACGCTTCATGGCCGAGAAGGCGCTGGACGAGGCGTCGATCGACCGTCACCTGCGCGCCGTCGGGGTCGATCCGGCCGCCGCCCGTGCCGGCGGCGCGAGCGCCGAGGTCAAGAAGCACATCGCCGACACCCGCGTGCTTGCCCAGGCCCTGGCTATCGAGGGCACGCCAGCCTTCATCGTCGGCGACCGCATCATCCCGGGCGCCGACATGCCGGCCCTGCGCGCGGCGATCGCCGAAGCCAAGACCGGCAAGCTCAAGACCGTCCCCTCGCCGAAGATCGACAAGGGCTAAACCCCCTCGTCAATCTCGGGCTTTGCGCCGCTCAGCGACGCAGATAGGCTCCTCTCGAGTGCCTTGAGAGTCTGTCCGTCCGACTACGGCGAGCCGAATGCACGAGCGAGTGCTGATCATCGGAGCTGGTATCGGCGGCCTGTGTACGGCGCTGGCCCTGGCGCCGACCGGCCGCGATATCGTCATTCTCGAACGTGACCCGGCGCCGCCGCGCGGCGACGCCGATCGCGCCTTCGCCGACTGGACCCGCCGCGGCGTCGGCCACCTGCGCCACAGCCACGCCTTCCTGGCCCGGCTGCGCACCATCATCCGCAACGAACACCCCGAACTGCATGCCGATCTGCTGGCCGCCGGTTGCCGCGAGCTGGGCTTCGAACGGATGCTCACCGACCTGCACCGCCAGGACTATCGGCCCCAGGCCGCCGACCGCGATTTCGTGGTGCTGACCAGCCGGCGCACGACCCTGGAACTGGTGATCCGCCGCTATGTCGAGCGCTATCCGAACGTGCGGATCGATTCGGAGACCTTCGTCCGCAAGCTGCTGACCCAGCGCGATCCTCAGGGCCTGCGAGTGGTCGGAGTGTCGGTCGCCGACGCCGCCGGAGCCCGCGACATCATCGGCGACCTGGTGATCGACGCCGGCGGCCGCACCTCGTCCTGCATCGAGCAGCTCGTCGAGGAAGGCGCGAGCATTCCCGAGGAGAGCGAGAGCGCCGGCATCCTCTACTTCACCCGCCACTATCGCCTGCTGCCCGGGGCGCAGGAACCGCAGCGCACCAAAGCCGGGGGCACCGGCGATCTCGGCTTTCTCAAGTTCGGGCTGTTCCCCGCCGACAACGGCTGCTTTTCCATCACTCTTTGCACGCCCGAGCCCGAGTTGGAGCTGCGCAAGGCCATCGTACGGCCCGATGTGTTCGACGCCATCTGTGCGCGCCTGCCGGGCCTGGCGCCCTGGGTCGATCCGGCGATCGCCGAAGGGGTAAGCCGCGTGTTCGGCATGGGCGAGCTGCAAAGCCGCTGGCGGCAGGTGGCCGGCGAAGGCGTCGCGCCGCTGCTCGGCTACTTTCCGGTCGGCGACGCCCTGGTGCGCACCAATCCGCTCTATGGACGCGGGTGCTCGTTCGCGGCGGTCGCGGCCTATGTGCTGCGCGACGTGCTGGTGTCGGGCGGCGATCCGGCGGACCGGGTCCAGGCTTTCCAGGCGAGGATTAATGCCGAACTGCGCCCCTACTATCTCAACATGCGCGACCAGGACCGCGCCGCGATCCGCCGCGCCCGCCAGCAGCTGACGCCGGGCCACCGCCCCAGCCTGAGGAGCAGGTTAGTCAGGAGCTTCCTCGAGGACGGCGTGAATATCGCCATCCGCTCAGACGCCGACCTGCTGCGCGAGGCGCTGCGCGGCTTCCATATGCTGGAACACCCGTCGGCCTGGCTGAAGCGCCCCGACAACCTCGCCAAGGTGCTGCGCTACTGGTTCACCCGCAGGGAGTTGAAAGCCGACGCCTATCCGCCCAAGCCGGGTCCCGGCCGGGCCGAGATGTTCCAATCGCTCGGGCTGTCGGCGGACGCCGACATGATCGGCGCCTAGCTATTCGCTGGCGGCGTTGAACAGCCCGCCCTGAGCCATCTGGTCGCGCACCGCCTCCGGCGTCAGGGTCGCGGCCTTGTCCAACTCGACCAGCTCCGGCGGCACGTACCAGTGCAGCTTGTCGGCGTGGTAGGCCTCCCACACCGTCTTGGCGACCTCGACCGGCGGAATGGCGCGGAACATGCCCTCCTTCGGCGCGCCCTCCGCCACGCCCGGCGGCAGGATCGGCGTGTCGATCACCCCGGGCAGCACGTCGGCCACCCGCACGCCATAGGCCTTGAACTCGACCGACAGCGCCTCCGACAGTCCCTTCACCGCGTGCTTGGTGGCCGAATAGACCGCGATGTTGGCCATGCCGAAGGTCGCGGACGACGACGAGGTCGTGAAGCATAACGAATTCGGCGTCGCCTTGAGCAGCCCGATCGCCTCATGGATGCCGATCAGCACCCCCATCAGGTTGACCTGCACGACGGCGATCACGTCCTCGAACGGCTGCTCGGCGAAGGGTCCGCCGCGGCCGATGCCGGCGTTGTTGTAGAGCAGGTCCATCTTGCCGCCGGTGGCCTCGCCGAAGGCCGCGATGGCGGCGCGGTAGTCGTTGCGGTCGGTGACGTCCAGCCGGCGAACCAGGCAGTTGTCGGCGCCCAGCTCGGCCTGGAGATCGCTCAGCCCGGCCTCATTGACGTCGAAGCCGCCGACGAACCAGCCCTGCCCCGCAAACAGCCTGGCGGTCTCGCGGCCCATGCCGGAGGCCGCTCCGGTGATGAAGATCGACTGGCGTCCGTTCGACTTGCCCATGCGCCCCTCCCTGTTTGCAAGGAGCCTAGTGCGCCTTCCGTGACGGAACGCCGCTGAATTCTTCAGGCGCGCTTGCGCAGGCCCCGCTGCTTCAGACGCCACACCAAGACGTCGAAGCGATCCTGGCCGAAGAACGGCTCGCCTTCGAAAACCATGGTCGGCACGCCCCAATGGCCGCTCTCGCGATGGGCGTCCTGGTTGGCCTCGATCTCGGCGGCGATCTCGTCGGTCTTGCCGGCCGCTTCGGTCTGCAGCTGCGCCATGTCGAGCCCGGCCCGCGCGATGGCCCGGGCCAGCTTGTCGCCTTCGTTCCAGGGCATGTCCTGGCCGTTCCAGATCAGGCGTGCGACTTCGTCGTAGAAGGCCAGCGCCTGGGGCTTGTGGGCGGCGATCACGCCCAGCGGCATCAGCAGGTCCAGGTGCGGCTGCTCGGCCGCGCCGTTGAGGTTCTGGCCGATGACCACCGGATCGGGGTTGGGCCAGGCCAGCGGCAAGCCGAGAAAGTCGCCCAGCCGCCGCACGTCGCGCACCAGATAGGGCACGAACAGCGGGTCCTGCTTGGTGAAGAACCCCTCCGAGCGCACGGCCAGCGGATAGACCGGCCGCATCCGGACGTCGACGTCGTAGGTTTCCGTCAATTCCCGCAAGCGCGGGGTCACCAGGTAGGAATAGGGACTGCGGAAGGACCAGTAGACGTCGACGTCGAGGCTCATCAGATCAGACCGGATAGTGGGGATGATGGGTCAGCATACATACGTTTTGGCATGCGTCCTGCCAAAAATGCTTCCCGCCCCGCGATCACGGCATGCTTCATGGCCACCGCCATGCGGATGGGGTCCTGCGCCCCGGCGATGGCGGTGTTCATTAGCACCGCGTCACAGCCGGTCTCCATGGCCAGCGTGGCGTCGGACGCCGTGCCGACCCCGGCGTCGACCAGCACCGGCACCTTGGATTGCTCGATGATCAGCCCCAGATTCAGGAAGTTCTGGATGCCGCGGCCCGATCCGATCGGCGCGGCCGCCGGCATGATCGCCGCCGCGCCCGCATCCTCAAGCTTCTTGGCGTAGACCGGGTCGTCGCTGCAGTAGACCATCACCTGGAAACCGTCGGCGACCAGCAGCTTCAGCGCCCGCAGGGTCTCCTCCATGTCCGGCAGCAGGTGCTTGGTGTCCGAGAGCACCTCCAGCTTCACCAGGTCCCAGCCGCCGGCCTCGCGCGCCAGGCGCAGGGTGCGGATGGCGTCCTCTCCGGTGAAGCAGCCGGCCGTGTTGGGCAGAAAGGTGAAGCGGTCCGGCTTCACATAGTCGACCAGCATCGGCTGGTTTGGGTCCGACAGGTTCACCCGCCGCACCGCCACGGTGACGATCTCCGCGCCGGCCGCCTCGGCCGCCGCCGCGTTTTCCGCGTAGTCCTTGTACTTCCCCGTCCCGACGATCAGCCGCGAGGTGAAGGTCCGGCCCGCCACGCTCCAGGTGTCTTCCTTGTGGGTCGACCCGTCCATGTCAGCCGCCTCCGATAAAATGCACGATCTCGATGCGGTCGCCGTCGGCGAGCGCGGTCTGTCCATAGGCCGATCGCGGTACGATCTCCAGGTTGCGTTCGACCGCCACCTTGCGCGCGTCCAGACCCAGTTCCGCCACCAGGGCGGCCACGCTCGACACCCCGCCGAAGGCCCTTTGTTCCCCGTTGATGGTCAGCGTCATGACGCCCTCGTGAAGCTTGGAGTTTCCGAATGCTTGTGACCCCCGCCGCCGCCCGTTACAAGACGGCGGAATCGACGGCGGAGCCGAATGTCGAAACCGATCTATGTGCTTAGCGGGCCCAACCTCAACCTCTTGGGGGTCCGGGAGCCGGAGATTTACGGAAAGGAGACGCTGGAGGACGTCCGCATTCGGTGCGAACGCCGCGCCGGCGCCCTCGGTCATGCCGTGGTCTTCCGCCAATCCAACCACGAAGGCCAACTCATCGACTGGGTGCAGGAAGCCCGGACGGAGGCCTGCGCCGTCGTGATCAATCCCGCGGGCTATGGTCACACTTCCGTGGCTCTGCTGGACGCACTGAAGACACTCGATATTCCTGTGGTCGAATGTCACCTGTCCAACCCGGCGGCGCGCGAAGCGTTCCGCCGTGAAACCTATGTGTCCCTCGTCGCCACCGGGGTCGTCTCCGGCTTCGGCGGGGCGAGCTACGAACTGGCCGTCGAGGCCGCCGCGGGCCTGGCCCGTCAAAGCCAAAACTAAGGATTATCAAATGGCTAGCAGTCCCAAGGCCCCCGCCGACCCGATCGACGCGCGGCTGGTGCGCAAACTGGCCGACATTCTCACCGAGACCGGCCTGACCGAGATCGAAGTCGAGCACAACGACCTGAAGATCCGCGTCGCCAAGACCGCCGCTCCGGCGGCCGTCCAGTACGCCCCCGCTCCGGCGGCCTACGCCGCCGCCCCGGCCCCGGCCGCAGCCCCTGTGACTGGCGAGGCCGCGCCCGCCGCCGTCGAGCGCAAGGGCGACGTTGTGAAATCGCCGATGGTCGGCACCGTCTATCTGCAGCCGCAGCCGGACGCCGCGCCGTTCGTGAAGGTCGGCGACACCGTGACCGCCGGTCAGACCCTGCTGATCGTCGAAGCCATGAAGACCATGAACCCGATCCCTGCCCCGCGCGGCGGCAAGATCGTCGAGATCATCGTCCAGGACGCCCAGCCGGTCGAATTCGGCGAACCGCTGATCGTCATCGAGTAAGTCGATGTTCGACAAAATCCTCATCGCCAATCGCGGCGAGATCGCCCTGCGGGTCCACCGGGCCTGCAAGGAAATGGGCATCTCGACCGTGGCGGTCCATTCCGAGGCCGACACCGGCGCCATGTGGGTGCGGCTGGCCGACGAAAGCGTCTGCATCGGCCCGGCCCCGGCCGCCAAGAGCTACCTGAACATCCCCTCGATCATCGCCGCGGCGGAGATCACGGGCGCCCAGGCGATCCATCCCGGCTACGGCTTCCTGTCGGAGAATGCGCGCTTCGCCGAGATCGTGGCCGCGCACGGCTTCACCTTCATCGGCCCGACCGCCGACCACATCAAGATGATGGGCGACAAGATCACCGCCAAGCAGGCGGTGAAGGAAGCGGGCATCCCTGTGGTCCCCGGCTCAGACGGCGCAGTGACCACCGAGGAAGAAGCCTTCGAGGCGGCCAAGAAGATCGGCTTCCCCGTGCTCATCAAGGCCGCCGCCGGCGGCGGCGGGCGCGGCATGAAGGTCGCCCAGACCGAGGAAGACCTCTACGAGGCGGTCTCCACGGCACGCGCCGAGGCCAAGGCCGCCTTCGGCGACGATGCTGTCTACATGGAGCGCTACCTCCAGACCCCGCGCCACATCGAGATCCAGGTCATCGCCGACAAGTTCGGCAATGTCTGCCATCTCGGCGAACGCGACTGCTCGCTGCAGCGTCGCCACCAGAAGGTGCTGGAAGAAGCCCCCTCGCCGGTCATCGACGCCGCCGCCCGCGCCAAGATCGGCAAGGTCGTGGTCGATGCGATCAAGGCCATCGGCTACCTAGGCGTCGGCACCATCGAGTTCCTGTACGAGAACGGCGAGTTCTTCTTCATCGAGATGAACACCCGTCTGCAGGTCGAGCACCCGGTCACCGAGGCCATCACCGGCATCGACCTGGTGCGCGAGCAGATCCGCATCGCTGCGGGCCTGCCGCTGTCGTTCAAGCAGGAAGACGTCGTGTTCGAGGGCCACGCCATCGAATGCCGGATCAACGCCGAGAACCCGAAGACCTTTACACCTTCGCCTGGCCTGGTCAGCGACTTCCACGCCCCCGGCGGCCTGGGCGTGCGCCTCGATAGCGCGCTCTACGCCGGCTACTCGATCCCGCCCTACTACGACAGCCTGGTCGGCAAGCTGATCGTCCACGGCCGCGATCGCGAGGAGTGCATCGCCCGCGTCAACCGTTGCCTGGGCGAGATGGTCGTCGGCGGTATCGAGACCTCGATCCCGCTCTTCCAGGAACTGCTCCAGCAGCCCGACATCCTGTCAGGCGACTACAACATCCACTGGCTCGAACGCTGGATGAAGTCGCAACAGGAAGAGGTCTGATCCAGACATCCTCCCCCGCCCCCCGCGGGGGAGGAAATCCGGACCAGATCCGCTAGACTGCCGTCATGAAACGTTTCGGCCCGCGCGAGCTCCTTGAGTGCTACGGTCGCGGCGTGTTCCCGATGGCCGACGCCCGCGAAGACGACCGCGTCTTCCTGATCGATCCCGAGAAACGCGGCGTCATCCCGCTCGACGGCTTCCACGTCTCGCGCCGCCTGGCCCGCACCGTCCGCGGCGATCCCTTCGACATCCGCATCGACACCGCCTTCTCACGCGTGGTGCTGGAATGCGCTGCGCCCAAGCCCGGCCGCACCGAAACCTGGATCAACGGGGTCATCGAGGATCTCTACGCCCAGCTGTTCGAGATGGGCCACGCCCACAGCGTCGAGTGCTGGGACGGCGACGAGCTGGTGGGTGGCCTCTACGGCGTCTCGCTCGGCGCGGCCTTCTTCGGCGAGAGCATGTTCAGCCGTCGCACCGACGCCTCCAAGGTGGCGCTGGTCCACCTGGTCGCGCGCCTGCTTGCCGACGACTACCGGCTGCTCGATGCGCAGTTCATCACCGATCACCTGTCGACCTTCGGCGCGATCGAAATCCCGCGGGCCGAGTATCACCGCCGCCTAGCCCGCGCGCTGCAGGCCCAGGCTTCGCTTCAGCGCGTCGCAGTCGGGACCGGCGCGGCCGCCCTGCAGGTGATCAGCCAGGCGTCGTAGATCGGGTGCTCCAGCGGGTTCAGGCCCGGCGAGGACGCATACATCCAGCCCCGGAACGCTTGGCGCGGCGGCGGGGTCGGCTTGCCGGGCGCGGCGCGCGGCTGGGATTCCACGGTCACGTGCGCGATCGAATCCTCAAGCGCCTCGTCGGCTGCGGATCGCTCGCAGGCCTTTACCGTGAAGACGAGGTTCTTGTAGCGCACCGGCCGACCCACGGCCGCTTCGAAGCGCATGGATTCGGCCGAGACCTTGTCCAGCGCCTGGATGACGGCGACATCGTAGCGCATCCGCTTGGCCGCCTCGGCCGGCTTGGCGGCGACCTGGGCCTTGGGCGGGGGGGCCGCCTCGACCTCTTCGGCGGCGATCGGCGGCGCGGCGACCGGCGGCGGCGGAACCACCTGGGCCGGCGGAGCCTCTTCGCGCGCCGGCGGCGGCTGCGTGGCGGGCGGTCCGCCGTTGGGCGGGGATGTCGGCTGGGCCGGCGCCGGCGGCTGCAGCAGCGGCGGTTGCCCGGTCTGCTGCCCCTGTTGCTGTGGTGTCGGTTGCGCGCTCACCATGCCGGCGCCCGCCAGGGCGCCCAGCATCGCCAGTCCGGCCAGTGTGCGGCGGCGCGACATGCCTATTCGGGCCGCCAGGCCTCGTAGTCGCCCGACGCCTTCTGACGCTCGCCGCCGCGCGCGATCGAGCCCTGCGGCTTCCAGGCGTGCACGGTGCCGGTCAGGTTCGGCAGATGGTCCTTTTCCCAGGGCTGGCGCTTCAGCGGCGCCTTGGTCGGCGGCTCGTCGAAGGTGTAGTGCAGCCAGCCGTGCCAGTCGGCCGGGACCTTCGAGGCCTCGGCGTAGCCGTTGTAGATGACCCAGCGGCGCTTGCGGCCCTTGTCGTACGACTTCCGGTCGTCCTTGGCTTCGTAGTAGCTGTTGCCCAGCTCGTCCTTGCCGACGAACACGCTGCCACGAACGGTGTTGCGGATGCCGATGGTCGCGCCGTTCCACCAGGTGAAGATATTCTTGAGCACGTTTGGGAATTCCAGACAGACAGGAAGCGGGCGGACTATAGGCGCCCGGCCGCCCACCGTCCAGCGGCGCGAAATCCGCAATATGTTGGGGATGGAAGCACCGTGAACCGCAACATCTATTGCCCGCATTAACGACGCTGCTAGACTCGCCCGACGGGAGAGCCGGATATGGGTGCAGAAGCGGCAAGGATCGAACGGCGGACGCTCGAGCGCGCGTCCAGCGTGGCCGAGATTCTGGCCCCCGCGTCATGGACCGACGCGCGGGTCGAGGCCTGGCTCGACTGGCTGGGCGAGGACACCGACCTGCCCGCCGCCGTGTTCCGCTTCGCCGAAGACCTCGTGCAGCGCGGCGATTCGGCCGCGCTGTTCGAGACCGCCCGCGCGCGCGCCGCATTCCGCCGCGACCTCGGCGCGGCCGTGCTCGCCGGCCAGATCGCCTTGTCTTGGCCCCGTCCCGACGCCGCGACGCCGCTCGTCCGCGCTGGCGCGGTCGACTGCGCCGCCGCCCTTACCGCCCTTCGCGCCCAGCATCGCGGCCGCGCGATGGCCAAGGCCGCCGCCCGCGAGATGGGCGCGCGCCTGCAGGCGGTGATGGACTCCATCCTGCGCTGTGAAGGCGACCCCGCCGCCTGCGCCGACCTGCGCGCCAACGCCAGCCTGGCCCGCAGCGCCGAGGCAGCCCGCACCGCCGGCGCCACCGATGCGATGATCCTCGACGCCATCGCCCTGGCCAAAGCCGGCGAACTCGAATGGGCCGGCGCCGCGCCCGACTTCGACGACGCCGAGGATCTGGAACTGGTCTGCGTCGGCGCGCCCGAGCCGGCGCTCGGCGCCGCCGCATGGGAGACCGGGGCCCTGGCCGTGGCGCTTACCCCCGAGATCGCGCAGGGCGTCGCCCGCGCCTGGGGCGGCGCGCGCGGGGCCGTCAATCTACTGAGCTTCGGCGCTGGGCAAGACTTCGACGCCGCCGGCTTCGCCTCGGCCGTCGCCCTGCTGGCGACCGCCCTGGCCGCGGTGGCCGGCGAACGGCCCGCGTCGCTCGGCCTGGCCGGCGTCGCCGACTGGCTGGTCGCCCAGGGCCTGACCTACGACTCGGAGGCCGGCCGCACCGCCATCCGCGACCTCTACCGGCACGCGGCGTCCGCATGCGTTGCTTCCGGCGCCAAGCTGAGCGGCGGCCTGGCGGTGTTCGACGATGCGGAACTGGCCCTGCGCCTTGGCGGCGCGAGCGCTTCGGCCGCCCCCTGGCTCGGTCCGATCACCGTCGCCGAGACCGAGGACGGCGTCCTGACGCGGGTGATGTCCGAGGCGGCGCTGCAAGGCCTGACCGCGATCGGCGCCGACCTGTCCCAGGCGCGCGCCTGGCTGCTGGGCGGCGCCGACCTTTCGGAGGCGCCCGGCGTCGACCATGCGGCGCTGGCCGCCCGCGGCTTCACCGACCACGAGATCGCCCAGGCCGAGGCCGCCCTGCCCTTCGCCGCCTCCCTGGCCGAGGCGTTCGCCGCCATCGACGCCGGCTTCCTTTGCGACGTGCTCGGTGCCACCGACGCCGACCTCGCCGACCCGAACCTCAACGTGCTCAAGCTGGCCGGCTTCAGCGACGAGGAGATCGACCAGGCCCAGGCCTACGCCATGGGCTCGGGCGCGCTGTCCGCGGCCGACTTCCTCACCCCCGCCCAGCAGGCGGTGTTCGAAACCGCCGACGACCTCGGTCCCGAGCCGTATTTCGCGGTGCTGGCGGTGATCGCCCATGCTCTGGCCGTACCGGCCCTCGCCGACCTCGAGCTGGAATGGGACACCACCCCCGCCGACGCCGCCGGCGTGATCGCCATGGCCGCTCGCGCCAAGGCCCCGGCCCTGCGGATGCGGCGCGCCGCCCCGCCCGCCGACCTGGTGCTGGATCTGCCCAAGGCGACCGAGCCGCCGCCCCGCGCCGCGCGCGAACCCGAGGCCGAGGCCCGCGCCCCGCAGGCCGAACGGATCGTCGAGCGCATCGTCGAGCGCGAGCGCACCCGCCGCAAACTGCCCGACCGTCGCAAGGGCTACATCCAGAAGGCCAGCGTCGGCGGCCACAAGGTCTATCTGCACACCGGCGAGTACGAGGACGGCGAACTCGGCGAGATCTTCATCGACATGCACAAGGAAGGCGCCGCCTTCCGCTCGCTGATGAACAACTTCGCCATCGCGATCTCCATCGGCCTGCAATACGGCGTGCCGCTCGACGAGTTCGTCGACGCCTTCGTCTTCACCCGCTTCGAGCCGGCTGGCCCGGTCACCGGCAACGACTCCGTGCGCTCGGCGACCTCGATCCTCGACTACCTGTTCCGCGAGCTGGGCGTCTCCTATCTGGGCCGCAACGACCTGGCCAACGCCGACCCCGACGAGCTCAACGCCGACGGCCTGGGCCACGGCAAGAACGAGGATGAGGACGGCCCCCAGCCGGCCAGCCACTTCATCTCCCGCGGCTTCGCCCGCGGCGCGGCGCCCGACAACCTGGTGTTCCTGCCCAGCGCCGCGGCCCGGCCGCCGGCCGCCGAAGCCGACGTCTGCGCGGCCTGCGGCGACATCGCCGTCGTCCGCAAGGGCGCCAGCCTGATCTGCGAAACATGCGGGACCCGCGCCGCGCCGCAGGGCGGCGACATGACCGGCTGAGCGGGGGCGAATTTCACCAGCGCCGCATGCGACAAGGCCGATATTTCCAGCACCGGGCTCTATGACGCACGCGCCTTGTCCCAAACCAGGTGATCCATAACGGCGGAGAGGCCTTGATGCGGTCCGCTCATCTCCGGCTTCTAGCTAAGCTGCTGACAATTACGGCGAATTAAGTAGCGTCCACAGAGTGTCGAGAGCACATGCTCACACCATGGACCAACAACGCCAAGCTTCGATGTCTCGCCTGACGCGGCGCCTCTCCGTCCTCGCAGCCCTGCTCGCCACGGCGCTCGCCGCCGTGCCTGGCATGGCCAGCGCCAATATGGGCGACAAGGACGTGGCGCGGATGGTCTCCTTCGGCGGGGCCTGCGCCAAGTGCGAGCTGTCGGGCCGCAAGCTGGCCGGCGCGCAGTTTGTCGGCGCCAATTTCGCCCAGGCCGCCCTGGTCGGCTCAGACCTGCGCGACGCGCGCTTCCTCGGAGCCAACTTCAGCGGGGCCGACCTGTCGCGGGCCGATCTCACCGACGCCCAGATGGTCGGCGCCAACTTCACCACCGCGGTGCTGACCGACGCGCGCCTGCGCGATGTCGAGGCGCGTGGAGTGAACTTCGGCGCCGCCAACCTCGCCCGCGCCGACCTGCAGGACGCCGCGGCGGCCGGCTCGAACTTCAGCAAGGCCAATCTCTCCAACGCCTCGCTGCGCGGGGCCGAACTGCGGGCGACCAACTTCTCCAAGGCCAACGCCCGCGCC
This sequence comes from Phenylobacterium sp. NIBR 498073, assembly GCF_027286305.1. NCBI lineage: Bacteria > Pseudomonadati > Pseudomonadota > Alphaproteobacteria > Caulobacterales > Caulobacteraceae > Phenylobacterium > Phenylobacterium sp. NIBR 498073. Next base: position 2,750,354 of record NZ_CP114599.1, read on the forward strand.
GCCGACTTCCGCGACGCTGCGCTCACCGGGGCCAATCTCGGCTCGGGCGCCTTCGATCACGCCTCGTTCCGCGACGCCGACCTCTCGGCCGCCAGCCTCACCGGCGCGACGTTCGTCAACACCGACTTCCGCGGCGCGACCATGACCGGGGCCAACATCGCCGGGGTCGACCTCTCCCGCACCAAGGGGCTGGAGCAGGACCAGCTGGACAACGCCTGCGCCGACGGCGCCACCCGCACCCCGCCCGGCCTGGTCGCCAAGGCCTGCCATCGCGGGTCTCGCGTCCGGATCGTCGCCCGCCCCGCACCGCCGGCCCCGCCCGCGCCCCCAGCGCCGCCTGCCCCGCCGCGCTTCTTCGCCGCCGTCGACTGACGAGCACAAAAAAAGGGGGCCGCTGGCCCCCTTTTCCATATTTGTCGCTGCGCGCCCTAAACCTTGATCGGCGGCGCCAGGCGGATGTGCAGCTCCTTCAGCTGCTTCTCCAGCACTTCCGACGGAGCGTTCATCAGCAGGTCCTGGCCCTGCTGGTTCAGCGGGAAGGCGATGACCTCACGGATCGCCGTCTCGCCGGCCAGCAGCATGACGATCCGGTCGATGCCGGGCGCCAGGCCGCCGTGCGGCGGCGCGCCGTGGCGGAAGGCGTTCAGCATGCCGCCGAACTCTTCCTCGACGACGTTGGCGCCGTAGCCGGCCAGTTCGAACGCCTTCACCATCACCTCGGGGATGTGGTTCCGGATCGCGCCCGAGCACAGCTCATAGCCATTGCAGACGATATCGTACTGGAACGCGCGGATGGTCAGCGGGTCCTGGGTCAGCAGCGCGTCGAGGCCGCCCTGCGGCATCGAGAACGGGTTGTGCGAGAAGTCGACCTTCTGCTCTTCCTCGCTCCACTCGAACATCGGGAAGTCGACGATCCAGCAGAACTTGAACTGATCCTCGTCGACCAGCTTCAGGTCCGTACCGACCTTGGTCCGGGCGTTGCCCGCAAACTTCGCGAACACCTTCGGATCGCCGGCCACGAAGAAGGCGGCGTCGCCCTGCCCCATGCCGATCGCGGTCATCAACGCCGTGGTCGCGTCGGGGCCGAGGTTCTTGGCGATCGGGCCGCCCCAGCCGCCTTGGTCCTCGGACCAGAAGATGTAGCCCAGACCGGGCTGGCCCTCACCCTGCGCCCAGCTGTTCATGCGGTCGCAGAACGCGCGGCTGCCGCCCTTCGGGGCCGGGATCGCCCAGACGGCGTTCTTGGCGTCTTCCAGGATGCGCGCGAACAGGCCGAAACCGCCGCCGCGGAAGTTGTCCGACACGTCCTGCATGACGATCGGGTTGCGCAGGTCGGGCTTGTCGGTGCCATAGCGGGCCATCGACTGCACGTAGGTCAGGCGCTCAAAACCCTTGTGCTCGATGGTCTTGCCGAAGTCGTCGACATAGGACATCGGCTGGTCGATCGGCGAGACGCGCTTGCCGCCGCCGAACTCCTCGAACACGCCGTGCATCACCGGCTCGATCGCGGCGAACACGTCTTCCTGGGTGACGAAGCTCATCTCGACGTCGAGCTGGTAGAATTCCAGCGACCGGTCGGCGCGCAGGTCCTCGTCGCGGAAGCACGGCGCGATCTGGAAGTAGCGGTCGAAGCCCGAGACCATCAGCAGCTGCTTGAACTGCTGGGGCGCCTGCGGCAGCGCGTAGAACTTGGTCGGGTGCATCCGCGAGGGCACCAGGAAGTCGCGCGCGCCTTCCGGCGACGAGGCCGTCAGGATCGGCGTCTGGTACTCCAGGAAGCCCTGGTCGATCATGCGGTTGCGGATCGAGTGGATGACCTTCGAGCGCAGCACGATGTTCCGGTGCAGCGTCTCGCGGCGCAGGTCCAGGTAGCGGTGCTTCAGGCGGATCTCTTCCGGGTACTCCGGCTCGCCGAAGACCGGCAGGGGCAGTTCGGCGGCTTCCGACAGCACCTCGACCGAACGCACGCGCACCTCGACCTCGCCGGTCGGCAGGTTGGCGTTCACGGTCTCCAGGCTGCGAGCCACGACTTCACCGTCGACCCGGATGACGCTCTCGGCGCGCAGGCGCTCGATGACGTCGAAGCCGGGGGTCTCCGGGCTGATCACCAGCTGGGTCAGACCATAGTGGTCGCGCAGGTCGATGAAGACCAGACCGCCGTGGTCGCGCTTGCGGTGAATCCAGCCCGAAAGGCGGACGGTCTTGCCCGTGTCGGCGGCGCGCAGGGCGCCTGCGGTATGGGTGCGGTAGGCGTGCATGGGGAGTCGCTAAGGCTCTGAAAATCGAGGGCGGAAGGGCGCATGCGGGGCCCCGAAAGTCAAGGCGCGCGGACGTGCGGACGCAGCAGCGTGTCCAGCCAGGCGGAGAAGACCTTGAGCCTTTCCGGCGCCTGTCGCCGATGCGGGTAGAGCAGCGTCATCTGCATGGGCTGGGCGCGATGCTCGTCCATCACCCGCACCAACTCGCCCGCCGCCAGATGCCCGGCGACGTCGTAGGCCGGGATCTGAATCAGGCCCAGCCCGGCCAGGCAGCAGGCGATCAGCCCTTCGGCGCTGTTTACGCAGACGGTCCCACGCATCGGTTGCGTGCGCACCATCTCGCCGTCCATCAACTCCCACGGTTCCACGCGCCCGCTTGAGGGCGACGCATAGTTGACCGCCAGATGCTCCGCCAGGTCCTGCGGGCCGGCGGGGGCGCCGTGGCGCGCAAGATAGGCCGGGCTCGCCACGTTGATCAGCTCCAGGTCGCCGATGCGCCGCCCGACCAATCCGGAATCGCCCAAGGGGCCGACCCGCAGCACGCAATCGGCCCGCTCCTCCACGAGATCGACCGCGCGGTCGGTCATCCCGAGGTCGATCTCGATTTGCGGATATGCCGCGAGGAACTCCGGCAGGGCCGGCGCGATCACCAGCCTCCCGATGCGGCCGGGCACGTCCACCCGTAGCCGGCCGGAGGGCCGACCGCCCGCATTGCGGAAGAGGTCCTCGGCCTCCTCCATGTCCGAGAGCAGCCGCACGCAGCGCTCGTAGAAGACGGCGCCGTCCTCCGTGACGGACACCCGCCGCGTGGTCCGGTTCAGCAAGCGCGCGCCGAGCCGGGTCTCCAGCATCTGCACTGCCGCCGACACCGAGGAGCGCGGCAGGCCAAGGCTGTCGGCGGCGCGGGTGAAGCTCGCGCAGTCCACCACTCGGGCGAACACCCGGTAGAGATCCATACGGTCCATCGCTGGACTTTATCCAAAAATGCCGACCAGTGATGTCAAGTACCGCACATTTATCCAACAAACGCGCACGGTAGCTTCTGCGTCCCCCAGTAAGGAGATCGACGCATGGCCAACCACGACATCAAGGGCAAGACCGTCCTCATCGCCGGCGGCGCCAAGAACCTCGGCGGCCTGCTCGCCCGCGACCTCGCCGCGCACGGAGCGCGGGCGGTCGCCATCCACTACAACAGCGCCGCCGCGACGGCGGAGGCCGACGCCACCGTCCAGGCCGTGCGCGCGGCGGGCGCGGAGGCGCTCGCCCTCCAGGCCGACCTCACCACCGCCGGCGCAATGGAAAAGCTGTTCGATGACGCGGCCGCGGCGTTCGGCCGGCCCGATATCGCCATCAACACCGTGGGCAAGGTGCTGAAGAAGCCAATGGCCGAAATCACCGAGGCCGAGTTCGACGAGATGAGCGCGGTCAACGCCAAGTCCGCCTTCTTCTTCCTGCGAGAGGCCGGCCGCCTGCTCAAGGACAACGGCAAGGCCTGCACCCTGGTGACCTCGCTGCTCGGCGCTTTCACGCCGTACTACGCCGCCTATGCCGGGATGAAGGCGCCGGTGGAGCACTTCACCCGCGCCGCCGCCAAGGAGTTGGGCGAGCGTGGTATCTCGGTCACCGCCATCGGCCCTGGCCCAATGGACACGCCGTTCTTCTATCCGGCCGAAGGCGCGGACGCGGTCGCCTATCACAGGGGCGCCGCGGCCCTCTCGAAGTTCTCGAAGACCGGGCTCACCGACATCGAGGACATCGTGCCCTTCATCCGTTTCCTGGTGTCGGACGGCTGGTGGATGACCGGCCAGACCATCCTGGTCAACGGCGGCTACACGACGAAGTAGGCCCTACTTCGCCGGATCGACGAGGGCCTGGTAGACCAGCGTCCTAGTTAGACCGCCCAGGTCCGGCCCGCCGGTGCCGCCATAGCGCTGGATCATGCCGACGAAGATCACGTCGTTGGTCGGGTCGACCCAGAACCACGTGCCGGCCGCCCCGCCCCAGCTCATCGTGCCCTTGCCTTCCAGGCTGCCGGCCTTGCGCGGGTCGTTGACCACCATGAAGTCCAGGCCAAAGCCCACCGCCTCGTTGAACGACGAGGCGGTCGAGCCGTTCGACGATACCAGCGCCGCCTGTGGGATGACGTTGGTTCCCATCAGTTCGACCGAGGCCGGCGACAGGATCCGCACCCCGTCCAGTTCGCCGCCGTTGGCGATCATCTGGGCGAAGCGCGCATAGTCGCGGGTGGTCGAGACCAGCCCGCCGCCCCCCGACTCCAGCCGCGGCTTGTCGACGAAATTCTGGATCGGCTGGCCGAACAGGGTCTTGGCCTCCTCGATCTTGCCGGTCTCGGGATTGCCGATATAGGGCGTCGCCAGCCGCCCGGCCTTGCCCGCCCCGGTGTAGAAGCCGGTGTCGTTCATCTTCAGCGGCTTGAAAATGCGGCTTTCCATGAAGTCGCCCAGGCTCTGGCCGGTCAGCCGCTCGACCACCGCCCCCTGCAGGTCGACGGCGACCGAATAGCTCCACTGCTCGCCGGGCTGGTACATCAGCGGGATCGCGGCGGTCTTGGCGGTCAGGTCCTTCAGGTCGGCCGCCCCCAGGATCCGGCCGTCACGGAACATCCGGTCGACGGGGTGCTTGTCGCCAAGGCCATAGCCGAACCCGGCCGTATGGCTCATCAACTCGCGCATGGTCGGCGGCCGCTTCACCGGCTCCAGGATCGGCTGGCCCTGGGCGTCGACGCCCTTCCAGACCTTCAGGTCCTTCATTTCGGGCAGGTACGCCGTGACCGGGTCGTCCAGCCGCCAGCGGCCTTCCTCGAACAGGATCATCATCGCCACGCCGGTCACCGGCTTGGACATCGAGTAGATGCGGAAGATGGCGTCCTTCTTGAGCGCCGCGCCGGTCTCCAGGTTTTCTTTGCCGTAGGTGTTGAACGCCACCAACTGGCCGTGGCGCGCCAGCAGGGTCTGCACGCCAGCCACGCGACCATTGGCCACCACCTGGGCCATGGCCGCGTCCAGCCGCTTCAGGCGTGCGCTGTCAAAACCCACCGCCTCTGGGCTCGCGGCCGGCGCCAGCGCCGCCGCCGGCTCCTTGGCCAGGGCGACAGGCGACGCGGCCCAGGTCATCGTCGCCGCGGCCAGAGCCGTCGCCAGCAGATGGCGCTTCATGAAACTTCCCCCTCCCGAACATCGGCCGGCGAAGCTTAGCGTTGCGCCCCACACCTACAAGGTGTCGCGAGGCCTATTTCGGCTTGAACCGCTTGCTGGTCGGAAAGCCCTTGGGCGCCAGCTTGCCCGCCGCCGCACGCCGGCCCAGCCACTCGCGCCACTCGCCCCAGACACGGGTGCGGCCGGCGGTGTCGATCCAGGTCGCGCCCTCCTCGGCGTTGAACACCACCGCGTCGCGCAGGCCGCCTTCGCGGTAGGTCTGCAGCTTCACGCCCTTGCCGCGCGGCATCTCCGGCAGCTCCGACAGCGGGAAGATCAGGATCTTGCCGTTGTCGCCGATCACCCCGAAGTGGTCGCCGCTCATCGGCATGGCGAAGGCCGCGCCCTTGGCCCCGGCGTTCAGAACCTGCTTGCCGGCCCGGCGGAAGCTGACCGCCTCCTCCTCGGGCAGGATGAAGCCGTAGCCCTCCTTCGAGGCGATGACGCGCTTGGTCCCCGGCTTGTGGGGGAAGATGTCGATGATGTCGGTCTTGTCGTCGAGGTCGAGCATCAGCCGCAGCGGCTCGCCATGGCCGCGCGCACCCGGCAGCTTGTCGCAACCGATGGTGAAGAACCTGCCGTCCGAGGCGAAGATCAGCAGCTTGTCCGTCGTCTCGGCCGCGACGATGAAGCCGAGCTTGTCGCCTTCCTTGAACTTCAGTTCCGACGGGTCCTCGACCTTGCCCTTCGCCGCGCGGATCCAGCCGCGCTCGGACAGGATGACGGTGATCGGCTCGCGCACGATCATCGCCTCCATGGCCGCCTCGGCGTCCACCACCGGGGCGGTGTCGAAGGTCGAGCGCCGCTTGCCCAGGTTGGTGTCGGGGCCAAGGATCGCGCGCACGTCCTTCAGGCCAACGCCGACCAGGCGCCACTGGGCCTTGTCCGAGGCCAGCATCTTCAACAGGCCGTCGCGTTCCTCGGCCAACTCGGCGTGCTCGCGCCGCAGCTCCATCTCCTCCAGCTTGGCCAGTTGGCGCAGCCGGGTGTTGAGGATCGCGTCGGCCTGGATGTCGGAAAGCGCGAACGCCTCGATCAGCCGGGCCTTGGGCTCATCCTCGTAGCGGACGATGCGGATCACCTCGTCCAGGTTCAGGAAGGCGATGACCAGGCCGTCCAGGATGTGCAGCCGCGCTTCGATCTTGTCGAGGCGGAAGCGCGCCCGGCGCACCACCACCTCGCGGCGGTGATCCAGGAACGACTGCAGCAGCTGGCGCAGGCCCATGACGCCCGGCGCGCCCTTGGCGTCCAGCACGTTCATGTTGACCGGGAACCGGCTCTCAAGCGCCGAGAGCTTGAACAGGCTCTCCATCAGCACTTCGGGCTCGACGTTGCGGTTCTTGGGCTCGAGGACCAGGCGCACGTCCTCGGCGCTCTCATCGCGCACGTCGCCCAGCAGCGGGGCCTTCTTGGTCTCGATCAGGTCGGCCAGTTGCTCGACCAGATCGGCCTTCTTCACCTGATACGGGATCTCGGTGACGACGATCTGATAGGTCCCGCGGCCGGTGTCTTCCTTCTCCCAGCGCGCCCGCACCCGCACCCCGCCGCGACCGGTGGCGTAGGTCTCCAGCATGCTCTCGCGCGGTTCGACGATCACCCCGCCGGTCGGGAAGTCCGGGCCCTGGACGTGATCCATCAGCCGCGAGGTCTCGGCGTTCGGGTCCTCCAGCAGCACCAGGCAGGCGTCGATCAGCTCGGCGGCGTTGTGCGGAGGGATCGAGGTCGCCATGCCCACGGCGATGCCGCTCGAGCCGTTGGCCAGCAGGTTCGGGAACCCGGCCGGCAGCACCACCGGTTCCTCGTCCTCGCCGTCATAGGTCGGACGGAAGTCGACCGCGTCCTCATCAATGCCGTCCAGCAGCAGCTGCGCAGCGACGGTGAGCTTGCACTCGGTATATCGCATGGCCGCGGCGTTATCGCCGTCGATGTTGCCGAAGTTCCCCTGCCCGTCGACCAGCGGGTAGCGCTGGGCGAAGTCCTGGGCCAGGCGCACCAGGGCGTCGTAGACGGCGGTGTCGCCGTGCGGGTGGTACTTACCGATCACGTCGCCGACCACGCGGGCGCACTTCTTGGCCGTGGTGTTCGGGTCCAGCCGCAGCTGGCGCATGGCGTACATCAGCCGCCTGTGCACCGGCTTCATCCCGTCGCGCACGTCGGGCAGCGCCCGGCCGGTGATGGTCGAGAGCGCATATGCCAGATATCGCCGCGACAGCGCCTCGGTCAGCGGCTCGTCGATGATGCGGTCGCCGTCCCCGTCGCCGGGCGGTGGGATGTGCTTGGTCATGGTCGAATCAAACTCGCAGTTCAGTCCCGTTCTAACGGGCGACGCGACGGAAGTCGCCGCGGCCGATGCGGCCTAGAGCCGGTCGGACTCGATGAGCCGCTCCACCAGCCACACCCGCGCCGGGGGCAGCGGCCTGTTCACCGGCCCGAACACGAACAGCTCCAGGAAGTGCGCCGTCAGGTCCAGCCCCGCCTTGACGTCGCCGGCCGCCAGTCCGGTCTGGGCCGACAGCATGAACGGCGGCAACGGCAGCAGCCGATCCTTGTAGGGCTCGCCGGCCTTGCGGCTCACCGCCCGCCCGGTGCGCGGGCTGACATAGATCAGGTCGTCGACCTCGCCGGTCGCCGCGCACTTCGACAGGTCCATGCCGAAGCCCAGCTCTTGCAGCAGCCCGGCCTCGAAGCGCACGAACACCGCGGGCCAGATCTCCGGCAGCATCAGCGCCGCGGTCAGAGCCTCGAAGGCCAGGAAGACGCCGGGGTGCGGCTCGCGCTCGGGCAGCGCCGCAGCCGCCACCGCCGCAGCCGCCGACAGCCCGGCCAGCGCCATGCGATCGTCGAACAGCGCCGAGGGGCCCTCCCCCACCGGCTCCAGCTGCGCCGAGCCCAACTGATCCGACACCCTCGCCCGGTAGTGGACGATGGTCCGCGCCCCGGCTTGCAGGAACGGTTTCATCCGCCGCGAGGCCCCGCCGGCCACGTGGGCGGCGTACTTGCCGTGCCGCGCGGTCAGCAGCTCGACGATCGCCCCGGTCTCACCGTGGGCGCGGGCCGACAGCACATAGGCGTCGTCTTCGAATTCCATCAGCCGCGAACAACCGGGATCATGACGCCCAAACTAGGATGCTAGGCGTCGAAATCCAGGCCCACGTCGCCGTAGAACTCGCGCTTGTCGGCCCAGCGTTCGTCGACCTTCACGTGCAGGAACAGGTGCACCGGGCGGTCGAACAGCTCAATCAGCTCCTCGCGCGACTTCTGGCCGATCCACTTCAGGGTCTGGCCGTTCTTGCCCAGCACGATCGGGCGCTGGCTTTCGCGTTCGACATAGATCGACTGTTCGATCCGCACCGAACCGTCCTTGCGCTCCTGGAATGCGGTGGTCTCGACGGCGGCCGCGTAGGGCAGCTCCTCGTGCACGCGCAGGAACAGTTTCTCGCGGGTGATCTCGGCGGCCAGCAACCTCGCCGGCAGGTCGGCGGTCTGCTCCTCCGGATAGAGCCAGGGCCCCTCCGGCATCAGCTCGGCCAACCGCGCCTTCAGGTCGTCCACGCCTTGGCCGTCCGCGGCCGAGATCATGAACACCTCGGTGTAGACGCCGGTGTCGTAGAGCCCCTGCGCCAGGCCCAGCAGGCGCTCGCGCTTGACCCCGTCGATCTTGTTGAGCGCCAGGATCACCTTCTTGCCGGCGGTCTTCAGGCCCTCGACGATCATCTGCACGTCGGCGGCCGAGCGCTTGTCGGCGGACTTGGCGCCCGGCTCGGCGGCGGCCAGTTCGGCCTGCACGTCGACCAGGTGCACCGTCACGTCGGCCTCGTCGGCGCCGCCCCAGGCCGAGCGCACCATCGCCCGGTCCAGCCGGCGGCGTGGCGAGAAGATGCCGGGAGTGTCGACCAGCACGACCTGCGACTCGCCGGCCATGGCGACGCCACGCACCGGGAAGCGTGTGGTCTGGACCTTCTGGGTCACAATGGTGACCTTGGCCCCGACCAGGCGGTTGGTCAGGGTCGACTTGCCCGCATTCGGGGCTCCGATAATCGCGGCGAAGCCGGCGCGGGTGGTCATTGAGGTCCTTCGCGTTTGAGCAGCATCACCGTGGCCGCGGCCTTTTCGGCCTCCTGACGGGAACGGCCTTCGGCAAGTTCGGGTTCATAGTCGCCCACGCTCACCGACACGGTGAACGAGGGGGCGTGGTCAGGGCCTTCGCGGCCGACCACCTTGTAGAGGGGCAGCGCCAGGCCGCGGCCTTGCGCCCATTCCTGCAGCTGGGTCTTGGGATCCTTGATCTGCGGTGCGTCCAGGCGCTCGAACTCCTCGGCCCAGAACTCCAGAAAGAAGGCCCGGGCCGCTTCCAGCCCGTCGTCGATATAGATCGCCCCGATCAGCGCCTCGCAGGCGTCGCCCAGCACGGTGTCCTTGTCGCGCGCGCCGATCTTGCTGGCGCTGTGCGCCATGCGCAGGGCGCTGGGCAGGCCGATCCGCCGGGCGACCCGGGCGCAGGCGTGGTAGTTGACGAGCCCCGCCATCAGCCGGCTCATCTCCCCTTCCCGCGCCTCGGAATTCAACGCCATCAGCCGCTCGGCCGCGAGCAGGTTCAGCACCCGGTCGCCCAGGAACTCCAGCCGCTCATAGTGGCGGACCTTGTGCGCGCCATCGCCGACGCTGGCGTGCGTCAGCGCGCGCTCCAGAAGCTCGCGATCGTGGAAAACGTGGCCGATGCGGCCTTCCAGTTCGGCGACCGCGACTTCTCGTCTGTTCATTGGAGGATGTTGAAGAACCGGCTGGGCCGGGCGTTCAGCACCCAGGTCCAGGGCTTGAACAGCGACGCCCCTGGGTTCCATGACAAGAGGATGATCTGCGCCTTGCCGACCAGGTTCTCGGCCGGGACGAAACCGACCCCGATCTCCGCCGGGACCCGGCTGTCGAGCGAGTTGTCGCGGTTGTCGCCCATGAAGAAGAAGTGGCCTTCCGGCACCACGAAGGTCGGGGTGTTGTCCACGTCGCCGTCTGGGCCGAAGTCGTAGGTGATGAAGGTGCGGCCGCCCGGCAGCGTCTCCTGGAAGCGCTGGACGTTGCGGGTGAAGCCGTAGCCGGAATCGATCATGACCGGCGGCAGTTCCTTGTCGACGACTTCCTTGCCGTTGATCCACAGGCGGCCCTCGCGCATCTGCACCCGGTCGCCCGGCAGGCCGATCAGCCGCTTGATGTAGTCGGTGCGGCCGTCGCGCGGCAGCTTGAAGACGATGATGTCCCCGCGCTCGGGCGCGCGCTCCATGATCCGCCCCTTGAACAGCGGCGGGCTGAACGGGATCGAGTGGCGCGAATAGCCGTAGGAGAACTTCGAGACGATGATGTAGTCGCCTTCCAGCAGGGTCGGCTCCATCGAGGCCGACGGGATCGTGAACGGCTGGAAGAACAGCACGCGCAGGAACAGCGCGATGAGCAGCGCGTAGGCCACGGTCTTCACGATCTCGACGAAATCGTTCACCCCGCTGGCTTTGTCGGAAGCGGTCTCTGCGCGGTCGGTCATCTTCAATCCTTGGCCCGAAGCAGCGGACAGTTCGCCTAGCTAGACGTTGCATTGGCCTTGAGCAAGCACGCCGCAGAGGACTCTCCTCACGGCGCGATACGGCCAATTTGCGGCCAATCAAGCAAAGTCCAGGCCAGCATTGGGCTTTCTTGCGCACGAACCTCCTACGGCGGAATATCCAGCGTCTCTGGCCGCCGCCGCAACTTTCCTGCCTTGCCCCACGGCCGCCCGGGAGTATCACCAGACCATGATCCGTCCCGGCCTGCCGCTGACCCATGTGCTGCTCGCCCTCGCCGTCGTGGCGGTGTGGGGCACCAATTTCGTCGTCATCCGCATCGGGCTCGACCACCTGCCGCCGCTGACCTTCGCTGTGCTGCGCTTCACCTTCGCCCTGCTGCCGGCGGTGTTCTTCCTCAAAAAGCCGGACGTGCCCTGGAAGAACCTCGCCGCCTACGGCGTGCTGATCGGCGCCGGCCAGTTCGGACTGCTCTACATCGCCATCAACGGCTTCATCTCGCCGGGCCTGGCTTCGCTGGTGGTGCAGACCCAGGTGTTCTTCACCATCGGCCTGGCCATGTGGCTGGCCAGGGAACGCCTGCGGCCGTTCCAGATGCTCGCCCTGGCGCTCGCCGCCATCGGCTTGGCTGTCATCGTCAGCCATAACACCGACGCATCGGTCACGCCGCTGGGCCTGGCCCTGGTGCTGGCCGCAGCGGCCAGCTGGGCGGGCGGCAACGCCTTCTCCCGCGCCGCCGGCCAGGTGAACATGCTCGCCTATGTGGTCTGGGCCAGCCTCTTCTCCGTCCCGCCGCTGCTGGTCCTGGCCCTGGTCTTCGAGGGCCCCTCCGCGATGATCGAGGGCGTCCGCGCCGCCGACGCCGCCACCTGGGCCGCCGTGCTCTGGCAGTCGGTCGGCAACACCCTGTTCGGCTACGCCGCCTGGGGCTGGCTGCTGTCGCGCCACCCGGCCGCGACCATCACCCCGATGGCCATGCTGGTCCCGGTCTTCGGGATGGGCGCCTCGGCGGTGTTCCTCGGCGAGAGCCTGCCGCCCTGGAAGCTGCTGGCCGCCGCCCTGGTGATGAGCGGCCTGGCGCTGAATATCTTCTGGCCGCGGCTGGAACGGCGTCTCGTCAGGGCCTAGCTGTCGCGGCGAGGAGATCGCCATGCCCGAGCGCAAGACCGTCGACGCCTTCACCGCTCAGGTCCTCCGCGGCGATCATGTCGGGGCGATCGGCGACTGGTATCACGAAGACGCCTCCATGCAGGAAAACCAGGGCGAGCCGCGGGTCGGCCGCGACCTGCTGATGGACGGTGAGGCCCGTACCTTGGCCCGCTTCGCCCGCGTCGAGACCGAGTTGCTCGCCCCGCCGCTGATCGACGGCGACACCGTGGTGATCCGCTGGCGCTTCACCTTCGTGCCGCACGAGGGCCCGCCCAAATCCATGGAAGAAGTCGCCTGGCAGACCTGGCGTGGCGACAAGATCGCGCGCGAAACCTTCTTCTACGATCCGCGCCAGATGGCCTGAACGCTCGGTGTCATCCCGGTTTCGGCCTCAGGCCGAAGACCGGGACCCATGAACACCGGATCGATCAAGGTGAGGTTCGGCCAGCTACTCCGGCACCGCCTCGATGATCACGAAGGCCTGCGCATAGGGGTGGTCGTCGGTCAGCGACAGGTGGATCACCGCCCGGTGGCCCGGCGGCGTCATCTTGGCCAGCCGCTCGGCCGCGCCGCCGGTCAGGGCCATGGTCGGCTGTCCCGAACGCATGTTGACCACGCCCATGTCGCGCCAGAACACCCCGGCCCGCATGCCGGTGCCCAGCGCCTTGGCGCAGGCCTCCTTGGCCGCAAAGCGCTTGGCGTAGCTCGAGGCGCGGTCCGGCTTGCGCTCTGATCGGGTCCGCTCGATCTCGGTGAAGATACGGTTGGTGAAGCGTTCGCCGAACCGCTCCAGCGTCTCGGCGACCCGGCGAATGTCGGACAGGTCCGAGCCGATGCCGATGATCACGCCGCTTTCCCCACCCGCGCTTCGTCCATCAGCGCCCGCATCCGGTGGATCGCCGGCGTCAGGCCCACGAAGATCGCTTCGCCGATCAGGAAGTGGCCGATGTTCAGCTCCATCACTTCCGGAATCGCCGCGATCGGCTTGACGGTCTCATAGTCGATGCCGTGGCCGGCATGGACTTCCAGGCCCAGCCGTCCGGCTTCCGCAGCCGCGGCCCGTAGAGCTTCCAGCAGCGCCGGCGCTTGCGGCGAACGCTCGCGGACGGCGTCGCAATAGGCGCCGGTGTGGAATTCCACCACCTGCGCGCCCATGGCCTTGGCGGCGGCGGCCTGGGCCGGGTCGGCGTCGATGAAGCACGAGACCCGCACACCGGCTGCGACCAGCTTGGCCACCACCGGGGCGATATGGTTGTGGCCGCCGACCACGTCGAGACCGCCCTCGGTCGTGCGCTCCTCGCGCCGCTCGGGCACCAGGCAGGCGGCGTGCGGCAGGTGGGCCAGGGCGATGGCTTCCATCTCCTGCGTCACCGCCATCTCGAAGTTCAGCGGTCGCCCGCGCTTGCGGGTGATCGCCGCCAGCGCCTCGATGTCGGCGTCCGAGATGTGGCGACGGTCCTCGCGCAGGTGGGCGGTGATGCCGTCCGCGCCTGCGGCGATGGCCAGTTCGGCCGCGCGCACAGGATCGGGATAGTTGCTCCCACGGGCGTTCCGGATGGTCGCCACGTGGTCGATGTTCACGCCCAGCCGCAGCTTGCTCACTTGCTCAGTCTCCGGCTGCCCGGGTCCTCGACCGGGATCGCCGCCAGCTCAGGCGGCAGTTGGTCGGCCGGATAGGCCGGCACGTCCAGCCGGGCCAGGGCCACGAACGGCGCGCCAGGATCGGCCCGACCGCCCGAACGGTCGACGATGCAGGCGGCGACGACGACATTGCCGCCGGCCTTCTTGATGGCTTCCACGCACTCGCGCGACGACAGGCCGGTGGAGACAATGTCCTCGACCATCGCGATCCGCGCGCCAGGCGGGATTTCGAAGGCCCGGCGCAGCTTGAATTCGCCGCCTTCGCGCTCGACGTACATCGACGGCACGCCCAGCTGCCGTGCGGTCTCGTAGCCCGGGATGATCCCGCCCACGGCCGGCGAGATGCAGAGGTCGACCTCGCCCACGGCTTCCTTGATCTTCGCGGCCAGCGCCTTGCACAGCCGCGCGGTGCGCTCCGGATACTGGAACACCAGGTTCTTCTGCAGGAACGTCCCGGAATGCAGGCCGCTCGACAGCACGAAATGGCCTTCGCGCAGCGCGCCCGAGGCGCGGAATTCTTCCAGGACGTCTTCAGTGTTCATGTCGGGTCTCCTGACTTTGCGGATTACCGAACCCCCGGCATGCTGTCATCGACCAATTCGCCTGGGGAGGACCGACCGGTGAAGCTGTTCCAGACCTACGACTCGCCGTTCCCCAGCCGGGTGCGGCTGCTGCTCTACGCCAAGGGGATCGAGGTCGAGATCATCCACCCGCCCGGCTTCGGCGCCTCCGAGGAGACCAAGGCCGAATACCTCAAGGTGAACCCGATCGGCCGGGTGCCGACCCTGGTCCTCGACGACGGCCGCGCGCTGCCGGAGTCGGAGGTGATCTGCGAGTACCTCGAAGACGCCTATCCCGAACCCGCCCTGCGGCCGGCCGATCCCTGGGACCGCGCGCAGATGCGGCTGCTGTCGCGGATCTGCGACTTCTACGTGGTCATGGCCATGGTCCCGCTGTTCACTCTCGCCGGCCGTTCGCGCCGCCACTGGGAGCCGGCCGTGGTCGAGGCCGCCGCCAGCCAGCTGGCCGAGGCCCTGGCCTATCTGGAAGACTTCATCGGAACCGACGGCTATGCGGTCGGCCAGGGCCTGACCCAGGCCGACGGCGCCATCGCCCCGCAGCTGGTGCTGGCTAGCGAATGGATTCCCAGCGTGTTCGGCACGCCCGACCCGCTGCTCGCCCTGCCCCGGCTGGCGGCCTACTGGAAGGCCATCCAAACCGACCCGATCATCGCCCGCATCCTCGACGAGACCCGCCAAGGCATCCTGGTCCAACAGCAGACGGCCCGCGACCGTGCGGCCAAGGCGGTCTGACCGGCGCCGCCAGGGGTCTGCCGGCCGAAGAGGTCAAGACCGCCGAGGCGGCACAGCCGAAGCCCAAGGCGCCGGCCGTCTTGCGCCCGGCCTGCCCGCGCGCGTCCACTACGGCGCCCCCTAAAACGCCGACAGGTCGGGCCGCCGCCCGTTCCATCCCGACACCGCCTCGTACGCTGCCGCCAGGGCGACGACGGATGCCTCGTCGGCCATCCGCCCCATGATCTGCAGGCCGGCCGGCAGGCCGCCGTCGGTCAGCCCCATCGGCACGCTGGCGGCCGGCAGATTCAGGTAGTTGCCGGCCCGGGTCATGGCCGAGAACGGTGAGGCGGTCTCATCGACGTCCTCGATTGGCGGCGCCGGGATCGGCAGCGTCGGCGAGAGCAGCGCGCCGTAGGGCGCCATCCAATCCTGGAACTCCCGTTGATCATCCGCTCGCCGGGCCAGCGCGCGAGCCAACTCCGCGTCGGTGACGCTGCGGCCGGCCTCGAACCGCTTGACCACCCAACGATCCATGAGCTCGCCGTTCGTCGCGATGTGCGGACCGCGCACCCGCCAGCCCTCGGCCGCCATCAACCAGCCGTTTGGAATGAAGTAATCGGCGAACGGCCTCGGCGTGCGGGCGGTCTCGATCTCCACGCCCAGGACCGCCAGGGCGCCGACCGCGGCCTGGTACAGTTCCGCCACCTGCGGGTCGATCGCCGGCATCGCCTCCATCGGCAGCACCGCCACCTTCCAGCCGCGCACGTCCATCGCCAGCGCCGTCGCCGCCTCGAACCGCGGGCGCACGGCGCCGCCGCCGTCCGGACCGGAGATCACCTCCAGCACCCGCGCGGCGTCCGCCACCGAGCGGGCCAGCGGACCCAGCGTGTCCAGGCTGGGCGCCAGGTCGTGCACGCCCCGCGTCGAGACCAGCCCGCGTCCGGGTTTTAAGCCCACTACGCCGCAGGCGGCGGCCGGGATCCGGATCGAGCCGCCGGTGTCGGTGCCCAGCGCCACTTCGCAGAGGCCGCTCGCCACCGCCACCGCCGAGCCGCTGGACGAGCCGCCTGGCGCGCGATGCACGGCCCCGTCCCAGGGGTTCCACGGCGCGCCGACCGATCGATTGGTGCCCCAGCCGCCGAACGCCAGCTCGACCGTATGGGTCTTGCCCACCGCCAGGTAACCGGCGTCGAGCAGCCGCTGGACCGCCACGGCATGGTCCTTCGGCGCAGCGTCCAGCGGAACCACCCCGCCGCCGCCCGTCGGCACGCCGGCCACGTCGATCAGGTCCTTGATCGCAAACGTCGGTCCATGGCTCGTCCCCAGCGGCGGGTCGAACACCTGGGTGAAGGCGTGCAGCCGCTCGCCCAGCCGGCGACGTTCGCCTGCGCTCACCATGTCCAGCTCCAATCCTTGGCGCTCGCCCGGCAGCCGCCGTCGCTCCAGCCGCTCCAGCCGCGCCCTCGCACCACCTCGCCGGCCAGCTGACCGGTCGGCTCGCCGTCCTTCAGCGCCTGCCTGCCGTTGACGAACACGTCGCTGACCCCGACAGCGAACTGCTTGGGCTGCTCATAGGTGCCGACGTCGCCGATGGTCGCCGGATCGAACACCACCACGTCCGCATAGTAGCCGGCCTTCAGCATTCCGCGGTCCTTCAGCCCCAGGTTCTGGGCCGGGAACGCCGACAGCCGCCGCACCGCGTCGGCCAGGCTCGTCGTCTTCTCCTCGCGCACGTACTTGCCCAGCAGCCGCGCAAAGTTCCCGTAGGCCCGCGGATGGGTGCTCGACTTCAGGAACGCGCCCTCGGGCGCCTGGGCCGAGGCGTCCGAGCCGAAGCTCATCCAGGGCAGCGCCGTCTGCCGGGCCACGTTCTGCTCGGACATCAGGAAATAGACCACCTGCACCCGGCTGCCGTCTTCGATCACCAGGTCGATGGCCGCGTCCTCGGGCGACACGCCGCGGTCCTTGGCCACCTGGGCCAGGGTCTTGCCGGTCAGCCCCTTCAGAGCCGGGTTCTTGAAGCCGACCAGCAGCGTGCCCTCGGCCCCGGCATGGCGATAGAGGTTTTCGAAGGCCGGCTTGTCCTGCCGCATCTCGGCGATGACCTTGGCGCGGGTGGCCGGGTCCTTCAGGCGTTGTGTCCAGCTCTCCACCCCGCCGGCCTGCACCCAGGGCGGCATGGCCGCGTCCAGGCCCGTCGAGCCAGCCGTATAGGTGTACATGTCCGCGGTGATCCGATGGCCCGCCGCCCGCGCCGCCTCGATACGGGCGATCGCCGGGTCCAGCTTGTCCCAGTTGCCCTTGCCGGCCTGCTTCAGGTGATAGATCTCGGCCGGCGCGCCGGATTGCCTGGAGATGTCGATCAGCTCGTCGATGGCCTCCAGCAGCCGGTCGGCCTCCGAGCGCATGTGGCTGATATAGATCCCGCCGCAGCGGCCCGCCTCGCTCGCCAGCGCGACCAGCTCCGGGGTCTCGGCATAGCTGGCCGGCGCATAGATCAGTGACGATCCGACCCCCAGCGCTCCGTCTTGCATCGCCTCTACGACCAGCTTGCGCATCGCCGCCAGCTGCTGCGGCGTCGGGTCGACGTCGCCCTCGCCCAGCACATGCTCGCGCACCGTCGCCGCGCCCACGAACGAGGCGACATTCAGCGCCGTTCCGCGCTTGGTCAGCCACGTCAGGTATTCGTCCAGGCTGGTCCAGGCGATGTCGTACTTGATGTCGCCCATGCGCTGGGTTTCCAGCCGCTTCATCTGCGGGCTCAGCGGCCCCATGGAACTGCCCTCGCCCATCACCTCCAAGGTGACGCCCTGTTTCAGGTCCGACAGCCCGCGCGGGTCGGCGATCAGGCTGTCTGTGGCCCACGACAGCATGTTGATGAAGCCGGGCGAGACCGCCTTGCCGCCGGCGTCGATCACCGTGCGGGCGCTCTCGGGCGCCTTGGGCCCGACATAGGCGATGCGGTCCTCGGCGATCGCGACCTCGCCCTTGAACGGCGCCCCGCCCGAGCCGTCATAGATCTGGGCGTTGCGGATCAGGACGTCATAGGCCGGGGGCGACGTCGCCTGGGCGGCAGTGGCGGCGAGCAGGACGGCGGCGAGCGCGAGCGGCTTGTGCATGGCGCCCATGTGACGGGAGAATCCGCGCCGTGTCAGGCCCCGCAGAACGGGCGCCGCGAAGTTTGTTCCACCAGGCCGGGAACCTATGCGCGCCTGCCCGGTTCAAGCTCATGTCTACGGACATGTCCGATCCCCGAAACGCAAACTCGAGATCGGCTTGGAGCCCAGAAGCGCCAGACGGCCTTCTGGGCTTTTTCATCCGCCTTCGGATTTTTTTCGGTCGGCCGGAACCCATCGTCCGGGTCGCCCGTTGATCAAACGGTTGGAGATGAAAGTCGAAAACCAGCCCGACAAATCAGCCAGCGATGGAAAACGATAGTCGGACTTGAAGCCCGGTGGGTCCTCGACCCCCGGGCTTCGCTGTTATGAGCGCACGATCGCCTCGCCGCCGCGCCCTCGGAACGCCCGCCGTTCCTGGCCGTTTGCCGCAGAGGCCGGCCCCCGTCGCCGGCTCCCCCAGGTACGGAGTCCCGACATGAAAGTCGCCGATTGCATGACCCGCAACGTCAAGATGGCCAGTCCGCAGGAGTCCCTACGCGACGCTTCGAGGATGATGGCCGAGCTCGACGCCGGCATCCTGCCCGTCGCCGACGGCGATCGGTTGGTCGGCATGATCACCGACCGCGACATCTGCGTGCGCGGCATCGCGCTGGGCAAGGGCCCGGACGCCAAGGTCGCCGACGTGATGAGCCGCGAGGTCAAATACTGCTTCGAGGACGACGACAGCGACGCCATCCTGCGCAATATGGGCGACATACAGGTGCGCCGCCTGCCGGTGCTCAACCGCGACAAGCGGTTGATCGGCATCGTCTCCCTGGCCGACCTCGCCTCGGTCGGCCAGACCTCGCGCACCGGCGAGGCGCTCGGCGGCATCGTGCGGCCGGGCGGCGAACACTCGCAATCTGTCCATTGACGGCGAAGGCGGCGCGCATGGCGCGCGCCGTCACCCTTTGGCTCGGTCGACCGTCTCAATACTGGGATAGGCGCGCAGCGCCGCGGCGATATTGGTCAGGTGCCGGGCGTCCTTGACCTCGACGTCGAAGTCCACGTCGAAGAAGTCCGACTGCCGCCGGTGCATGCGCAGGTTGACGATATTGCCGCCCGCCTCGCCGATCGCCGTGCAGGCCTGGCCCAGCACGCCGGGCGCGTTGCGGATGGTGGCGGTCAGCTTGGACAGCGTCACCGTGTTGCGTTCGGCCTCGGGCGTCCATTGCAGGTCGCGCCACAGTTCCTCGCGGTCTTCGAACTCGGCCAGCCGCGCGCAGTCGATGGTGTGCACCGTCAGGCCGGTGCCGTCCGGCTCCAGGATGCCGACGATGCGGTCGCCCGGCACAGGCGTGCAGCACTGGCCAAAGTTCAGCGAAACGCCCGGCGTCAGCCCGCCGCCGCGCACATAGAGCCGCGCGCCCTTGCCGCCTTCGATCCGGCGCGTCGCCGCCGCGGCCTCGCGAGCGGCGGCCTTCAGACCCGGGAAAATGACGTCCAGCACCTGGGTTGGCGCGATCCGCCCGCGGCCGACTAGCTCGAACAGGTCCTCCTCGCTGGCCACCGCAAACCGCTCCAGCGACGGCTTCAGCAGCACGTCCTTGCGCGACTTGCCGGCCCGCTCGAAGGTCTGGTCCAGGCTCGCCCGGCCCAGGCGCACGAACTCTTCGCGCTCGGTTTGGCGGATATGCCGGCGGATCGCCGAACGGGCACGCCCGGTGACGGTCAGCGAACGCCAGTCCGGCGGCACCACCGGCTTGGTCCCGCGGATCACCTCGACCACGTCGCCGTTCTGCAGCGTCGTGCGCAGCGGCTTCAGCTCGCCGTTGATCTTCACGCCGATGCAGGTGTCGCCGACATCGGTATGGACCGCGTAGGCGAAATCCAGCGGCATCGCCCCGCGCGGAAGGCTCACCAGCCTGCCCTTCGGCGTGAACACGAACACCTGGTCGAGGTACATCTCGAGCTTGGCGTGCTCGACCAGTTCCTCGACGTCGCCGCCGTGCTCCAGCACCTGGACCAGGTGGCGCAGATTGACCAGCGGGTCGCGCCCGCCGCCGGCGGCCTGGTCCTCGGGGTCGAAGCCATAGGACGAGTTCTTGTAGCGCCAGTGCGCCGCCACGCCGTCCTCGGCGATCCGGTCCATGGTCTCGGTGCGGATCTGCATCTCGATCCGCATGCCCTTGGGCCCGACCACGGTCGTGTGCAGCGAGCGGTAGTTGTTGCGCTTGGGGGTCGAGATGAAGTCCTTGAACCGCTCAGGCACGCTCGGCCAGGCGCGGTGGATCACCCCCAGGGCCGCATAGCAATCGGCCTCGGTATCGACGATCACCCGGAACGCGTAGATGTCGGAAAGCTGAGAAAATCCAATCGATTTTCGCTGCAGCTTGCGCCAGATTGAATAGGCGTTCTTCTCGCGCCCGAAGACCCGGGCCGGAATGCCGGCGGTCTCCAGCTTGGCGGCGATTTCGCCGGAGACGATCGAGACCGCCGCGCCCTGCTCGATGCGCAGAGCCTCCAGCCGCCGGCCGATCGCGTCGCGCGCCACCGGGTTCAGGTGCTCGAAGCACAGCTCTTCCAGCTCGGTGCAGATCCGGTGACAGCCGATCGAGCGCGCCAGCGGCGCATAGATGTCCAGGGTCTCGCGCGCGATCCGCTCGCGCTTGGCCGGGCTGGAGATGTAGTGCAGCGTCCGCATGTTGTGCAGGCGGTCGGCCAGCTTGACCATCAGGACCCGCACGTCCTTGGAAATGGCCAGGATGAACTTGCGCAGGTTCTCGGCCTGCTTGGTGCGCTCGCTGTTCAGTTCCAGCTTGGTGAGCTTGGTGACCCCCTCGACCAGCTCGGTGATCTCGGGCCCGAACAGCGCGCGGATGTCGTCGGGCGTGACCGGCGTGTCCTCGATCACGTCGTGCAGCAGCGCAGTGACGATGGTGGCGGTGTCCAGCCGGTAGTCGGTCAGGATCCCCGCCACCTCGATCGGGTGGGCGAAATAGGGGTCGCCCGACGCGCGCTTCTGCGACCCATGCATGCGCATGGCGTAGACATAGGCGCGGTTCAGGACCGCCTCGTCGGCGGTGGGGTCGTACGAGCGGACCTTCTCGATCAGCTCGTACTGGCGAAGCATCTTCGGCCGCTGCTTGGCGACCGGCGCATCGATTTTGTCGGCGGGCGGTTGTTGAGGCGCCGCCGTGACGGTGAGGGGTTCTGCGCCTTCCGGGCTCAGTACCGCTCCTCCTGGCCGCCGTCACGGTCGCTCTGAAGCGCGCGAACCAGTTCCAGCTCGCTCATCTGCATGTGGGTCGGATCCGCCAGCAGGGCCAGGGTTTCGGCCTCCTCCTCGGCTTCCGAACGCTCATCGACGCGCTGCAGCGTGCCGATCAGGTTTTCCCGCAGGTCGTCGGCGTCCACCACGTCGTCGGCGATCTCGCGCAGCGACACGACCGGGTTCTTGTCGTTGTCGCGGTCGACCATCAGCGGGGCGCCGGCGGAAATGGCGCGGGCGCGATGGGCCGCCAGCAGCACGAGGCTGAAGCGGTTGGGGACCTTCTCGACGCAATCTTCGACGGTGACGCGGGCCATGGAATCCTCAGAGCGACGGTAGAACCGCACAAAATAGAGGGTCCGCGTCGATTGTGCAACGCCGCATACCCTCGGAAAACGAAGCTCAGGCGCCGCAGAGCCCGGCTTCGCGCAATACATCGTCGGTGGTCTCGAACACCGCGCTCGGCCGCTGGGCCCGCAGGATGTCGGCCGTGGCGTAGCCCCAGGTCACCGCCCCGGCAGCCAGGCGCATCTGCCGCGCTGCCTCGATGTCGCGCACCTCGTCGCCGACGCTCAGCACGTCGGCCTCGGCCACCCCGGCCGCGCGGATCACCTGCCGGAACTTGGCCGCCTTGCCGAAGATCGACGCCCCGCAGCCGTAGTACGCCACCAGGCCGGCCAGCTCCCGCCCCAGCACCTGGCGGACCACCGCCTCCCCGTTCGAACTGACGACGGCCACCTTCACGCCGCGCGCCGCCAGGCGGCGCAGCATGTCGGCCACGCCCGGGAACAGGGCGATCGTCGGCGCGGCCTGCGCCGCCAGCTTGCGCATGTGCGCGGCGATGAACGGCAGCTTCCAGGGGCTGACCTTCAACGCCTGCATGATCTCGCGATTGGGCCGCCCGCGCAGCTCGGCCATCTCGGCCAGGTCGATCTCGCGAAAGCCGTAGCGGCGCGCCACGCCGTTCAGCGCGCCGGCGAACCAGGCGGCGCTGTCGGCCAGCGTACCGTCGAAGTCGAAGATGATGAGCCGATAGCCCACGGGCCGATCCTGCCGCCTCGAAAGGGGCCGCGCCGTATACCCGCCTGACGGGCGCGTCAACTTCGGCGATCGCCCTGCGACGTTATAGCGGGGTCGAGTCCAGCCCGACCGTGGCGCTCGCCGCCAGCTCGGCCGCCGTCCGCCCCAGCACCGGATGGCGCCACTCGGGCGCGATCTGCGCCAACGGCCCCATGACGAACAGCCGCTCGTGCGCCCGCGGATGCGGCAGGGTCAGTTCCGGGTCGTCGGAGACGATTCGACCATGGGCGATGAGGTCGAGATCGAGCGTCCGCGGCGCGTTCCGGACGCTGCGCATGCGTCCGAATTCGTTCTCCAGCATGAACAATGTTCGGATTAGCGCCTGCGGCGAAAGCCGAGCCTCGACAAGCACAACGCCGTTGCGATACTCCTGATCGCTCGGGTCGGGCCAGGCGGCCGAACGCCACCAGGACGACCGACGCAGGATGGGCAATCCCGCCTCCGCGAAACGAGCAAGCGCCGCCTCGAGAAGGGCTTCGGACGAACCATAGTCGCCGGCGACATTACCGCCCAAGGCGACAACAGCAGCCTCGTCCGGACTTACGCCCAGAGACATTTTCGCAGGATTATTCGCACTCATGACTTTCTACCCTACGGACAGGCTGGCGCTCTTCATTGACGGAGCGAACCTGTACTCCGCCGCCAAGGGGCTGGGCTTCGATATCGACTATCGCAAGCTGCTGGAAGAGTTCCGCAAGCGCGGCGTGCTGGTGCGGGCCTATTACTACACCGCCCTGGTCGAGGATCAGGAATATTCGCCGATCCGCCCGCTGGTCGACTGGCTCGACTACAACGGCTTCCGGCTGGTGACCAAACCGGCGCGCGAATACACCGACGCCCAGGGCCGCAAGCGCTGGCGCGGCGACATGGACGTCGAGATCGCCGTCGACATGATGGAGATGGCCGCCCACGCCGACCATCTGGTGCTGTTCTCCGGCGACGGCGACTTCCGGGTCCTGGTCGAGGCTGTGCAGCGTCGTGGTTCGCGCGTCACCGTGGTCTCGACGGTCAAGTCGCAGCCGCCGATGGCCTCGGACGACCTGCGCCGCCAGGCCGACAACTTCGTGGATCTCGCCGACCTCGCCGACATCATCGGCCGGCCCTCGCGCCTGCCGCGCTTCATCCAGGAAAGCCGCGCCGCCCGCGACGAGCACGGCCACGACGTCGACGCCGAGCTCTGATGTCCGTTGAACTTTGGGGCGCCGAGCCGCCCCGCGACTGCCCGCTGTGCCCGCGCCTGGTGGCCTACCGCCAGGCCAACGCCGCTCAGAACCCCGACTGGTGGAACGGCCCAGCCCCGTCGCTCGTGCCGGTCGGCGGACCACAGAGCGTGCGCCTGCTGGTGGCGGGTCTTGCCCCCGGCCGCACCGGCGCCAACCGCACCGGCCGCCCCTTCACCGGCGACCATGCCGGCTGGATGCTCTACGACACCCTCTTCAAGACCGGCTTCGCCAACGACAAGTTCGACGCCCGCACCGACGACGGCCTCGAACTGTACGACTGCATGATCACCAATGCGGTCCGCTGCGCCCCGCCCGGCAATAAGCCCGAGACCAGCGAAGAGAACACCTGCCGCCCGTTCCTGACCCAACGGTTCAAGGACCTGCCGAACCTCAAGGTGATCGTCACCCTGGGCGACGTCTCGCGCCGCAACGTGCTCAAGGCCCTGGGCCTGAAGGCTTCCGCCGGCATTCCGGGCCACGGCACTGAATTTCAGGCCGGCCCCTACATCGTGCTGAACAGCTACCACTGCTCGCGGCTCAACACGAACACTGGCCGCCTGACCGCGCCGATGTTCGAGGCCGTCTTCCGCCGTGCCCGCGAGTTGGCCGACGCCTAGCGGCTCCAGTAGAAGTACCGCCAGGCCTGCGTGAACCCGGCGCGCCGATAGAGACTGCGCGCGCCGGCGTTACCTTCCTCGACCTGCAGGAATACGCGCTCCACGCCCCGCGCCTGGGCCGCGGCCGCCAGCCCTGCCAGCACGCGACCAGCCAGCCCCTCGCCTCGCCGCGAGGCGTCCGTGCGCATGCCATGCACGCTGGCCCACCCATGGCCGAAGGCGGCGACACCGACCGCCAGAGTCAGGTCGCCCTCCGAAATTCCGCCATAGACTGCGTCCGGCGAACGCGTCAGCGCCGCCACCCGATGACGGCCGTCCGCCTCGTCGAAGCCTTCGCTGGTGAACACTCGGGCCCAACCGGCGTCTGGTGCCTGCGTCAGCTCCGCCGCCGCGCCGCGGGCCGCGGCGATCATGCCGGCCGCGCCGCCGACCTTGACCAGCGTCGGCTGCTCGAAGCCATAGCCGCGCCGCGCCAGTTCGGCGCGCACGGCCTGCAGTCCGGGCGCGTCGGCGACCCGGAACGCGGGCGCCAAGCCGCGCGCGGCATAGGCCACCTCGATCTGCTCGATCACGCCGGGATCGGCCGCCAGCTTATGGCTCAGCGGCACTGCGCTCGCAGCCCTGCGAATGGTTCCGTCGTTCAGGGCGACCAGCCAGCCGCCGATCTCCAGCGCCTCGCGCGGCGCGACCGCCGCGACGGTCGCCCGCTCGATCGCCTCGACGTCAGCCCCGGTCACGCAGCAGCCGGGCCTTGTCGCGCTGCCAGTCGCGCTCGGCTGTCGCCTCGCGCTTGTCATGCGTCTTCTTACCCTTGGCCAGCGCGATCTCCAGCTTGGCCAGGCCCTTGTCGTTCCAATAGAGCTTGGTCGGGATGATCGTACGCCCCTCGCGGGTCACGGCGCCGATCAGCTTGTCCAGCTGCTTGCGGTGCAGCAGCAGCTTCCGGTGCCGCCGCGGCTCGTGATTGAAGCGGTTGGCCTGGGCGAACGGCGGGATATCCGAGTTGATCAGCACCACCTCGTCGCCCTCCACCGAGGCGTAGGACTCGGCGATGTTGGCCCGCCCGTTGCGCAGCGACTTGACCTCCGACCCGGTCAGCATCAACCCCGCCTCGAAGGTCTCTTCGAGGAAGTAGTCGTACCGCGCGCGGCGGTTCTCTGCGATCAGCTTGCCAGCCATCAGATGACGCCGGCTTCCCTCATCCCGGCCAGCACCTCGGCGCGCGAGGCCTCCGACGCCGGCACGATCGGCAGGCGCGCGTCCTCGGTGCAGAGGCCCAGGTGAGCCAGGGCGAACTTGGTCGGCGCCGGCGAGGCGTCAGAAAACAGCGAGCGGTGCAGGCGGAACAGGCGGTCCTGCCAATAGAGCGCGGTCTTCCAGTCGTCGCCCATGGCGGCGTTGTAGAAGGTGGCGCACAGGTCTGGCGCGATATTGGCGGTGACCGAGATGCAGCCGTGGCCGCCGTGGGCCATGTAGCCCAGAGCGGTCAGGTCGTCGCCCGACAGCAGCACCCAGTCCTCGCCGCACAGCTGGCGCTGGACGGTGGCGCGGGTCATGTCGGCGGTGGCGTCCTTGATGCCGATGATGTTCGGCAGCTTCGACAGCCGGCCCAGGGTCTCGTTGCTGATGTCCACCGCGGTGCGGCCGGGCACGTTGTAGACCAGCACCGGCAGCTGCACCGCCTCGTTGATCGCCGCGTAGTGGGCGTAGAGGCCCTCCTGGCTGGGGCGGTTGTAGTACGGCGTCACCACCAGGGCGGCGTCCGCGCCGATGGTCTTGGCGTGCTGGACCAGCTCGATCGCCTCGTCGGTCGAATTGGAACCGGCGCCGGCGACCACCGGCACGCGGCCGGCGGCGGTCTTCACGGCCAGCTCGACCACCCGGCGGTGTTCGTCATGGGAAAGCGTCGCGGTCTCGCCGGTCGTGCCCACGGGCACGATGCCGTGGACGCCGCCCGCGATCTGACGCTCGACGAGGGCCACGAACGCCTTCTCGTCCACCGCGCCGTCGCGGAACGGAGTCACCAGGGCCGGCATCACGCCCTTGAACAAGGTATCTGACATGGTCTGCAAAAAGCCGTGAAAGCGAGGCCAGTTGTTGCGGCCTCATGATTTGGCCGGACAATATGGCGGGGCGCCCCCGCGCCGCAACATAGTTTCATCCTTCAGCGAGACCGGAGTTCGTCACCTTGCCGTCCAAGGCCCGTAAAGCGTTTCTGACCACCGCCTCGATCGCCCTGCTGGCCACCGTGGCCAATGCCCAGGCGCCGGCCGGGGGGGCTCCGGCCCAGGGACCCTACCGGCCGTTCTCCGGCGCCGATCGCCCGCCCTCTGAGGGTCCGCGCCCGATCGAGCTGACCCAGACCCCGCCGACGGCTTATCGCCAGTCGCTGTCGATGACCGATTCCACGACCCTCGCTTCCGCCCTCGCCGCGGCCAAGCGCGGCGACGTCACCACCGCCCGGTCCGCCATCGCCGCGCTCTCCGACCCGATCGCCAAGAAGCTCGCCACCTGGGCCCTGGCCGACTCGTCGGCGGAATCGATGTCGTTCTTCGAGCTCGACCAGGCTCGCCGCGATCTCGCCGGCTGGCCCCGCGCGGGCCGCCGTCAGCTCGGCGCTGAAAAGCTGCTTGAGACCTCGGGCCAGACGCCCCAGCAGGTCATCGCCTGGTTCGGCGGCTCCGATCCCCAGACCGCCGAGGGCGCCATGGCCCTAGCCAGCGCCTATCAGGCCAGCGGCCGCCAACAGGACGCCCAGGACCTGATCCGCCGCTTCTGGCGCGACAAGCTGTTCGAGGTGACGCCCCAGCGCACCATGCTGGCCCGCTTCGGCGCGATGCTGACGCCTGAGGACCACGTCCGCCGCGCCGACATCCTGCTCTATGGTCCGCAGGGTCCGGCCGCGCGCGACATCCTGCCGCTGCTGCCGCCCGACCAGCTCCAGGTCGCCCAGGTGCGGATGGCCTACCGCGCCGGGTCCTCGGCCGCCAATGACCAGGCTAACGCCCTGCCCGGCAATCTTTCCAACGATCCGGGCGTCGCCTTCGAACGCGCCAGCTTCTACCGCCAGCGCAACCTCGAGACCCTGGCGCTCGCCAATCTCCGCTACTTCCCCACCGACCTGGCGCACGGCGACATGGCCGACCGCATCTGGGCCGAGCGCTATCGCCTGATCCTCTACGCCCTGCGCAACGGCGACGCCGCCGGCGCCTACGCCGCCGCCGCCAATAGCGGCCTGACCACCGGCGGACCGGCCGCCGACGCCGAGTTCTACGCCGGCTGGATCGCCCTCACCCGCCTGAAGCGGCCCGACCAGGCCGCCGTCCACTTCGCCAACCTGGAGCGGATCGGCCAGTCGCCGATCACCCGCGGCCGCGCCTTCTACTGGCAGGGCCGCACCGCCGAAGCGCGCGGCGACCAGGCCGCGGCCAAGGGCTTCTACGCCGCCGGCGCCAAGTTCAACACGACCTTCTACGGCCAGCTCGCCACCGAAAAGCTCGGCCAGCCGCTGGTGCTCGGATCGGACCCGCAGGTCACCCAGGCCGATCGCGCGCGGTTCGAGAGCCGCGACACGGTGCGCGCCGCCCGCCTGCTCTACGAGATCGGCAATCGCGACCTCTTCAAGACCTTCGTACTGGCGCTGGACGACATCCTGCCGACGGTCGAGGAACAGGCCCTGCTGGTCGACCTGGCGCGCGGCTACGGCGACCAGGACACCTCGATGAAGGTGGTGCGGACCGCCGCCCAGCGCGGGTTCATCCTGCCCGAACGCGGCTATCCGCTGCGCAACCCGCCGCCGGTGGCCGGCGCGCCCGAACCCGCCCTCACCCTTGGCATCACGCGCCAGGAAAGCGGCTTCGACCCCATGGCCCGCTCGGGGGCCGACGCGCGCGGGATGATGCAACTGCTGCCCGCCACCGCCGCCAGCACCGCGCGTGGCCTGGGCATGAGCTTCGAGACCTCGATGCTCTGGCAGCCTGACTACAACATGCAGCTGGGCCAGGCCTTCCTCGGCCGGCAGATCAACAACTTCTCGGGCTCGTACCCGATGGCGATCGCCGCCTACAATGCCGGGCCGGGCCGCCCCCCGCAGTGGGTGCAGTTCTGCGGCGACCCGCGCGGCGGCTCGACCGATCCCATCGATTTCGTCGAGTGCATTCCGTTCTCGGAAACCCGCAACTACGTGATGCGGGTCATGGAGGGCATGCAGGTCTATCGCGCCCGCCTGGCCGGCGGCTCCGCGCCGATCACGCTCAGCGCCGACCTAAAGCGCGGTTCGTACGGCGGCTATGCCGGGCCGGCCGCCCCGCAGCAACCGTTGCCCCTGGGCGGAGCGAACGCGCCGATCCCTAATCCCTAGGGACCGGCGCTCGCGGCGCGCGCTCTACTTCGCGCCGTTTCCGAACCGCTTGCGGAAGTCCTCAAGGCGGATCGTAAAGTCGTCAGCGGCCAGGAACTCCTGGTCGCTCATCTTCGGCTGCTCGACCTTGCGGTACCAGGCCGCGTATTCGGGCGTCTCGCCGGAGAATTTCTTGTAGTAGGTCGAATAGGTTCGGACCTTGATGACCGGCGTCTCGCCGCTCATGTCGAAGGTCATGAACCGCATCCAGCCGTCGCCGATGCCGACCGGCCAGGCGGCCTTCACCCCGGCCGCGATCGCCGTCTGTCCGCGATCCTGATAGTCGGCCAGCACCTGATGCACCATCGCCCCGCCGGCTCCGGCGTCGGCGCGATAGGCTTGGCCGTGCTGGTGGCCGTTGAGCGCCAGGAAGATCTGCGGGTGGCGGCTCAGGAACTTGTTCCACACCGCCTCGGGATTGTTGTGCTCGGGATGGACCATGGCCATGTCGACCATTGGGTTCGGGGCCCGCTCGCCGGCGGTGTTCAGGTGGTCGTGGGTGCTGACGATGGTCGGCAGCCCCGGATGGGCGGCGATCACCTTCGCCGCCCATTCCAGCACCTCGTCGCTCGGCGCCATCTCCAGGCCGATATGCAGGAAGCGGTAGCCGCCCGCGGTGAAGATCTGCGCGCTGTCGGCCCCGCCGTTGAAGGAGGCGACATACCAGGGCTTGTCCTTGAAGAACGCGGTCTGCGCCCCGAAGACCTCACGCCAGTTGTCCAGCCCGCCCGGGTGCAGCATCCCGTACGGCCGCGGATGGTCGCCCGGGCTCATAAAGTCCTTGATCGGCAGGTAGCGGGAGTCCGTCCACATCGCGTCGTAGTCGTGATTGCCCGGAACCACCGAGAACGGCGTCTTGCCGGCGATGATCTCGAAGCCCTGCTTGGCGGTCGGCATCTCGACGCTGCGGACCTTGTCGGTCGGCGCGAAGTGGGCGTCCAGCAGCGGGTTGGCGCCCTTGCTGACGCCGAACCCCGCATGGGCCTCGTCGAACGGCTTGGTCTGGTGCTGCCAGGTGTCGCCCAGCGAAGTGACGAAGGCGATGTCCCCGCCGTTCGTCTGCAGCCGGCTGGCGATGTAGCTCATCTGCTCGAAGAACAGCTCGCGCGCATTGAACGGAAAGCCCTCGGCCTTCTGGTGGGTGTAGTCGACATAGTTCTGGGTGTCGGGGATCACCGCCAGGGTGAAGCTGTCGTCTTTCGCCCAAGCCGCGGCGGGGGCGAACATGGCGGCGCTGGCGGCCAGGGCCAGCGCCAGCGCCAGCGCCAGACGGCGTGTCTTGCCGATCATAAAATCTCTCCGGAATTGGGGCTTAGAACTGCAGGCCGAGCTCAAGGCCGAAAGTCCGCGGCGCGCCGGCGATCGCGGTCGGGGTGCCGAAATTCTCGCCGGAATTGCCCGCGTCCAGCAGGTATTCCTCGTCCAGCAGGTTGTCGGCGAACAGCCGCACGCTCCACCCCTGCGCCTCGTTGCGGACGCCCAGGTTGCCGCTGACGAAGACGTGGCCCTTGTCCATCTTCGGGGCGACGTTCTCGTTGTCGAAATAGATCTTCGACTGGTAGCGGACGCGGCCGGAGAAGAAGCCCGTCAGGTCGCCGCTCAGCGGCCGCTCGGCGTTCAGCCCGACCGCGGCCTGGTATTCCGGCGAGATCCGGAAACGGTGGCCAGTGAAGTCCCCCTCCGACGACTTGAAGTCGTCGAACTTGGCGTCGAGGTAGGAGAAGTTGGCGAAGGCGTCGATGCCGGTCGCCAGCAGGAAGCTGCCGGCGAACTCGAACCCGGTGGCGCTGGCCGAGCCGGCGTTCACCGCCCGCTGGCCCAGGGTCGGGTTGGCGGGATCGATCAGCTCCATGGTCTGAAAATCGGTCCAGGCGTAGTGGAACAGCGCCGCGTCGAACCGGATGCGGTCAAACGCCCCTTTCAGGCCGACCTCGTAGTTCCACAGCTGCTCAGGATCGACCGGCGCCACCGCGCCCTTGCTGTCGGCCTGCAGGAAGCCCGAGCGCTGGCCCTTGGCCAGGCCCGCATAGGCGTGCAGCCCATTGTCGAAGTCGTACTGCACCGACAGGCGCGGCAGCACCGCATCGAAGTCGGCGTCCCCGTCCAGGGCCCCGTCTGTCGCCGCGAACAGCAGGTTCTTGGGCGCGGCCGCGTAGGCGCCCGGCAACGCCGCCTGAACCGCCGAATAGTAGCTCGTAAACAGCGGGTGGCGCGGGTTCGCCGCGCTGAAGGTCGGGTCCAGGGCCACGAACTTGGCCGCCACCGCGCTCGACACTGCGCTGTAGACGCCCAGCTTGATCAGGCCCGACTGGCCGACCGCCGGCTGGTTGGAGACGAACCGCCGCTCGTTGCGCACATAGCGGACCCCGCCGTTCACCGTCAGCTGGTCGGTCAGCTCGTAGCTCACGTCGACAAAGGCCGAGGTGTCGGCCTTGCGGCCCTTCTGCTCGCGGTATTCGCGGCGGTTCGGATCCAGTGTGATCCCCAGCGACGCCGGCAGCGCCAGCTGATTCGGCTGGCCGTTGGGCAGCACCCACACGCCGCTCTGCAGGATCCCGAAGATCGGCTCGCTGAAGGTCAGGCCGATGGTCTCGTCGACCGCCTCGCGAATATAGCTGACCCCCGCAAAGCCCTGCAGCCGTTCGCCGGACGAGAAGTTGACCCGCGCCTCCTGGTAGAAGCTCGAGGTCTCATTGGCGATGTCGCTGTCGACCAGCGGCACGAAGCCGCCGTCCATGTCGAAGTACTGCTGGTAGTCGTACTCACGATAGCCGGTGATCGACGAGAAGCTCAGCTTGTCGTTCAGCTCAGCCTCGAGCAGCAGCGTGCCGCCAAAGACGTTGCGCTCGAAGTTCGAGGGCTTGCGCGGGGCCTGGTAGGTTTCCTTGTAGTAGTCGGCATAGCCCAGGCTCGGCGTCGGGATCGTGAAGCTGGTGAACTGCGTCCCGGTCGGATTGTCGTGCTGGACATAGGCGACCGCCGTCAGACTGAAGCGGTCGTTCGGTTCGAACTTGAACGACGCCCGCGCCCCGGTGGTGTCCAGGCCCATATAGTCCTGCGCATCGCCGCCGGCGGCCGCCTTGTTCTCGATGTAGCCCGTGCGTTCTTCATGGAAGCCGGCGAGACGGAAGGCCGCGACGTCGGAGACCGGCAGGTTCACCGCCCCCTCGACCCGCCGATAATCCAGGTTGCCGACCGCTGCGTTCACATAGCCACCGACTTCGTCCTGCGGCTTGCGGGTGATCAGCGACAGGCCGCCGATCTGCGAGGCGGTCCCGAACAGCGTGCCCTGCGGCCCGCGCACGATCTCGATGCGGTCCATGTCGTAGATCGCCATCTGCGCGCCCTCGCGACGGCTGATGTCGACCCCGTCCAGATAGGTCGAGACGGCAGATTCCGACCCCGCGCCCGACTCGTCAGAGGTGATGCCGCGGATGCTGATGCTGGGCGCCGCAGGGCTCTGGTTCTTGTAGTTGGTGCTGGGCGCCAGACTCGCCACTTCCTCGACCGAGCGCAGCCGCATCTTCTCGATCGTCTGGCCGCCATAGGCCGAGATCGCGATCGGCACGTCTTCCAGCGCCTCGGCGCGCTTCTGGGCGGTGACGATCACCTCCTCCAGCGTACCCGGCAGGTCGGCCTCCTCAGCCAGCGCCGGCGCGGCGACGATCAGCACCGACGCCAGCGACATCAGGCCTGCCGCGCGGCGGGCCACACCCCGGCGGCGCACTGATTGCGCGCACCCAGAGAACTTACTCGACATGATTGACGCCCCTTGCCATCGCAATTTACGTTCCTGGCGTGTAACGTTATTGAACGATGGTTTTGCGACGCCGATGCAACGCAATGACGACAGCCGCCCCGATCAGGCCGCCCCGCCCCGCCGCGGCCGCGGCAGGCCTCGCGACCTGTCCATGGAACCGGCGATCATGCGGGCTGGCTGGGAGTTGCTGGCCGAGCGCGGCTATGCTGGCCTGGCCTTCGAGGAGTTGGCCGAGCGCGCCGGCTGCAGCCGCCCGGCCCTCTATCGGCGGTTCGCCAACAAGCGTGAGCTGATCATCTGGATGCTCGACAACGCCGCGCGCGACACCGACCCGGCGCTGCCCGAACATGTCCCGCCGCGCACTGTGCTGATCGAGAACCTCTGGGCGTTCGTGCGCCACCTGGGCGGCCCGGCCGGCGTGGCCACGCCTGAGCTCGCCCAGGCGCGGCGGCGCGACTCCGAGCTCTCGGCCGCCCTCGACGCGCTCTATGAGCGCGAGCGTCAGCCCTATCTCCTCGCGCTGAGCCGGGCCTTGAAGGACGCCCTGCCCGCCGCCGACATCTCGGCGCTGGTGGACAACATGGTCGGCGCGGTCCTCTTCCGCGTCGGTCTCCAGGGCCAGACGCTGAAACTGGCTCAGGTCGAACAGATCGTCGACCAGGCCCTGGTCGGCGGCCGGGCCCTGACCCGCAAGGCGCGGCGCTGAGGGCCCAGATGGCGGGGGCCTAGTGCCCCCCGCCCGGGCCGGCCGCCCGCTTGGGTCGCGGCGCGAGCCAGATCGTCGTCGCCGCGATCGCGAAGACCACCGCGGTGGTCAGGAACATCAGGTTGGTCGACAGCATCACCGCCTGGCTCTGCACCAGCCCTTCCAGCTGACGCAGCGCCTGGTCGGGCGAAAAGCCCTGCGCGACCATGCCGTCCAGCGCCGACTGCGGCTGGTTCAGCGCCCCGACCAGTTCGGCCCGCTTGGCGCTGGCCTGGTTCTCCCAGGACGTGGTCATCAGCGAGGTCGCGAACGCCCCGGCCACCACCCGCAGGAAGTTGGCGATCCCGGCGGCCGCCGCGGTCTCCTCCTCGTCGACCGCGCCCAGCGCGATGCTCTGGGTCGGGATGAAGAAGAACGGCATGGCGAAGCCCAGCGCCAGCTGCGGCAAGGCGATGGTCAGGAAGTCGGCGTTGGTGGCGAAGTGACTGCGCCAGATGGCGACCCCGGCCATCCAGAACACCCCGAACGAGACCAGGGCCCGTGGATCGCGTCGGGCGACCTGGCTGGCGACGATCGGCGACATCACCACCGCCAGCACGCCCTGGAACGCCGCCGCATAGCCGGCCCAGGTGGCGGTGTAGCCCATGTTGGTCTGCAGCCAGAGCGGCAGGATCACCACGCTGGCGAAGAACGCCCCGAAGGTGAGACTGAGCGTCGTCACCCCGATGGAGAAGCCGCGGTGTCGGAACACCCGCAGGTTCACGATCGGATTTTCGGCGGTCAGCTCCCAGATCAGGAAGGCTGCGAAGCCCACCGCCGCGACGACGGCCAGGCCGACGATGAACGACGAGGCGAACCAGTCGTGCTCCTTGCCGGTGTCGAGCATGATCTGCAGCGCCCCGACCCAGACGATCAGCAGCGTCAGGCCCATATAGTCGACCGGCGCCCGGCGCGTCGCGCCCTGGCGCCCGATCAGCGCGCGGTAGGCCAGGAACGCCACCCCGAACGCCACCGGGATGTTGATGAAGAATATCCAGTGCCAGCCGATGGTGTCGGAGATCGTGCCGCCCAGGATCGGCCCGGCGATCGGGCCGACCACGGTGGTCATGCTCCACAGGCCCAGCGCCTGGGGCGCCTTCTCCTTGGGGAAGATCTGCAGCAGCAGGGTCTGCGACATCGGCATGATCGGACCGCCGCAGAGGCCCTGCAGCACCCGGGCGAACACCAGGAAGCCGAAGGTCGGCGCCAGGCCGCAGAGAATCGAGCAGACCCCGAACCCGACCAGGCCGAATACGAACACCTTCACCGCCCCGAACCGCTGGGCCAGCCAGCCGGACAGCGGCACGGTGATAGCCTCGGCCACCGAATAGGAGGTGATGACCCAGGTGCCCTGGCTCGGCGACACGGCCAGGCCGCCGGCGATGTGCGGCACCGCCACGTTGGCGATGGTGATGTCCAGCACCACCATGAAGTTGGCCAGCCCGAGCAACAGCCCGGTGACCAGCAGCGCCATCCCGGTCAGGGGCGCCGGCGTCGATTGGCTCTGGCTCACGGGCCTGGCCCCTTACTTCGAGATGTCGATCACGGCTTCCATGGACAGCCCGACCCGCAGCGGATGCTCGGCCAGTTCCTTGGGGTCGAGGGCGATGCGGACCGGCACGCGCTGGACCACCTTGATCCAGTTGCCGGTGGCGTTCTGGGCCGGGATCAGCGCAAAGGCCGAACCGGTGCCGCCGCCGACGCCGGCGACCTTGCCGTGGAACTTCACGCCCTTGCCGTAGAGGTCGCTGGTCAGCTCGACCGGTTGCCCCGGCAGCACCTTGCGCAGCTGCACTTCCTTGAAGTTGGCGTCCACATACGCGGTCTGGATCGGCACGATGCTCATCACCGGCGCGCCGTTGGCGACCTTCTGGCCGACCACCACGCTCTTGCGCGCCACCACCCCGTCGACCGGCGAGCGGATGGTGGTGCGGGCCAGGTCCAGTTCGGCCTGGGCCAGCCTGGCGCGGGCGGCGGCGACCTCCGGATTGTCGGCGGCGCTGGTTCCGGCGACCAGGGCGTTGGCGGCCTTCTGCTGGCCGGCCGACTGCGCGGCGGCGGCCTTGGCCTGGGCCAGGCCCGCCTGGGCGGCGGCCAGCGCGGCCTTGGCGGCCTGATAGCGGTTCTCGGCCTGAGTCAGCTCGTCGCCCGACACCGCGCCGGATTCGGCCAGGTTGCGGCGGCGGCCGTACTCGACCTCGGCCCGCGAATAGTCGGACCGGGCGCTGGCCAGCATCGCCTCGGCGCGAGCGATGTCGGCGCCGCGCGCGGCGGTCTGCGCGGCCAGCGCCTCGTCATTGGCGAAGTACTGCCCGACCCGGCGCTCGGCCTGGCCGAGTTCGGCGCGGGCGCGGTCGACCGCCAGCTTGAAGTCGGCCGGATCGATCACCGCGATCACCTGGCCGGTCTTGACCACCGTCGTCTCGCCGACCGGCGCCTGCACGATCGGCCCGGCGACCAGCGCCGTCACCTGGGCGGTGTCGGCGTTCACATAGGCGTTGTCGGTGGTCACGTGGCGCGATCCGACCAGGAAATAGTAGAGCCCCCAGATCAGCGCCCCGGCGAGCACCACGCCCCCGAGGATCATGAACAGGCGCTTGCGCCGCGCGCCGTTGGCGGCGGGCGCGGTCGCGACGGCGGCCGCGGGTTGGGGATGCGATCCGATATCGTCGGGCATGGAAGGCCTTTCCGGGGGAGGACGGAAAATGGTTGGGGTCAGGCGGCCCGGAAGCCGCCGCCCAGGGCGCGGACCAGGGCTGCGTCAAGGGTCAGCGCGCGCGATTCCAGGTCGGCGGCGGCGCGCCGCTGCAGGATCACGGCGTTCTCGGCGGTCAGCACCGAGGTGTAG
The DNA here is from genome assembly GCF_027286305.1 of Phenylobacterium sp. NIBR 498073. Classification (NCBI taxonomy): domain Bacteria; kingdom Pseudomonadati; phylum Pseudomonadota; class Alphaproteobacteria; order Caulobacterales; family Caulobacteraceae; genus Phenylobacterium; species Phenylobacterium sp. NIBR 498073. Next base: position 2,786,499 of record NZ_CP114599.1, read on the forward strand.
GAGTCCAGCCCGCCTTCGTAGCGGAGCCGAGCGATGCGATAGGCTTCCTCGCCCTTGGCCAGCGCCTGCCGCGCCGCGCCCAGCCGGACGGCCAGCGCCCGCTCGCTCACGGCGGCGTCCGCCACTTCCTTCAGCGCCTGGGTCAGGGTCGCGTCATAGTCGGCGACGGCGGCGTCGTACTCGGCCCGCGCGCCGCGATAGGCGCCCGACAGCCGCCCGCCCTGGAAGATCGGCAGGCTGAGCGCCAGCCCGGCCTGGCCGATCTCCGAGCCGCTCTCGGTCAGCAGGTCCAGGCCCAGCGACTGGGCGCCGATGAAGCCGGCCAGGTTCACGTTCGGATAGAAGGACTTGCGCGCCACATCGATGCGCTTGCCGGCCGCCTCGGCCCGCAGCCGCGCGGCGACGATGTCCGGACGCCGGCCCAGCAGATCGGCCGCCAGGTTCGTAGGGAGCCCGAATTCGCGCACCGCCGGCGCGGCGGGCCGGGCGATCGCCAGGCCGCGGTCGGGCCCGGCGCCCAGCAGGGCGGCGATCGCGTCGCGGGCCAGGCCCACCTGCTCGCGGTTGGCCGCCAGGTCCTGGTCGGCGCTGGCCAGGGCGGCCTCGGCCTGCTTCAGCTCGCCCTGGTTGGCCGCGCCGTTGGCGACCTGCTGGGCGACCAGCTTGCGGGTGGCCTCGCGGTTGGCCTGCGCCTGGGCGGATGCTTCTTCGGCGGCGAACGCCCGCGACAGCTCGGCATAGGCGCCGACCACCGAGGTGGTCAGCATCAGCCGCGCCTGGGCCGCGTCCATCTCCGCGGCGGTGGCCTCCGAGGTCGCTGCGGCCAGCGCCGCGCGGTTCTTGCCCCAGAGATCGAGGTCGAAGGAGAGGTCCAGCGTCGCGCGGCCGGTGTCGTTGTAGCCCTCCGGCACGAAGGCCGGCGGAATGCCGTTGTTGTAGCTCTGCTTGGTCTGCGCAGCCTGCGCGTTGAGCGCCGCGCTGGGCAACAGCGCCGCGCGGCTCTGCTGTGCCCGCGCCTGAGCCGCCCTCACCCGCGCCTGCGCCTGGACCAGGCTCGGCGACCCGGCCAGCGCCTCGTCGACCAGAGTGTCGAGCTGGGCGTCGCCATAGCCCTTCCACCACTGGTCGGCCGGCCACTGAGCGGCCGGGGCGTCGAAACTCGAGGTTGCGGCATAGGCCTGCGCAGGCCTGACCTGGGGGGCTGGACCCAGGTTTGGTACGGCCGCGCAGCCCGCCAACAGGAGGGCCGCCGTCACGGGGGGGAGAATCAGGCGTGCCATGCCGCGTCTCGAGAATCGACTAGGGAGAAGTACGGTCTGGAAAACCGTACGGTACGGTCATATGTTCCGGACACTGGATTTCGTCAAGGACAAACCGTACAGGATGGTCAGATGGTGACAGCCACGCCTCAGAGCAGACGTGAGGAGCGTCGCGACGAACGCCGCGACGGCATTCTGGACGTCGCGCGCGACTGCTTCCTGGCCGACGGCTACGCCGCGACCTCCATGTCGACCATCGCCGCCCGGCTCGGCGGGTCGAAGGGCACGCTCTACAACTACTTCAAGTCCAAGGAAGAGCTGTTCGAGGCGGTGATGCAGCGCCAGTGCGGCGCCCTGGCCGAGACCCTGTTCGACGTCGACCACGACGGCGACGACATGCGTGAACGCCTGCAGCACTTCGCCGGCAAGTTCCTGACCCTGCTGCTGACCCCCGAGTCGCTCGGCATCCACCGCGTCGTGGTCGGCGAGACCGGCCGCTTCCCCGAGCTCGGGCGCATGTTCTTCGACATGGGCCCCAAGGTGATCCTGACCAAGATCGCCGGCTACCTGTCCGACCTCATGGATCAGGGCGTCCTGCGCCGCGCCGACCCCTTCGTCGCCGCCCAGCAGTTCAAGGACCTGACCATCTCGGGCGTGCTGCAGCCGCGGACCTGGGGCGTCATCACCGGCGACATGACCGACGCCGAGATCGAAAACCAGGTCAACAACGCCGTCGACACCTTCCTGCGCGCCTACAGGCCGGACTAGGCCTGAGCCCCCTCATCCCGGCCAAGGCGGGAGCCAAGCTGAATCGCAAACGAAAAAGCGGCGCTCCAGCCCTGGCCGAAACGCCGCTTTTCAGTTCTCGGTGTCGACGCCGATCTTAGTCGGCGACCAGGCCGTGCATCAGGCCGTCCAGCGTCACGCTGATCAGCTCGTCGGTGGGGGCCCACGCGAAATTCGGCCGGGCGATCATCATGCTGACCACGCCGTGGCAGGCGGTCCACAGCGCCTGGGCGGCGCTGTCGGCGGTGCCGGTGCGCAGCCGCCCTTCGGCGGCGATCTCCCGGACCACGCCTGAGAACACCTGATAGCACTGGTCGCCCAGGTCGGCGGTCGTCTCTTCTTCGCCGATCACCGCGGCCAGCCGCGCGACGTTGCAGAACACCAGTTCGTAGGCGTTCGGGTGTTCCAGGCCCCAGCGCATATAGGCGTCCAGCATCAGCTTGACGCGGTTCACCGCGTCCATCGGCTTGGCCGAGATCTCGGCGTTGCGCTCCAGCAGGTTGCGGATCGTGCCCTGGCAGATCTCCAGCAGGATGCAGCTCTTGTCCGGGAAGTGCATATAGAGCGCCGTCGACGACACCCCCACCTCGTCGGCGATCTTGCGGATCGTCGCGCCCTCATAGCCCTCGGCCACGAAGATGCGCTCGGCGGCCTCCAGGATTTCCTGCCTGCGGAGGTGGCCGTCGCCCTTGGGTTTCCGGGCTGAGCGCCGCGTCGTCACTGCGATGGTCACAGCTATCCTTCCGAGTCCGTCCTGTAACAAGCGGAAACCAAAACCACCCAGGTTGCAAGCCTCGACGAAAAGAAAAGGCCTGCTGAATCCGAGACTAAGGGCGCCCCTGCGTAAGCTTTTTCGCAAGCGATCGCGCCCGAACAGCAGCGTTTCGACCGCTCAGGCGTTTCAGTCCGGCGAATGGATGAGGGAGCGGCCATGAGATTGCCCGACGACCAACTGCAACGCCTGGCGCTGCACAGCGCCTTCGGACTTCACCTCGTCGCCAAGTGGATGGCGACCCGCACGGACGTCGATCCGGAGATCCGCGAGCGCCTGTCGGTCCACATGAGCGCCCTCGACGGGGTGCTGTCGGCCACCGGCCACGACTGGATCCGGGAAGAGATCGAGGGCACCGAGGCGGCCCTGCAGGGCCGCTGAGCCTTCGCAGGACTGGACCTGCCGCCGGGAACCCGGCTAGTGGGCGGCCATGACCAAGACCGCCCCCGTCGTCGCCGAACTGCCCGGCGCCATGCGCACCACCGGCTGGGCCGACTACGCCCTGCTGGACTCGGGCGGCGGCCGCAAGCTCGAACGCTACGGCCCCTATACCGTCGTGCGCCCCGAACCCCAGGCGATGTGGGATCCGCGCCTGCCGCAGGACGCCTGGGACAAGGCCGACGCCGTCTTCGATCCGTCGGACGAAGAGGACGCCGGCAAGTGGCGCTTCCGCGGCAAGCCCAAGGAGAGCTGGCCGATGGCCTGGGGCGACGTGCGCTTCCATGCCCGCTTCACCGCCTTCCGCCACCTGGCCTTCTTCCCGGAGCAGGCCGCCAACTGGGCCTGGCTGGACCAACGCGTGCGCGCCCTGCCCGGCCAGCCGCGGATCCTCAACCTGTTCGGCTACACCGGCGTCGCCAGCCTGGTCTGCGCTGCGGCCGGCGCCCACGTCACCCACGTCGACGCCTCCAAGAAGGCCATCGCCTGGGCGCGCGAGAACGCCGCCCTCTCGGGCCTGGACGACCGCCCGATCCGCTGGATCTGCGAGGACGCCCGCCGCTACGTCCAGCGCGAGGTGCGCCGGGGCTCGCGCTATGACGGCATCATCCTCGACCCGCCGAAATACGGCCGCGGGCCGGACGGCGAGGTCTGGCGTCTCTTTGAAAACTTGCCCGAGCTTTCGGCCCTATGCGCCGAACTTCTTGGAGAAAACGCGTCTTTCCTGCTGCTCAACGCCTATGCCGAGCGGATCTCGGGCGCGGCCCTGTCGTCGCTGTGCGCCGCCAAGCTTTGCGGCCGCGCCGGGGCCATCGACTGGGGCGAGCTGACCCTGGTCGAGGACGCCGGCGACCGCCAGATCGGCATGTCCTTCTACGGCCGGTGGTCGGCATGAGCCGCCTCGTCACCTCCCTGACCAACCCGACGGTGAAGTCGGTCCGCGGCCTGCACCTGCGCAAGGAGCGCGAGCAGTCGGGCCTGTTCGTGGCCGAGGGCCTGAAGATCGTCACCGAGGCCGTCGAGCTCGGCCACGCCCCGCGCATCCTGATGTACGGCAAGGACGCCGAGGGCCATCCCCTGCTCAAGCGCGCCATCCAGGCGACGCTGGCCGCCCGCGGCGAGGTGATCGAGGTCACCCAGGACATCCTCGCCAAGGTCTCGCGCCGCGACAACCCGCAGGCCGTGGTCGCCGTCTTCGCCCAGGTCTTCACGCCGCTGACCGCCCTCGATCCGTCGGCCGCCACCTGCTTCGTCGCCCTGCACCGGGTCCGCGATCCGGGCAACCTCGGGACTATCGTGCGAACCGCCGACGCCGCCGGTTGCGGCGCGGTGATCCTGGTCGGCGACTGCTGCGACCCGTTCTCGGTCGAAGCGGTGCGCGCCACCATGGGCTCGATCTTCGCCGTCCCGATCGTCAAGGCGAGCGAGGCCGAGTTCGCGAGCTGGCGCGCGAGCTGGCCCGGCTCGGTGGTCGGCACCCTGCTCAGCGCCACCGTCGACCACCGCCAGGCGTCCTACGCCCAGCCCGCGATGATCCTGATGGGCAACGAACAGCAGGGCCTGACGCCGGAGATGGCCGCGCTCTGCGACGTCAACGTCAAGATCCCGATGCGCGGCCGCGCCGACAGCCTCAACCTGTCAGTCGCCACCGGCATCATGATCTACGCCGCGACCTAGCTCCGCACCGCCCAGGCGCTTGTTCGCCGCGGCTTCAATCCATAATTCACATCGCAACCAGGCCTTTTTGGGGACACTTGAGCGATGACGCATGCCAAGGACCGCCTGGAAAGCCGCCGACGCGTCCACGACGCGCTCGCCGCGCGCCTGGCCTCCTTGAGTGACGATGACCTGACGGCTCTGCTCGCAGGAACGACCGGCTGGCACGACCACGTCCTCGGCAACCAATCGGGGATCGTCGCCTTCGAGGGCGCGACGATGTTCGTCAAGAAGATCACGCTCAGCGACCTGGAGCGCGCGCCCGGCAATTTGAACTCGACGGCGAATCTGTTCGACCTTCCCACCTACTATCATTATGGCGTCGGGTCGGCAGGGTTCGGGGCCTGGCGTGAATTGCAAGCCTATGTCAGGGCAAGCGGATGGGTGCTCTCCGGTGAGTGCCCATACTTCCCTCTAGTCTATCACTGGCGAGTGACGCTGAGGGCGGAGCGTGCACCGCTCCCGGCTGCGAAGCAGGCGTGGCTAGATCAGGCGCCCGACCACTGGAACGGTTCGGACGCCGTCCGCCAACGCATGGACGCCATTTCAGCGGCCACGACCTCGATCGTGCTCTTCTTGGAATATGTCCCGGAAATGCTGCACACGTGGCTTGAGGACAGGTTGTCCGGCCAACGTTTTGACGCCGGCCTGGAGCCGACGTTTCTCAGCTTCCACGATCAGTTACGCGCCGCCACCAGCTTCATGAACGACCGCGGCATGCTGCACTTCGATCTGTACGCCCGCAACGTGCTGACCGATGGCGATCAGGTGTACGTCACCGATTTCGGCTTGGTTCTGTGCTCCGACTTCGAACTGTCCGCGTCCGAACGCGCGTTTCTTGAGGCTCATCGTTACTATGACCGCGCTTACCTGGACTGGGTTGTCGGCGAGTGGCTGGTTCCTCGCGCGGTCGGCCTGACCCCGGCGCTAGCCGAGCTCGCCGATAGGGCCGCGCCAGCCGCCAAGATTTTCGGCGACTTCTTCGAAGCCCTGTCGCAGACCAGCCGGCGCACGCCCTATCCCGGCGACGCGCTTGAAGCAGCGTTCATCAACTCAACCAAGACCGGCTGACACCGAGACGGACGGCGGCCTACGTCCCCCGCGGCTTGGCGCGCGCGGTCGGCGCGGCGGTGGCCGGGTCCTCGGGCCAGACGTGCTTGGGATAGCGCCCGCGCATGTCCGAGCGGACGTCCTTCCACGAGCCGCGCCAGAAACCCGGCAGGTCCTTGGTCGTCTGGATCGGCCGATGCGCCGGCGACAGCAGCGACAGGGTCAGCGGCGCGCCGCCGACGCTCGGATGCTCGGCCAGGCCGAACACCTCCTGCACCCGCACGTCGACCCGCGGCCCGCCCTCGGCGGCGTAGTCGATGGAGAAGCTGTTGCCGGTCGGCGCCGTCCAGCGCGCGGGCGCCGAGGCTTCCAGCCTGCGCTGCTGCTCCCACGGAACCAGCGCCCGCACCGCCCGGTCCAGCACGTCCGGCTTCAGCGCCCCCAGCGAGCGCACCCCCGCCAGCAGCGGCGTTAGCCAGTCGTCGAGCCGCTCCAGCAGCGCGCCGTCGCTGAGGTCGGGCCAATCCTGGCCCTGGGCGCGCAGGAACCCGGCCCGTTCGCGGAACGAGCGCGCCGCCTCGCCCCAGGGCAGCTTGCCCAGGCCCTCGGCCCGCACGCGGCCCGCCAGCGCCGCGGCGATCAGCGCCGGATCGGGGTTCTCGTCGATCTCTTCGCGCACGGTCAGCTTGCCCAGCCGCGTCAGCCGCTTGGCCCGCAGCCGCCCGCCGCCGCTCTCATCGAGCCGATACTCGGTCTCCATCTGGTCCCTGAACGCGGCGATCAGCTCGCCCTCGTCGACCGGCGCGGCCAGCAGGATGCGGTCGCGCCGCTCGCCGCCGCCCATCTCGGCGATGGCCAGCCACTTCGCGCGCGCCAGAGCGTCGGTCGGCTCCACGAACGCGCCGCGGCCGCTGACCAGCTGGAACTCGCCGCTGCCGCCCCGCGCCTTGGCCACCCGCTCCGGATAGGCGAACGCCAGCAGCAGCCCGTCGTCCAGCGGCTCGCGCCTGCCCGGCTTTCCCGCCAGCCGGGCCCAACGCTCGGCCAGGGCCCTGGCGTCGCGCGCCCGCGGCGAGCGGTCCCGCGCGAGGCCCTCCAGCCGATGGCGCAGGTCGGCGTCGCGCCCGCCCAGGCCCCGCTCGGTGACTAGGGCGGCGATCTGCGCGGCCCGCTCGGCCTGCCCGCTCTCGCCGGCCTTCAGCACCATGTGCGCCAGCCGCGGGGCCAGCGGAAACTCGCTCAGCGCCTCGCCGTGCGCGGTCAGAACCCCGTCCTCGCCCAGCGCCTCCAGCCGCCGCAGCAGCATCCGCGCCTCGTTGAAGGCCGCGGCCGGGGGCGGATCAAGGAACGCCAGCTCGGCTGGATCGCGCGCGCCCCAGCGCGCCAGGTCCAGCGCCAGCCCCGACAGGTCGGCGTCGAGAATCTCCGGATCGGCGAAGGCCGGCAGCGCCCGGGTCTCGGCCTCGTCCCACAGCCGGTAGGCGACGCCCGGCTCGGTGCGCCCGGCCCGGCCGCGCCTCTGGTCGGCCGCCGCGCGGCTGACCCGCACGGTCGCCAACCGGGTAAGCCCGCTGGCCGGATCGAAGCGCGGCACACGGGCCAGGCCTGCGTCGATCACGACCCGCACGCCCTCGATGGTCAGGCTGGTCTCGGCGATCGAGGTCGCCAGCACCACCTTGCGCACGCCCGCCGGGGCCGGGCTGATCGCCGCGTCCTGCTGGGCCGGATCCAGCGCGCCGTACAACGGCGCGATCCGCACGTCGGGCCGCCGCACGCGCTCGGCCAGCCGTTCGGCGGTCCGCAGGATCTCGCCCTGCCCGGGCAGGAACACCAGGATGCTGCCGCTTTCCTCGGCCAGCGCCCGCTCCACGGCGCGGACCACCCGGTCCTCGAGCCGCAGCCGCTCGTCCCGGCCAAGGTAGCGAGTATCCACAGGAAAGCTGCGCCCCTGGCTCTCGATCACCGGCGCCTGATCGAGCAGCCGCCCGACCGCCGCCCCGTCCAGCGTCGCCGACATCACCAGGATGCGCAGGTCCTCGCGCAGCACCCCTTGCGCGTCCCGCGCCAGGGCCAGGCCGAGATCGGCGTCCAGGCTGCGCTCGTGAAATTCGTCGAAGATCACCGCGCTGACGCCCTCCAGGCTCGGATCGGCGAGGATCATGCGGCTGAACACGCCCTCGGTGACCACCTCGATGCGCGTGCGAGCCGACACCTTCGACTGCATCCGAACGCGGTAACCGACTGTTTCGCCGACCTTTTCACCCAAGGTCTTGGCCATGCGCTCGGCCGCAGCGCGCGCCGCCAGTCGCCGCGGCTCCAGCATCACGATCTTACCGCGCTCCAGCCACGCGGCGTCCAGCAGCCGCAGGGGGACCAGCGTCGTCTTGCCCGCGCCGGGCGGCGCCACCAGCACCGCCGACGTCCGCTCGTCCAGAGCCGCCAGCAGGGCGGGCAAAATTTCCTCTACCGGAAGCATGCGGTGGTCTAGCCGCGCCTGCCCTCCAGGCCAAGACGGACGCTCATCCTTCGGGCGCCCGCTTTCGCGCAAACGCCAGCGACGGCTTGGCGCTTGACCGCAAGGTTACGAAGAGGCCACGTAACGGCCAATCAGACCGCGCGGCGGGGGCCGCACGGGTTTTCCTGGAGGAAATATGTGGCGAGTTAAATCGCTCGACGCGATTCTCGCGACCGCAGAGAAAAAGTCTCTGCACCGGTCGCTGGGCGCGTTTCAGCTTACCATGCTTGGCATCGGGGCCATCATCGGCACGGGGATCTTCGTTCTGACCGCCGAGGCGGCGCAGAAGGCTGGGCCCGGCATGATCGCCAGCTTCATCATCGCTGGCTTCGTCTGCGCGGTCGCCGCGCTCTGCTACGCCGAAATGTCGTCGATGGTCCCGGTTTCCGGGTCCGCCTACACCTACAGCTACGCCGTGATGGGCGAACTGCTGGCCTGGATGGTCGGCTGGGCGCTGATCCTCGAATACGCCGTCGCCGCGGGCGCGGTCTCGGTCGGCTGGTCCGGCTACGTGGTCGGCCTGATCGAGCACGCCCTGCACATCGATATCCCGAACGCGCTGGTGCTCGGGCCGATGGACGGCGGCATCGTCAACCTGCCGGCCGCCCTGATCGCCCTGGCGGTCACCGGCCTGCTGGTCATCGGCACCAAGGAATCGGCCACCGTCAACGCCATCCTGGTGGCGGTGAAGGTCTCGGCCCTGACCCTGTTCGTCTTCCTGGCCGTGCCGGTGATGAACATGGAGAACTTCCATCCCTTCGCCCCGCTCGGCATGGCCGGGATCTCGGCGGCCGCGGCCTCGATTTTCTTCGCCTATGTCGGCTTCGACGCGGTTTCGACCGCCGCCGAAGAGACCAAGAACCCGCAGCGCAACATGCCGATCGGCCTGATCGGCTCGCTCGGCATCTGCACCATCTTCTACATCCTGGTCGCCTCGGGCGTGATCGGCACCGTCGGCGCCCAGCCGCTGACCGACGCCAACGGCGCGGGCCTGCGTCCCGGCAGCCCCGAGCTCACCGCCGCCTGTAAGGCCGCCGGCGACGCTGCGGTGGTCTGCTCGAAGGAAGCCCTGGCCTGGACCCTGCGCTCCATCGGCTGGCCGCAGGTCGGCAACCTGATCGGCCTCGCCGCCGGCCTGGCCCTGCCCTCGGTCATCCTGATGATGATGTTCGGCCAGACCCGGATCTTCTTCGTGATGAGCCGCGACGGCCTGCTTCCGGCGGTGCTGTCCAAGGTCCACCCGAAGTACCACACCCCGCACGTGATCACCGTGATCACCGGCGTGTTCGTGTCGCTGTTCGCCGCCTTCTTCCCGGTCGGCGTGCTGGCCGACATCTCGAACTCCGGCACACTGTTCGCCTTCGCGATGGTGGCCATCGCGGTGCTCGTGCTGCGCCGGACCGACCCGCACCGCAAGCGCCCGTTCCGCGCGCCAGCGATCATGATCGTCGCGCCGCTGGCTGCGGTCGGCTGCGTCTATCTGTTCTTCAGCCTGTCGACCGAAACCAAGCTGCTGTTCCTCGGCTGGGCGCTGGTCGGCCTGGTGGTCTACTACCTCTACGGCTACCGCAAGAGCCACGTCGGCCGGGGCATCGTCGAAGTCCCCGAATTGTCGCCCGACGCGCCTCCTGGTCCCGTCGCGCCGATGCCCGGCGCGCCGGCGCCTGGCGATCGCCAGCACTAAGTTGGAGAGGCCCGGGTTCGTCCCGGGCCTTTTCTTATGGCGCGACAGGCCCGATGTTAGGGCCATGAACGCCGAACCCGCCATCCGCGCCCTGATCGCGCCGGTCACCCCGCTGCAGCAGAACTGCACCATCGTCTGGTGCGCTAAGACGCTGAAGGCCGCCATCATCGATCCGGGCGGCGAGGTTCCGCGCCTGCTCGAAGCCCTGAAGGCCAATGGCCTGACGCTCGAGAAGATCTGGATCACCCACGGCCACCTGGACCATGCCGGCGGAACCGCCGCCCTGCAGGCCGCCACCGGCGCCGTGGTCGAGGGTCCGCACCCCGACGACGCCTTCTGGATCGACGAGATCACCGCCTCGGGCGCCAAGTGGGGCATGCCGGACGCCCGCTCCTTCACCCCCGACCGCTGGCTGGCGGACGGCGACACGGTGTCGCTGGGGGAGACGCAGTTCGAGGTCTTCCACTGCCCGGGGCACACCCCCGGCCATGTGGTGTTCTTCCACCGCCAGGCCCGCTTCGCTCAGGTCGGCGACGTGCTGTTCCAGGGCTCGGTCGGCCGCACCGACTTCCCGCGCGGCAACCATCAGCAACTGATCGACTCGATCACCGGCAAGCTCTGGCCGCTGGGCGACGACGTCGCCTTCGTGCCCGGCCACGGCCCGATGTCGACCTTCGGCCAGGAACGCCGCACCAACCCCTTCGTCGCCGACGAGGTGCTGGCCGGCGCCTAATGCTTTCAGTCATGAAATCTGCGCGTTACGCGGGCGCGTGAAGATGGCCCGGATGGAGACACGTACCGAACAGTCCGGGCCCGCCGGCGCCCGCATTCTGATGGTCGACGACGATCCGGGCATCCGCGACGTCGTGTCCGACTTCCTGGGCAAGCACGGCTACCAGGTCGAAACCGCCGGCGACGCGCGCGAAATGGAGCAGGCGCTGGATCGCGGCTCGGTCGACCTGATCGTGCTCGACGTGATGCTGCCGGGCGAGGACGGCCTGGCCATCTGCCGCCGCCTCGCGGTCGGCGAAGGCCCGCCGATCATCATGCTCTCGGCCATGGGCGAGGACACCGACCGCATCGTCGGACTGGAGCTCGGCGCCGACGACTACCTCTCCAAGCCCTGCAACCCGCGCGAACTGCTGGCCCGCGTCCGCGCCGTGCTGCGCCGCGCCGAACAGCGCGGCCAGGCCGCCAGCGCCAGCGCCGGCTGCGAGTTCGCCGGCTGGCGCTTCGACCTCGTCCGCCGCGAACTGCGCTCGCCGCAGGGCGTCGTCGTCAACCTGTCGTCCGGCGAGTTCTCGCTGCTGCGCACCTTCGTCGAGCGGCCGCAGCGGGTGCTGACCCGCGACCAGCTGCTGGAGTTCGCCCGCGGGCCCGATTCCGACGCCTTCGACCGCGCCATCGACGTCCAGATCAGCCGTCTGCGCCGCAAGCTGGACGACGGCGGCGGCGGCCAGGACCTGATCCGCACGATCCGCAACGAAGGCTACATGTTCACCGCCAAGGTGAAGCGCCTGTGACCGCCCCTTGGGCCGGGCGGCCGACCGCATCCCTGTTCGGTCAACTGCTCGCCCTGATCGGGCTCAGCCTGGTCGCCGCCCAGGCGATCAGCCTGTTCCTGCTGTTCAACCTGCCCCCGCCCGCCCCCGACTTCTATCGGATCAGCGAGATCGTTCAGACCCTGCGCGGGGCGCCCCCGACCTTTACCGAGCGGCACCCGCTGGCCGTCACTATCGCCAAGACCCCGCCGCCCCTGGTCATGGACGGGCGGATGACGCCGAAGATCCGCGCCCAGATCGCCGCCGGCCTCGGCGTCCCGGTCGAGCGGGTGATGGTGGCCTCGACTTCGCGCTTCCCGTTCTCCGACCGCCGCGTGTTCCGCGTCATCCGCGACCGCATCGCCCGCGAGGGCGGCGAGGTCGAGGAGCACTTCCTGATCGCTCCGTTCAAGGTCGCCGTGCAGCAGCCCGACGGCCGCTGGAAGGTGCTCTCGCCCGAGCGCGGCATCGGCCTGGACGCCTGGCAGCAGCGGATCGTGCTGCTGTTCCTGCTCTCGGCGCTGGCCATGACCCCGGTGGCCTTCGTGTTCGCGCGCCGGCTCTCCGCGCCCATCCGGCTGTTCACCGACGCGGCCGAGCGGCTCGGCCGCGATCCGCGCGCCCCGCCGCTGTCGCTCAAGGGCTCGGCCGAGATCAGCGTCGCGGTGAAGGCGTTCAACGACATGCAGGAGCGCCTGCGCCGCTACGTCGAAGACCGCACCGCCATGGTCGGGGCCATCGCCCACGACCTGCGCACGCCCCTCACCCGCCTGCGCTTCCGCATCGAAAACGTGCCCGAGGACGTGCGCGTGAAGATGGCCGCCGACATCGACCAGATGGAGGAGATGATCTCCGCCGCCCTGACCTTCGTGCGCGACACCAGCCGGCCGGGCGAGCGGACGCTGCTGGAACTGTCTTCGCTGCTCGAAAGCGTCTGCGACGAGATGGCCGACACCGGCGCCGACACCCAGGTCGAGCTCGGCGAGAAGGTGGTGCTCGAGGGCGACCCGCTGGCCCTGCGGCGACTGTTCGCCAACCTGCTGGAAAATGCGGTCAAGTTCGGCGGCCGCGCCCGCGCCCGCGTCTATCGCGACGGGGCCAGCGCCATCGTCGAGATCGAGGACGACGGCCCCGGCATCCCGCCCGAGGAGAGCGAGCGGGTGTTCGAGCCCTTCTATCGGCGCGAGCCCTCGCGCAGCCGCCAGACCGGCGGCATCGGCCTCGGCCTGGCCGTGGTCCGCTCGGTGGCCCGCGGGCATGGCGGCGACGTGGTGCTGGAAAATCGCCCGGACGGCGGCCTCACCGCCAGGGTCCAGCTGCCGATCTGACCGCTCCGGAAAAATTTAACGCCGCCCCAACGGCGCGCGCCCGCACCGCTATCCCCTGCCGGACCACGAACACCGTGTCCGGACAAAGCTTTGCGGTACGAAACGTCGCAGGGCTCAATCGCATTTTGCGCGCAACCTCCTTCGCCCTTGGCGAGTTTGCTTGACCGTAAGGACAGCGAGGCGTCGGCCGCCCTCCCCCCGACGGTCGATGCATAGAGGAGCCGCTCATGGATCTTGAACCCACCGCCAAGCCGAAATCCCGCCGCGGATTTGCAGCAATGAATCCGGAACGCCGCCGCGAGATCGCGCGCAAGGGCGGCGCCAGCGTGCCGGGCGAGAAACGCAGCTTCGCCAAGGACCGCGACCTGGCCGCCTCCGCTGGGCGCAAGGGCGGTGAGTCCTCGCGTGGCGGCGGCCGCAGCCGGGGCGATCGTCTCGAGAGCTAAGACGCCGAGGCGCCTGCCGACTCCAAGGTCGGTCAGGCCCTCAGCAGCACCACTGCGAAGCTCGGGGCGGGACTTTCCCAGTTCCGCTCCAGCTTCCAGCCGGCCTCCGCGGCCAGCTCAGCAAACCCCTCCAGCGTGAACTTGTAGGAGTTCTCCGTGTGGATGGTCTCGCCGGCGGCGAAGCGGAACCTGCGCCCTGCCACGCTGACGACCTGGTCGCGCTCGCTGACCAGATGCATCTCGATCCGGCTCTGCTCGGCGTTCCACACTGCCTGGTGCCGGAACGCCGCCAGGTCGAAGTCCCCGCCAAGCTCGCGATTGATCCGCGCCAGCAGGTTCAGGTTGAAGGCCGCCGTCACGCCTTGGGCGTCGTCATAGGCCGCTGTCAGCGTCGCCTCGTCCTTGGCCAGGTCGATGCCGACCAGGAACCGGGCGTCCTCGCCCAGCAGCCGCCGCGCCCCTGACAGGAAGCCGACGACCTCTTCCGGGGTGAAGTTGCCGATGGTCGAGCCTGGGAAGTAGCCGATCCGCGGATGGCGCGCGGCCTGCGGCAACGCCAGCGCCTTGGTGAAGTCCTCGGCCAGCGGCGCAACCGCCAGCTTCGGATAGTCCCGCCCGATCGCCGCGGCCGCCGCGTCCAGCGCCGAGGCGCTGATGTCGATCGGCGCATAGACCGCCAGCTGCGGCGCGGCGTCCAGCAGCAGCCGGGTCTTGGTGCTCGCCCCGCTGCCGAACTCGACCAGGCTGGCCCCGGCCGGAATCGCCGCGGCCATCTCGCCGGCCGTCCGGCGCATCAGCGCCAGCTCGGTGCGGGTCGGGTAGTATTCCGGCAGCTCGGTGATCGCCTCGAACAGGTCCGAGCCCGCCGCGTCGTAGAAGTACTTCGCCGCCAGCGTCTTCTGCGGCCGCGACAGCCCGGCGACCACGTCGCGCGCGAACTCGCTGTCCGCCGCCGCGCCATCCGGCTGCGCGGGCCCGTCCCAGGCCAGCCGCACGCCGGAGAACATCCACCGCTGCTGCGGGTAGAAGAAGTTGCGGTAGCTGGCCCGCACGTGCCCGGCCGGCGTCGCGCAGCAGCCGCCGCGCAGCACCATCTGGCCGATCATGAACTTGCCGTTGTACTCGCCGACCGCCCCGCCCGCCGGATGGAAACCGGGATAGGGGCCATAGGCGCTGCGGGTCCATTCCCAGACGTCGCCGAACATCTGGCGCAGGCCGGGCGCAGATCCCGCCGCCGCCGGTCCGAACTGCAACTGCTCGCGCATGTTGCCGACCGCCGCCAGCCCTTGGGCGGCATGCTCCCATTCGGCCTCGGTCGGCAGCCGCGCCCCGGCCCAGGTCGCATAGGCGTCGGCCTCGTAGAAGCTGACATGGGTCACCGGCGCGTGCGGCGCGATCGCCCTGCGGCCCTGCAGGGTCATGGCCAGCCAGCCGCGCTCGCCCTGCTCCCAGTAGAGCGGCGCCTCCCAGCCCTCGGCCTGGACCCGCGCCCAGCCCTCCGACAGCCAGAGCTCAGGCCGCCGATAGCCGCCGTCGGCCATGAAGGCCAGCCACTCGCCGTTGGTCACCAGCCGGTCGGCCAGCCGGTACGGCTCCAGATAGACCCTGTGCCGCGGCCCCTCGTTGTCGAAGGCGAAGCCCTCGCCGTCGTGCCCGATCTCGACCACGCCGCCGTCGAAGGCGACCTCGCCCGCCGGCCCGGGATCGCGCCCGACCGGCAGGGCCGGCGCCGGCACATAGGCTGGCTTCAGCGGCGACTGCGCGAACAGGTGCAGCACGTCCATCAGGATCAGTTCCTGGTGCTGCTCCTCGTGCGCCAGCCCCAGTTCGACCAGTTCGGCCATGCCATCGAACGGCGCGGCCAGCAGCCGCCCCATCGCCTCGTCGACATGCGCCCGATAGGCCAGCACCTGGGCGAGCGACGGGCGGGTCAGCAGGCCGCGCTGCGGGCGCGGCTGCCGCGGCCCCAGCGCCTCGTAGTACGAGTTGAACAGATATCCGAAGGCCGGATCGAACACCCGGTAGCCCGGCAGGTGCGGGACCAGCAGGAAGGTCTCGAAGAACCAGGTCGTGTGCGCCAGGTGCCACTTCACCGGGCTGGCGTCCGGCATCGACTGGGCGGCCTGGTCCTCGGCCGACAGGTGCGCAGTCAGCGCCAGGCTGGCGTCGCGGACCTTGCGGTAGGGATCGGGGGCGCTGCGCGCCCGCGCGGCCCGGGCCGGCGCGGGCGCGAGCCTGGCCTTGTCGAATGACGCCATCGTCCCGCTCCACTCTGTTCCGATTGTGCCGGATTTCGCCGATGCCCGGCGAAGCCGTGCTCGCCCCGCCAAACGTCGTAATGCGAACGCAGTTCCTTGCATTTGGGGGCTCGGGGCGTTCCCGCAAGCCGGAACGGTTGCCCCAAGGACGCGTTGAGGTCCCACGAAAAGCGTACGGCCCGTCGAGGGGATCGGGCGTTTCGAGGACAGCATGGGCGGAGACACCGAGTGGCGCAACGAGGTGGTGGCGATGATCCCCGCTCTGCGCGCCTTCGCTTGGTCCCTCAGCCACAACGGCTCCGACGCCGACGACCTGGTGCAGGACACCCTGATCAAGGCCTGGTCCAATCGCGATAAGTTCGAGCCGGGCACCAATCTGCGCGCCTGGCTGTTCACGATCCTGCGCAACACCTACTACACTCAGGTGATCCGCCGCCGGCGCGAGGTCCGTGACGAGACCGGCGAGTACGCCAACAACATGCGCACCCCGCCGACCCAGGACTGGAGCATCGCCATGCGCGCGCTTCAGGCGGGCCTCGCCCAGCTGCCCGACGAACACCGCGAGGCGCTGATCCTGGTCGGCGCCGCCGGCCTCTCCTACGAGGAAGCCGCCGAGATCTGCGGCTGCGCGCTGGGCACCATCAAGAGCCGGGTCAACCGCGCCCGCGCCCGGCTGCTGAAGATCATGGACGCCGAGGAGGCCGCCGACGTCATGGTCCTCGACCACGCCGAGGCCAGCCGGGCCTGAGTCCGCCCCATCCAGCCCCTTTCGGTGCGAATGGATCCCGGTCTTGCGTCGCAAACCGGGATGACACCGGAGCGGACTGTTCAAGAGCCCAGCGGCTGGCGGAGCCAAGCCCGGCCGCTACTATGCCCGGCGACTCGTTTCGCCTGGAGTATCCATGTCCCGTTCCCTGCCCGCCGCGCTCGCGCTGTCCGTCCTGATCGCCGCGCCGGCCTTCGCCGCGCCAAAGGACGACGCGGCCAGGATCGTCGCCAGCCCCGCCTTCAAGGCGGCGACCGCGGTGCTCGACCGTGAGCATGAGCGCACCGTTCAGGACATCATCACCCTGACCGAAATCCCGGCCCCGCCCTTCAAGGAAGAGGCCCGCGGCAAGGCCTACAAGGCGATGCTGGAGGCCCACGGCCTGACCGACGTCGAGATCGACGCCGAGGGCAACGTCATGGGCCTGCGCAAGGGAACCCGGCCCGGCCCGCTGGTGGTGGTCTCCGCCCACCTCGACACTGTCTTCCCGGAAGGCACCGACGTGAAGGTCCGCCGCGAGGGGACCAAGCTGTTCGCCCCGGGCGTCGCCGATGACACCCACAACCTCGCGGTCCTGCTCGCCTGGATCCGCGCCCTCGACGCGGCCAAGATCAAGACTTCCAGCGACATCCTGTTCGTGGGCACGGTCGGGGAGGAAGGCCCCGGCGACCTGCGCGGCGTCCGCTACTTCTTCAACCAGGGCAAGTACAAGGACCGCACCAAGGCGTTCTTCTCGGTCGACGGCCTCGACCCCAGCGGCATCACCCACGTCGGCGTCGGCTCCAAGCGCTATCGCGCGATCTTCAGCGGTCCGGGCGGCCACAGCTACGGCTCGTTCGGCATCGTCAATCCGATGGCCGCCATGGGCAAGGCGATCGCCGACTTCTACGAAGTCCAGGTCCCGACTTCACCGAAGGTGACCTACTCGGCCTCGGTCACCGGCGGCGGCACCTCGGTCAACGCCATCCCCAACAAGGTCTTCACCGAGTTTGACATGCGCTCGGCCGACGCCGGCGAACTGGCCAAGCTCGACGGCCGCTTCAAGGAGATCATGCAGGCCGCCGTCGACCACGAGAACAAGGCCCGCTCCACCCGCGTCGGGCAGGTCAGCGTCGAGATCAAGCCGATCGGCGACCGCCCGGCCGGCCAGACCGCCAAGGATGCCGCCCTCGTGGCCGGAACCGCTGCGGCTATCGAGGCGCTCGGCTACAAGCCCCAGTACGAGGCTTCCTCCACCGACGCCAACGCGCCGATGGCCCTGGGCATTCCGGCCATCACCATCGGCGGCGGCGGCTCAGGCGGCCGCGCCCACTCGCTGGACGAATGGATCGACGTCGAAAAGGCCAACAGCGTCCGCGGCATGAGCGTCGGCCTCGCCGCCGTCCTCGTCGCGGCCGGCATGAACTAGCGGCTGAAGACCGACAGCAGCCCGCGCAGCCAGTTCACCAGCCCGCTCCAGAGGTCGGCCAGCCACGACGTCGGCGTGGCCGGCTTCTCGGGCACGAACCAACTCGGCGCAGCTGGCGGCGCGCAGTTCATGTTCATGCCCACGCCCTTCAGGTAGCCGCGCCGCACGCCGCCGGCCTTGATCGCGGCCTCCACCGCCTTGCGGTGGCGGTCGGCGCCGCTCAGCTTGCGCACCCAGCCGCGGAACGGCAGCAGGTCCTGGGTCTCCCCGCGCACCTCGGCCACCGCGGCGGCCTTGGCCTGCGCGCCCAGCTTCTGCATCCGCGTGCGCTCGTCGGGGGCCGGCGCCTCGTCCAGGTCGGGGCCCAGCACCGCGTCCAGCCGGCCGATCTCGGCGGCGATCGCCTCGCAGCGGGTCAGTTCGCGGGCCTCGTACGGATCGGCGTGCGCCCGGACCAGTACGTCGGGGATCTGCGCCTGCTTTAGGTTCAGGTCCTCCAGCGGCGCGGTCACCGCCCCGCGGAAGCCCTCGTCGACCTGGGTCGTGCCCCGGTCCGCCGCCGCCGCCGGCCCCGCCGCCAGCAGCGCCGCGGCCGCCAGCCACATCTGTCTCGTCACCATTGCTCCACCCTAGCCTCTGGCGGCGCGTTGGCGCTGCGGCGTTTCGCGCGCCGGCGCATCGCCCGGGGGGCCGCCAGCCATCGCCCGAGTCGCCGCGCACGGCGACGGAACACCCCCTCGGCCCCGTCGTTTTCGAAGGAAGGAGCTATCGAGGATCAGGTCCATGCCCCATCGCCCGACCCCGCCCGACGAACCGCGCCGGCGCAGCCGTCGCCGTAACGAGGCCAAACGCCCCGCGGCGGAACCTCACAGCTTCGGCGAAGAGGGCCGCTACTCCTCCGACCAAGCCCGCTACTACGGCGCCGACACCCGATCGTTCGACGCCTTCGGCGCCCACCGGCCCAGCGAGACCCGCCCCGATTGGCGGCGCGGCCGCTACGAGTCGGGCCGCGACAGCGCGCCGGACGCGCCCTTCGACGAAGCCGACGCCCTGGCCCGCGGCTACTACAGTCTCGACGCCCCGCACGGCGGCCAGGAGTACGGGATCGAACCGCACGGCTATCGCCAGTCCATCGTCCGCCGCCGCGCCCGTCCGGTCGGCGCGGCCCCTACCGAGGCCGAGCGCGCGCCCTACGGCGACCAGCCGCTGGATCCCCGCGACCTCGGGGTGCGCGAGTTCGGCCCTCCCGCCGACTACGCTTATCACCCCGACGCCGAGGCCGAGTTCGAGCTGGAGTACCTCGACTGGCGCGAAGCCAAGCTCTCCGCCCACGATCGCGACTACGCCGTCTGGCGCGCCGAGCAGCAGCGCAGGTACGACGCCGAGTACCGCACCTTCCGCGGCGAGTGGCAGGAACGCTTCGACCGCGGTTTCGCCGAGTGGCGCAGCCGGCACGAGGGCGCGCGCCCCGCCGACGATGATCCGCCGCCGGACGATCGCATGTAATTCTCCTCACGCGCGATCCCTTCGCGCAGGAAACGAAACGTCGTTCGACGAACCTGTCCGGCGAGCGCCGAAGACGGCCGGAATAGTCCTATCGGCCAGATGACTCGCCTGCCCGAACCCCATACTAGCGTTACGTCAAATTGACGGGCGGCGCGTAGAGGCCGCCAGGGGGTGCGTGATGCGTGTGGTCGTGGTGAGCAGACAACCGCTTTGGCGGGACGCCCTGAGCGTCCTCGTGGCGGCCCAGCTCCCCGGCGATCCCGTGGTGACGCTCGACGATGTCGCCCAGCTGGCCCCGCTCGCTCCGGATGCGGACGACCTGATCCTGCTGGACCCGCCGGCCCAGTGCGACCCTGGCGACTGGCTGGAGCGGCACGCCGAGCAACTGACCGTCGGTCGCCTGGTCCTGATGCCGCCGCACAAGAACGTCCGCTGGGCCAAGATCGCCTACGCCCGCGGCTTCCGCGCCCTGGTCCCCAAGGACACCGCCTCCGACATTCTGGTGGCCGTGCTGCGCCTGGTCGTCGTCGGCGGCGAGTACTTCCCCTGCTTCGAGGAGTTGGGCGCGATCCCCGACCCCATTCCCGGCCACGGCCCGCGCCTGTCGCCGCGCCAGATCGAGGTCCTGCGCGAACTCGAACGCGGCCGGACCAACAAGGAGATCGCCGAACACCTCGGCATCGCCATCGCCACCGTCAAGCTGCACGTCCAGGCGATCCTCAGCGCCACCGGCGCCCGCAACCGCACCGAGGTGGTCAGCCGCATGGCCTCCGGTCAATCGCGCCCCCAGGCCTAGCCGAACGGCTAACAAAATATAGCCAGGCGAACTAATAAGAATAATTACGCCACTATACTTTTCTATTACTTTTGATATTTGTCATTTTAGGACATCGTTAACGAAAACGCGTCCAGCGTCCTGCCCAATATAGCGGGGGGACTAACATGTCTATTACTGCGCAACTCAGTGAACGACTAAGCTTCATGCGTATGGACGACCTCGCCTGCGAGAGTCTCCGGGACATCAAACCCATCGTCATGAGCGCCTTGCCCGGCGCGCTCGACGCCTTCTACGGCCAGGTCTCGCAACGTGAGGAGACCCGGGCCTTCTTTTCCGGCTCCACCCACGTGGCCAGCGCCAAGGGCCGCCAGATCGATCACTGGGAGACGATCTCCAGCGGCCGCTTCGATGAGAGGTACGTCGCCGCCGTCACCACCGTCGGCGAAACCCACGCCCGCATCGGCCTGGAGCCGCGCTGGTACATCGGCGGCTACGCCCTGGTGCTGGAAGGGCTGATCGCCGCGGTGACCGCCGCCCGCTGGCCGCGCGGCGGGATCCTGCGCCGCGGGCCCACGCCCGACCAGGTGGCCGCCGAGTTGGGGGCGCTCACCAAGGCGACCCTGCTCGACATGGACTATGCGATCTCGGTCTATCTCGCCGCCGCCGAGGCCGCGCGCCGGCAAGCCGAGGCCCAGGTCCTGGCGGCCGAACGCGCCGCCATCGTCCAGACCATCGGCTCGGGGATGAGCGCCCTGGCCGGCGGCGACCTCGGCTACCGGATCGAGGCCGGGTTGGCGGCCGCGTACGCCCAGATCCGCGAGGACTTCAACGCCGCCCTGGTCCGGCTGGAAGAGACCATCGCCTCGGTGGCCGGGAACGCGGCCGGCGTCGAGGCCGGCGCGGCCGAACTCGCCCGCGCCTCCGACGACCTCTCTCTGCGCACCGAGCGCCAGGCCGCCGCCCTGGAGGAGACCGCCGCGGCGCTCGACCAGATCACCGCCACGGTGAAGGCCACCGCCGACGGCGCGCGTCAGGCGGGCGAAGTGGTCGCCGTCGCCAAGGCCCAGGCC
Source organism: Phenylobacterium sp. NIBR 498073 (assembly GCF_027286305.1). Taxonomy (NCBI): domain Bacteria; kingdom Pseudomonadati; phylum Pseudomonadota; class Alphaproteobacteria; order Caulobacterales; family Caulobacteraceae; genus Phenylobacterium; species Phenylobacterium sp. NIBR 498073. The sequence continues at coordinate 2,807,820 of NZ_CP114599.1, forward strand.
GAATTTTCCACCACCGTGGTCGAGCGCGCCGTCGGCGCTATGGGCCAGATCGAGCAATCGTCCGGCCAGATCGGCCGCATCATCGGGGTGATCGACGAGATCGCCTTCCAGACCAACCTGCTGGCCCTCAACGCCGGGGTCGAGGCCGCGCGCGCCGGCGAGGCCGGGCGCGGCTTCGCCGTCGTCGCCTCCGAGGTCCGCGCCCTGGCCCAGAGGTCGGCCGACGCCGCGCGGGAGATCAAGGATCTGATCGGCGCCTCCGCCGGTCACGTCGACGAGGGCGTCGGCCTGGTGCGTGAAACCGGCGCGGCCCTGCAGGCCATCGCCGACAAGGTCGGCGAGATCGACGAGGTGGTCACCGGCATCGCCGCCTCGACCCAGGAACAGGCCTCGGGCCTGGCCCAGATCAACTCGGCGGTGAACCAGATGGACCAGGGACTGCAGCAGAACGCGGCCATGGTCGAGCAGGCCGCCGCCGCCACCCGCGCCCTGCGCGGCGAGGCCGCCGAACTGACCGCCCTGGTCGCCCGCTTCCGGCTGTCGGGCCAACCGCCGCGCAGCGACGCCAGCCCGGTCGGCGCGATGACCCGGGCGCTGGCCTCGGCGGTCTCCGGCGGCCGGCTCGCCCATGGTTGAGGACCGCCTCGAGCGGGTGCAGCGCCTGGCCAACGCCGGCGCCTGGGAGTGGACCGCCGCCGACGGCGCCCTCTCCTGCAGCGAGCCGGCCCTGCGCCTGCTCGGCCTGCCGCCCGGCCCCTGCACCGCCGCCCAGGCGCTGGACATGCTCCCGGCCGACGACCGCCGACGTCTCGAGGAAGCCGTCCGGCGGGCGCTCGACACCGGCTGCGCCTACGCGCTCGACCACCGCGTCAGGCTGCCCGACGGGGCGGTTCGGGTCCTGCGCCATCAGGGCGCGCCGCGCTTCGACCAGACCGGCGCGGCCGTCGGCCTGGTCGGCGCAGTGCAGGACGTCACGCCGCTGCGCGTCGCCGAGGCCGCCTCCCACCGCAGCCAGCAGATGCTGGCCGGCATGCTGAAGATCTCGCCCGAGGCGATCGTCGTCGCCGACGCCGACGCGCGCATCATCCTGTTCAGCGCCGGGGCCGAGGCCATGTTCGGCTACAGCGCCGAGGAGGCGCTCGGTCGCAGCGTCGAGGACCTGATGCCCGCCCGATTCCGCGCCCGCCACCAGCAGGCGGTCTACCGTTTCGCCTCCGGCACGCGGCCCAGCCTGCGGATGCACGAGCGCGCCGAGATTCTCGGCCTGCGCAGCGACGGCGAGGAGTTTCCCGCCGAGGCCTCCCTCGCCCGTCTTGAGACCCCGGCCGGTACGGCCTTCACCACCATCGTCCGCGACCTCACCGAGCGGAAGGCCGCCGAGGCCCGACTGGTCCAGGCCCGCGAGGAAGCCGAGGAGGCCAGCCGCGCCAAGTCGACCTTCCTGGCCAATATGAGCCACGAGATCCGCACCCCGCTGAACGGCGTGCTCGGGGTCGCCGGCGCCCTGGCCCGCACCGAGCTGGCCGAGATTCAGCGCGAGATGGTCCAGCTGATCGAGACCTCCGGCCGTGCGCTGCAGGACCTGCTCAGCGACATCCTCGATCTGGCCAAGGTCGACGCCGGCCGGCTCTGCATCCGCGACGATCCCTTCGACCTGGCCGAGATGGTCCGCGCCGTCTTCGCCCTGTTCCAGGCCAGCGCCGCCGAAAAGGGCATCGGCTTCCGGCTGGAGATGGACCGCGAGGTCTGCGACCGCTTCCACGGCGATGACCTGCGCATCCGCCAGGTGCTGTCCAACCTGCTCTCCAACGCCGTGAAGTTCACCGCCCGCGGCGAGGTGCGGCTCAAGGTGCTGTCGCGCGGCGTGGCCGGCGACGTGCGCCGCGTGCGCTTCGTGGTCGAGGACACCGGCGTCGGTTTCTCCCAGCAGGTCGCCGAGGCGCTGTTCGACCGCTTCGAGCAGGCTGACTCTTCGATCACGCGCGAGTTCGGCGGCACCGGCCTTGGCCTGGCGATCTCCCGCTCGCTGGTCGACCTGATGGACGGCGAGATCGTCGCCTCCTCCAGCCCGGGCCAGGGCGCGACCTTCGCCTTCGAGCTGCCCTTGCGGCGCGTGGCCCCCGACCTCGCCCTCCAGGCGCCGGCCCCATCCTCCTCGCCGCCCCCCGCCGACCGCCCCGTGCGTGTGCTGCTGGCCGAGGACCATCCGACCAACCGCCGGGTGGTCGAGCTCATCCTCGGCGGCCTGCCGGTCGACCTGACCTGCGTCGAGAACGGCCAGCAGGCGGTTCAGGCGGCGGCCGAGGCGACCTATGACCTCATCCTGATGGACATGCAGATGCCGGTCATGGACGGGGTCACCGCGGTCAGCCGCATCCGCGCCGCCCGGCCGCTGCGCCTGGGCCCGCGCATCTGCATGCTGACCGCCAACGCCATGCCCGAGCACCGCGAGGCCAGCCACCGCGCCGGCGCCGACGCCTTCCTGGTCAAGCCCCTCGACGCCGCCGAACTGATCGCCGAGGTCATGGAGGCCCGCGACGCGGGGGCACAGCCCGGCGCCTGACCGAGCGTCTCCGTTGATAGCGTCGGCGACCTGTGCGCAAGACTGGCGGCCCGCGCAGCAGGAGCCCGCATGGAATCGGCCGAAACGAGCAGCGCCCCCACGGCCGAGCGCATCCTGGAGGCCGCCCGCCTGCGCCTGGCCGCCGGCGGTTTCCGCGACCTCACCCTGCGGCCGCTGGCCGAGGCCAGCGGCTCGACCGTCGCGGCCCTTACCTATCACTTCGGCTCCAAGCGCGCGCTGATCGAGCGGCTGGTGCAGGCCGAGCGCCAGGCCGACGCCGCCCGCCACGCGGCCTTCCTGGCGCGCTTCGCCGGCCTGCGCGCCCTGGCCCCGGCCGCGCTCGTCGCCCTGCTCGAACACTATCTGGACGAGGCCGCCGGCCGCGAACGGGTGACCAGTCTGATCTGGTGCGAGCTGCTGCTGGCGGCGGTCGGCGACCCGGAGGCGCGCGATCTGGTCGCCCCATGGATCGCCGAGCGCCGCGCCTTCTGGGACGCGGTGTTCGAGGGCCGCATCGGCGATCCCCAGGCCTGGGCGCGCGCCTGCCTGGGCTACGTCACCGACGAGACCGCCCACGGCCTGGCCCAGCAGGACAGCCCCGACTACCGGCTGATGCGGGCCATGACCCTGGAGCGGCTGGCCGGCCGCGGGGCGAGCCTCGGGCTGTCCGAACCGGCCTTCTTCGAAGCCGTCGTTCGCCGGCTGGACCCGGCGCTCGCCCTGCCCGGCCCGGCCTCGCAGGCGCCCTACGCCGGGCGCGCGCTGGACATCGCCATGGCCGCCGGCGAGGTGATCGTCGCGCGCGGCGCCGAAGGGGTCACCCACCGCGCGGTCGGCGAGCGGGCCCAGGCTCCGGCCTCGTCCGTCGCCTATCATTTCCGCACCCGCCTCGACCTGCTGCGCGCCGGCCTGACGGTGATCTATCTCGTCGCCCAGGGCCGGCTGGCGCCGCGCCAGGACCAGGCCGAGATCGAGGCCTTCGTCGCCCGGGGCACGGTGTCGGTAGCCCTGGCCGCGGCCCGCGAGAGCGAACTGCGCCCCTACGCCGTCGACCTGCGCCGCCTGCGCGGCGAGAACCTGCGCCGGCGCGCGGCCGAACGCCTGGGCCGCGACCTCGACCTCTGCGCCGCCCAGAGCGCCTCGGTCGCCCGGCTCGGCGCCACCCTGCTGGCCCGCGCCGAGGGCTCGCCGCCGCAAAGCGCCGAACTGGTCGACTGGATGCTCGCCCGCGCGACCTGAACATCTGTTCTGTTGCGCGGCCTTTTCAGCCAAAGTCGTCGCAAATATTTCGCACAACTGTTTTCCTGAACGCCGTGCAGACCCCCTAGAAGGCCCGCGTCCGAGCCACAGGGGATTACAGATGCTCAAGACCGCGCACGCCCGCCGCCATACGCTGCGGGCGCTTCTGGCCATCGGCGCCAGCGCCATTGCGACTGAACAAGCGTTCGCCCAGGCCGCCGCCGCCGACCCGCTGGCGGTCGAGGAAGTGGTGGTCACCGCCCAGAAGCGCGAGCAGAAGCTGAAGGACGTGCCGATCTCGATCGCCGCCTTCGGCGCGGCCAACATCGAGCAGCAGAACTTCACCGACTTCGAGCGCCTCTCGACCCGCACCCCGGGTTTCTTCGTGCAGCAGCAGACCGACTCCTCGGCCAGCTTCGTCATGCGCGGCATCGAGGCCGGCAACGCTGGCGCGGTGTCCGAGCCCAGCATCTCGTTCTTCCTCAACGACGTCGACACCAGCCGCTCGCGCGGCATGCTCAAGGAGCTGTTCGACATCGAGCGGGTCGAGGTCGCCAAGGGCCCGCAGGGCACGCTCTACGGCCGCGGCTCGCAGATCGGCGCCGTCGCCGTCGTCACCCGCCGCCCCGACCTGTCGCGCATGGGCTGGTCGGTCGAAGGCCAACTCGGCTCCTACGATCTCTACAGCCTGACCGGCACGGCGAACCTGCCGATCATCGAGGACGAGCTGGGCCTGCGCATATCGGCCCGCCGCCGCGAGCGCGAGGGCTATGTGACCAACCTCGCCGGCGGCAAGAAGCTGAACGACGACGATCTCTGGGCCGCTCGCGCCTCGCTGCGCTGGGCGCCGAGCCAGGACCTGACCTTCGACCTGATCCTCGACCACCAGGCCGACAACGACGCGGCGGCCGCGACCAAGGCCATCAACATCGCCTCCCCCGGCGGCGACACCGGCTGGTTCAGCGATGCGGCCCAGAACCGCTACCAGCCGCCGCAAAAGCGCCGCCAGACCGGCGCCGCCCTGCTGGCCGACTGGGACCTCGCCGACGGCTGGAACCTGAAATCGATCAGCGCCTGGCGCGAGGTGGACTTCGCCGAGTCCTGGGACGTCGACGGCACCACCTACGAATTCCTGATCGGCCGCAACAACGTCGACGACCAGAGCATCCTCAGCCAGGAGGTCCGGCTGGCCTATGACAACGGCGGCCCGTTCCGCGCGGTCGGCGGCGTCAGCTTCTACAAGGACAAGACCTTCAATCAGTCCGAGTTCGTGATCAACGAACAACTGCTGCTGGCCGGCTTCCCCAAGCGCACGACGCCGGTCACCCAGTTCCCGGTCCCGGGCACGAACGTCCTACTGCCGGTCACCACCGGCAACTCGACGCTCTCCAACACCCGCAACAACCGTGAAAGCTGGTCGGCCTACATCAACGGCGGCTACGATCTCACCGACCGCCTGGTTCTGGACGCCGGCGTCCGCTTCACCCACGACGAGGCCACGGTCCGCAACTCGTCCCTGGTCACCACGCTCGACGGCGTGCGCCCGATCGCCCTGCCCAACGGGCTCTCCAACTCGCTGGGCCAGGAGTTCTCCAACAGCCGCGACTACGACCTGGTCCAGCCGCGGATCGCGCTGACCTACCGCCTCACCGACCAGGTCAACATCTATGCCGGCGCCTCGCGCGGGCTGAAGGCCGGCTACCCGCAGACCACCTTCGGCGCGCCGGTCAACGGCAAGCCCACCCCGACCTTCAGCGAGGTGAAGACCGAGGAGGTGGTCAACTTCGAGGTCGGCGCCAAGGGCACGCTGATGGACCGGCTCTACTTCGAGGCCGCCGCCTTCACCTATGACTACAACGACTTCCAGACCCGCGCCGTCGACCTGACCCTCGGAACCGTCAACGCCGGCAAGGCCTCGGCCTGGGGCGTGGAGCTGAACGGCGGGCTGAAGGTGACGCCCGAACTGACCCTCTCTGGGGCCTACGCCTACCTGCACACCCAGTACGACGAGTTCCGCGAGGTCGTCGGCGGCCAGCCGGTCGACCGCTCCGGCAACGTCTTCCGGATGGCCCCGGAACACACCGCCTCGTTCAGCGCCGACTACCGCCGTCCGGTGTTCGGCGACTGGGACGGCTTCGTGAACGCCAACTACGCCTGGCGCTCCAAGTACTTCCTGAACAACGACAATCTCGACAGCGAGATGCAGAAGGCGTTCGGCCTGGTCGACCTGCGCCTCGGCGTCGAAAGCGCCGACGGCGTGCTGCTCGAAGCCTACGCCGAGAACCTGCTCGACCAGGACTGGGTCCGCGACGTCGGCAACGGCGGCAAGTTCTTCGGCGTCCCCACCTCGATCCGCGCCAGCCCCCGCATGCTCGGCCTGCGCGTTCGCATCACCCGCTGATTTCGAGAGATCTCATGAAGACGCTGATGACCAGCCTCGCCGCCCTGGCGTTCGCCTCCACGGCGGCCGCGGCCCCTGGCGACGACCTCAAGCTCAACCAGATCCAGGTGGTCGGCACCCACAACAGCTACAGCCAGCCGGCCGACCCGCGGGTGTTCGCGGTGATGAAGCCGCTGATCCAGCCGACCCTGGACGGGATGATGAAGATGATGCCGCCGGCCATGGCCGCGCGCTTCGCCGACGAGCACCCCAATCCGCTCGGCGCCGACCTGCAGGCGGGCCTGGAATACGTCCATCCCCCAGTCGAGATGCAGCTGCGCGCGGGCCTGCGCAGCCTGGAGTTCGACCTCAATGTCGACCACGAGGGCGGCCGCTTCTCCGATCCCCTGGCCTATCGGCTGCTGCGCGAGAAGGGCGCCAAGAACCTGGCCCCGCTCTATTCCGAGGCGCTCAAGGAGCCGGGCCTGAAGACCCTGCACGCCGCGGACATCGACTTCCGCAGCAGCTGCCCGACCTTCCGCCTGTGCCTGCAGCAGATGCGGGCCTGGTCGGACGCCAATCCCGGCCACTCGCCGGTGTTCGTGCTGCTGGAGCCGAAGTTCAACAGCCTGGCCGGCTTCGCGCCGGGCGCCACCCAGCTGATCCCCTTCGACGCCAAGGCCTTCGCCGAGATGGACGCCTCGATCGGCGAGATCATCGGCCGCGACCGGGTGGTCGCCCCCGACGACCTGCGCGGCCAGCACGCGACCCTGGAAAAGGCCGCCCTGGCCGGGGCCTGGCCGACCCTCGGCCAGGCGCGCGGCAAGTTCGTGTTCCTGATGATCGTGCCGGGGATGAACCTGGCGGCCTTCAAGCCCTATCTCGACGGCCATCCCAACCTCGAGGGCCGGCTGGCCTTCGTGCAGGGCGAGCCGGGCATGGCGCACGCCGCCTTCGTCATGGTCGACAACGCCCTGACCCGCGGCGGCGAGATCAAGGCGCTGGTGAAGGCCGGCCGCCTGGTCCGCTCGCGCAGCGACATCGATACCTATGAGGCCCGCCAGAACGACCCCGCCCGCCGCGACGCGGCCCTGGCCAGCGGCGCCCAGGTCGTCTCCACGGACTACCCCTGGGCCCCGAACATCTTCGGCAACGCCTATGCGGTGAGCCCCTTCGACGGCGGCTTCCGCTGCAACCCGGTCAGCGGCGCCTGCGCCAAGACCCCGGCGCGCTGACCCCGCAGCGCGCCGCCCGAGCCCCGCCCCTTTCCCCGAGGGGGCGGGGCTCCTTGGCGTGCGCTGCGCGACAACGTGATAGCCGCGTCGGCCGCCAGAGCTATTGCCCCGCTTTTCCGGGTCCATCAGAGTCCGTTCAAGGGGGAGCGATGACGCGCGGGAAGTACGTCGCAAGACTGGGGTTCTGTCTGGCCGTTCTCGCCGCGGCGGCGTCCGCTCACGCTGCTGAGCCGGTAAGCGGACGGCTCGTGACCATCGGCGATCGCCAGATCGACATCCGCTGTGTGGGCGAAGGCCCGCGTACCGCAGTCGTCATCACCGGCGGCGCATCTCCTGCGACGACCTGGCGAAGGGTGCAGGATTCCGCGGCGACCTTCACCCGCATCTGCCTGTACGATCGGCCGGGCTACGGAGCGAGCACGCCGCTGGCCGCGCCCATGACGTTCGAGGATCGTGCGCAAGAGCTTCACAAGGTTCTCGCCATCGCCGGGGAGCGAGGCCCCTTCGTCCTCGTCGCCCACTCCTGGGGCGGCTTCCTGGCTCGGAGCTTTGTTCGTCGATATCCCAAGGAAATCGCGGGCGTTGTCCTGGTCGATGCGGTGGAGGAAGGCCTCGTCTACGACCCCGCCGTCGTCGCCATTCTTCGCCAGCAGCAAGCCGGGCTCAGCGCCGCCGCAGCAGCGGCTCGGAAGACGGGGAGCAACGCCTCCAACGCTCAGGCTCAGGTCTTCGAAACCGGAGCTCTCGAGGCCGAATCCTACTGGATGTCGTCAAAGGCGCAGCAGGCGCCAGGCGGCTTCGGCCGGCTCAAGAACATTCCGCTCGTCGTCATGCGGCACGGGCGACCTTTCCCCCAGTCGCTCGCGCCGCTGGAGACCGGGTGGCCGGATGCTCAGGGACGGCTCGCGGCCCTGTCATCGCGTTCTCAAACGATTGTCGCCGAGAAGAGCGATCACATGATCAACCTCACCGAGCCGGAACTGATCGTTGACGCAATCCGACAACTCGCGGCGCACCCTTAGGCCTTTGCCCCTCCATGATCGACTTCTGGCGGGCGACGACAGCACGATGACGAAGTTGTCCCTGGCGCCATTGTCCTGGGCTCATCCGGATCGTCGTCGGCTCTATCGCGCCCTCCTGATCCTGACCTCGGCTCGACTTTCGCCGGCCCGCGCCGCACTGGCCAGGCACGCCCTGCTGCAAGACCTGGAGATTTTCGACGATCCGCGTCAGGGCCAAGGCGATTGGCTGTTCGCCGACGAGGTCGTGCACGTGGAACGGCTGGGCGAGGCGGCGATGGGCGACCGCGGCGACCGGGGTCGAGAGGTCCAGAAGGCTGCGGCCGTACTGATCCGGTTGATGGAGGCCAACGGCGCCGGGCGCGCCAGCTAGAACCCGGCTCTGCGCCCTCCAGGCGTGAGCGGACCGGCGCGACCTGGGACCGTCTGACGCGCCCACAGTTGGCTAGTGAGCTTCGCCGCCTTGCTCGGCCGACCGCCAGACCAGAGCGCCGGCGTGTGGCGCCGATGGCTCGGCCCTCAAAGGCAAGCCCGCTCGCTCGAAGCGCGTCTTGAGCTTTAGCGCCGGTGCTTCAACCAAGCGCCACGACAACTCTGCAATCGCCGCCGTCGCCGCGAACGTAATCATGATTTGCATCCACGGGCTCTCGGCGGACGAAGCAAGCATCCACAGCACCGGCGCATGCCAGAGATAGAAGGCATACGAGCGGCGGCCTAGCCAGGCTACGGGCGGGAGGGAAAGGATGCGCGTGACAATGCTGCCCGGCGCTTCAATGGCGTGGACGATGAGCAGCACCGTCAGCGCCGCGAAGCCTGCCAGACCCGCACGCCACGTCCAAACATCTCCCCAGGTATTGCGAAAGAACCACGCCGTGATCAGAGCTAGGGCCGTTACGGCGATCCACGGCGAGGCCACAAGCCGAGCGGACCAGGCGGGCAGACCGCGCCAATAGGCGATGGCGCCTGCAGCCCCCACCAATAGCGGCGCGACCCTCGTCGTCGGAAGAAAGTAGATCATCCAGGTGTCTACGCCCATCACCTGCAGGGCGAAGGTGGACAGCAGCCCCATCGCCGCCAACGCGAGGGTCGTGGCCATGAGCCAACTACGCGCTCGCCCCAGGAGAAAGATCATCAGCAGGGGCCAAAGCAGGTAGAACTGCTCTTCTACGGCCAGCGACCACGTATGCCCCATGCTCAGGGAGTCGCCGAGCAGCTTGAACGCCGCCACGAAATTCATCGTGTAGGTAATGACGGCGAAGAATTCGCCCCAGGCATGGGGCTCGTGGCGCGCCAAGGCGAAACCGGTCACCACGACGGCGAAAACCATCAGCGCTGGCGCTAAACGCAAGATGCGTCGGATGTAGAAATCCTTCAGCGATACCCGGCCGAAGTGGTCGTACTCCTTCAGCAGAAGGCTCGTGATGAGATATCCTGAAAGGGCAAAGAACAAGTCTACGCCGAGCTGACCCCCGGGAAGATTATCCGGGACTACATGCGTAATCAGAACCGCCGTGATCGCTATTGCACGCAGGCCGTCGAATGCGGCGACCCGAGCAGAGACCTTGGTCTTTTCCATATGCGAATCGTATGGCTGGCGGAATGTATCTTGTCTACAGCCGAGCTCTCACCAGTGCCCCAGTCGTCTGAAGATCGCTCCGGCTTGATTTCCGGACGTCTATGTCGAGACCTGCGCCTAGTGCCGCAATTGAACCCTGGGCGCCGCCAATGTCCGCGTCATCTTGACCAGGCACGCGCCGGATCGAAGGCGGCGAAGCTGCACGCGTCCGGGAGAGCCGGGACCGTCTGACTTTTCTGAGAAAAATTGGCGGTGACGCAGGGATTCGAACCCTGGATACGCTTTCACGTATGACGATTTAGCAAACCGTTGCCTTCAGCCACTCGGCCACGTCACCAGCCCGACCCGGCGCGCACGGGGCGCGCTCCAAATCGGGTCGCACTCCATAGCCGAAACCGGGCGCCGGGAGCAACGGGGGCGTTAAAAAGAAAACGCTCCCCACCCCGCTCGCCGAAATGTGCGGCGCGACGGCCGCCTCATCGCCTATGGTTAAGCGACGGGAGGGGCGCGTGAGCGGTCAACTGCACGAACGACTGGACGCCAAGATCGGCGAGCTGCGGGCCGCCGGCGTGGCGATCACGCGAATCGACGCCAGCCCCGAGGCGATCGCCCAGCTGTTCGTCGGCAAGGGCGAGGCCGCCATCCTGTTCGACGCCGATCCGGCCCGCGACACCGCCTGGTACGGCGACGTCGAGCTGCAGGCCTGCGCCGAGCCGGGCGCGCGGCTGCTGGTGGTCGGCGCCGACGGTCCCCAAAACATCGAGATCTAGAACATCGGGATCTGACGGCACGAAGCTTGCTGCGCAGTCTCCCAGTGAGACACTCGCGCACCAAAACGAGCCCATCGTCCCAGTGCGCGCGCCGGCGCCCCATGCGCCGGCAAGGCGGGGGAGCGCGTCATCGTCGGCGCGCTCCCCTAGCCTCCTTCGATCAGAATCGCCCCTAGCCCCCTTCGATCAGGAGATGCTCTTGGCGTAGCGGCGGGCGCCGCGGGCCGCGTCCAGGCACTCTGCGTAGGTGTCCAGCAGCCACTTGCGGCTGGCCAGCTTGTCCTTGCCGTCGCGCGACAGAGCCATGCCCTCCAGGTCGGCGACCCGCTCCAGCAACTGATAGGCGATGTACTCGGGCGTGTTCTCCACCGCCCGCGAAACCGGCAGATCGGCCATGGCGTTTTCAGACTTCCTGATAGACATTGCACGCGCGCCCTCGGCCGAGCTTACCCCGCGCCTCAACGTGCTGATCGCCGTGAAGTTGCATTACCCTTTCGTCACCCCAGAGACGCCTTCGGAGACGCCCCGCGACGGGGCCACACGCCCATGCGCCCCTTCCTGCCTGCAGTCCTGGCCCTTGCACTCGCCGCCCTGACGCCGGCGCCCGCTGCGGCCGATCCCAGCGCCGGTCCCGGCCTGCTGGCGCGCCTGCCCGACGGACGCCACCTGAACTTCCGCTGCACGGGCGCCGGCGCCCCGACCGTGCTGCTGGAAGGCGGCTACGGCGCGGACTCGCTGGGCTGGGGCAAGGTCAGGGTCGCGCTCGCGAAGTCCTACCGGGTCTGCAGCTATGATCGCGCCGGGGCCGGCTATTCCGATCCCGGCCCCCTGCCCCGCGACGGCGCGGCCATCGCCCGCGACCTCGACCGCGGCCTGGCCGCCGCGCGCATCCCCGGCCCCTACATCGTCGTCGGCCATTCCGCCGGCGGCCTCTATGTGCGGCTGTTCTCGAACCGCCGGCCGCAGGACGTGATCGGCATGGTGCTGGTCGATCCGTCGGTCGAGCATCAGGACCGCCGCTTCGCGGCCCTGTTCGGCGAGGGCGCGGCCGGGCTCGGCCCGCTACAGGCGCGCGCCGCCCAGTGCCTGGCCGCCGCCGAGGCCGGGGCCCTGCCCTCGGTCGAACCGCCGCTCGACAGGTGCGTGCCGCCCGCCCGGCCCGGCCAGAGCCCGGCCGCCGTCGCCGCCCGCCGGGCCGAGGCCCTGCGCCCGTCCACCTGGCGCGCCCGGATCTCCGAACTCGACACCCTCTGGGGCGCGACCTCCGACGCCCTCGACCTCGGCCGTCAGAGCTACGGCGACCTGCCGCTGGTGGTGCTGACCGCCGACGGGACCTATGCAGCCGCGCCGCAGGCCGCCCGCGAGCCGCTGGCCAGCCTCTGGTAGGGCCTGCATCGCGAACTGGCCCGCCGCTCGACCCGCGGGGTCAGCCGCCAGGTCGAAGGCAGCTCGCACATGATGATGACCGACCGGCCCGACGCCATCGTCGCGGCCGTCCGCGAGGTCGCCGCTCAGGCGAATATGATTAAGGCCAGGTGAACAATTCGCCCACAGGTTGTTCGTTCTTTATGAGCATCCTGAAGTGTGAATGACAGTTGTCGACACGCACACGCCGCCCTGAGATTGATTCAGTCCTCGATCTGCTTGCAATTAGGGTGTTCTACGGGTGCGAATAGTTTACAGATATCGCTACAGAACGCGTGTACGTTAACTGCTCACACAGAGGCCGTGTGGCAGTGTGCTTCTCCGTTATCGCGACAAACCGGTCCCAGATGTCTCTCGCCGCTCCGTTCAAGCCCAGGTCGTTGGCTGACCGCCGCGCACGGCGCCAAGCTGATGCCGACGCGGCCGCTGCGGCCTGGGCCGACCCCGTTCGCGACCGCCGCGGACCGCTGCGCCCGGACAGGCTGACCCCGACCCGGCTGCGCATGTCGGGCCGGCTGCTCACCCGTTTCTTCCAGGGCGGCGACGCCATCGCGCTGATCCTCGGCAGCCTGATCGCCGTGGCCCTGACCCACGGCGCCAGCGTGCTGCTGATCTACGGCGGCGCGTCGGTCGCCACCTTCGCCAGCCTGCGCCTGTTCGACTGCTACAAGTTCGGCCGCCGCGAAGACCTGGCCATGCACCTGATGCGGGTCACCGTGGCGTTCGCCGTCGCGGTGGCGATGTGCTTCGCCATCCTCACCCATTTCGTCGGCGCGGTCATGCTGACCGCCTCGCTCGGCGTCTGGACGCCGATGGCGTTCCTCTGCGTGGCCGGCGCCCACGGGCTCTGGTGGGCCAACGTCAAGCGCTGGCGCGCCAACGGCCGGCTGACCCCCAACCTGGTCATCGTCGGAGCCACCGGCGCGGCCGACCGCCTGATCGCCGCCATTCTCGAAACCCGCGAGGCGCACGTCCTCGGCGTCTTCGACGACCGCGCCGCGCGCACGCCGGCGGGCCTGCACCGCGTGCCGCTGCTCGGCGGCACCGACGATCTGCTGGCACACCGGATCATGCCCTATGTCGACCGCATCGTGATCACCGTGCCGGCCGGCGCGCGCGAGCGCGTGCACGCCCTGCTCGAGCGGCTGAAGGTGCTGCCCAACGAGATCACCCTGCTGCTCGACCGCGAGGGTCAGGCCGGCGAAGCCGACGCCATCGACCGCATCGCCAACATCCCGCTGACCCGCATCTCGGGCGCCGAGATCGACCAGGGCAAGGCGGTGGCCAAGCGCGCCCAGGACGTGATCATCGCCCTCATCGCGCTGTTCGTCGCCGCGCCGATCATGCTGATGGTCGCCCTGGCCATCAAGCTGGACAGCCCCGGCCCGGTGTTCTTCCGCCAGCGCCGCCACGGCTTCAACAACGAAGAGATCGTGGTCTGGAAGTTCCGCTCGATGCGGACCGAATCCGCCGACGCCAAGGCCGCGCGCCAGATCAGCGCCGACGACGACCGCGTCACCAAGGTCGGCAAGTTCATTCGCAAGACCAGCCTCGACGAACTGCCGCAGCTGATCAACGTGCTGACCGGCGAGATGTCCCTGGTCGGCCCGCGCCCGCACGCCATCGGCATGAAGACCGGCGAGGTCGAAAGTTCGCGCCTGGTCGCCGAATACGCCCACCGCCACCGCATGAAGCCGGGCATGACCGGCTGGGCGGCGATCAACGGCTCGCGCGGCGCGGTCGACACCCCCGAACTGGTCCGCCGCCGCGTGGCGCTGGACGTCGAGTACATCGAGCGCCAGTCCTTCTGGCTCGACCTCTACATCATGTTCATGACCGTCCCCTGCCTGCTCGGCGACTCCGAGACGGTCCGCTAGGCCCGCCTAGGCGCCGGCCAGGCTCACGCCCATCTCGGCCAGCTGCTGCTTCCAGCTCTGCGGCGTGATCACCGCGCGATAGCGTTCGGTCTGAGCCGGATCGAACATCTCGATCATGAACACCCCGTCCACCCAGACCTCGGTCAGCTGAAACACGCCCTCGCCCCGGTCGCAGGCGCGCGCGGGCCAGCCGGCGCGCTCTGCCAACGCGATGATCTCGGCGGCGCTCTTTTCGACGCAGATCGCCAGATGCACCTCGGACAATCGGTTGACGTTCTCCGCCGGCCGCCACTCGCCCTCCTCAGGCCCGAAGTGCAGCAGCGCCCCGCGCGGCGCGATCTCCAGCTCCACCTGGCCGTCGGCGGACCAGGCCATCCAGGCGTCCGGGCCGGCCGGCGGGAACGGCAGCGCCTCGCCGCCCAGCATCTCAGCGAGCACGGCGGCGGCCTGGCGGGGATTGTCGGCGGGGATCGAGGCGTGGGCGATGGCGGTCATCGGAGTCTCCGTGGTGTCTAGGGCGTGGTGTCTAGGGGCGTAGCGTCGCCCGCAGGCTTCAGGCCCAGCAGGATGGTGAGGGCTTCGGATGCGGCCAGACCGGCCTCGGTCCCGTCCAGATCCCAGTGCTGCTGCATGACCGCCCAGCCGTAGGCGCTGTTGATCAGCTGGGCGACGGCGGCCAGCCGCGTCAGCTGCGGCTCCTCGATCTGCGGAAACGCGTCCTTCACGCAGGCGCGCATGGCCGCCTGCCGTTCGGCGTTCGAGCCCTGGCGGATCTCGCGCCCGGCCGAGGAAAACGTCGAGGCGCGCACCAGCGCCGCTTCCTGGTCGAAGGCCGGGAACAGGCGCATCGGGCTCTCGACCAGGGCCTGGGCGGTCTGCGGAAACCCCGGCGATCCGACCTGCCTCTGCATCCTCGGCCACACCGCCGCGATCAGCGCGTCCCGCGTGGCGAAATGACGAAACACGGTGCGCTCGGTCACCCCGGCGCGCTCGGCGACCCGCGCCACGGTCAGCGCCTCCAGGTCGCCGACCGACAGCTCGGCGATCGCCGCATCGAGGATGCGGCCGCGCGTCTCGGCCTTGTAGCGCTCTCGCAGCGATGGCTTGGCGTCAATTTTCATGTCATGAGACTGACATCACGTCATTATGCTGTCAATAACCGCGTCATGCGAAGCCGGCGCCACGCGCCATGCGCCCGCTACGCCTGGGCCGGGCCCGGCGGCAGGCATCGAAATTTCGTTGGTGAAACGGCTGTCGCCGGACCGTGCAGGCCCCGCCCGCGCCGGGCGAGCGCCGGGCCTACGGCAGCAGCGGCCACCCCGGCGCCTCGACCACGCCGCGGTTGAAGAACAGGCCGGTCACCTGACCGCCGGCCCCGGTGATCGCGTCGCGCAGCTGCGCCGGGGCGCGCACGTCGGGCTGATCGGCCGCCACCACCAACACCGTCTGATCCATGAACGGGGCGAGCGCCAGGGCCGCGCGCGAACGGTCAGGCGCCGGCCCGTCGACGATGATCACCTCGGCGAAGCGGCGCAGCGCGTTCCAGTAGTCGGCGGTCGGGACCAGCCGCACGCTCTGGCGGCCGACCAGCCGCTCGCGCCGGAAACGGGTCACCCACCAGCGGGCCGAGCCGACGCGATAGGCGGCGAGATACCGGCCGTCCGGCCAGACCGCCCCGTCCGCGGTCTGGGCCGGCGGCTCGACAGTGAAAAAGGCCGAGCCGTCCGGGCTGGCCTGCATTGGACCGACCAGTTCGCCGTAGCGGCCGGCCTCGGCCGACAACGCCGCATGCTGAGCGGCGGTCACCAGGTCCAGGTCGACCAGCCACACCGATCGCCCGGCCTTGCGCGCGGCGTGGTGGGCCAGCTCGCGCGCCACGGTCGAGGCCCCCTCCCCGGTCCGCGCCGCAGTGATCTGGATGATGCGCGAGCGTCCGGCCGCGGGCGATCCCAGCGACGCCCACAGATCGGCCATCTCGGAACTCAGATCGACCATGCTCGAATCGCGCCGCCCATTGGGGGGAGGCTAGAGCATTTCCCCTCGATCTGGCGGGGTCGGAGTTGTCTCAGGCGCGAACCGCCCTCACCGTCCCTTAAAGGACGCGGCCCCCAGCACCGGCAGGCCCAGGGTGCGTGCCGCGGTCTGCGGCGTCGGCAGGCCGGGGCGCAGCACCATCGCCAGCAGCCCCGCAAACAGGGCCGAGACGGCCGCGACCAGGAACGCCGTCACGATCACCGGCCCGCGCAGGCTCTTGCCCTGCGTCGGCGGCGCGGCCCGCTGGACGATGCGGATGTTCTCGCTCGCCCGGGCGGCGATCTCGCGGTCCGCACGGCGCTGCTCCTCCTTGACCGCGAAGTCGCGCAGGCCGGCCTGCAGCACGGCGCGGTTCAACGACAGCTCCTGGAAGCGCGGCTCCAGCGCCGCCAACGCCAGCCGCCGCTCGGTCAGGCGCCCGGCCTGCGCCTTGAGCTCGGCCTGCGCGCGGCGCAAGGCGCCGATCTCCGATGTCAGCTGGATCTTCTCGGTCTGCAGGGCCTGGTGCACCGGATTGATCCCGAGCCACCTGCCCCCCTCGCCCTGGGCCCGAGCGCCGGGCGCGCCGGGGGCGTCGCGATAGATCACCACCTCGCGCGGCGCCTGGTCGAGCTGCGCGCTCAGGCTCGCCAGCCGCCCGAGCCGGGCCTGCAACTGGGCGTCGGTCTGCAACCTCTGCTGCTCGACCCCCGCCTGCAGCTGCGACACCGAAGCCTCTTCGGCCGCGAAGTCGCCAATTCGGTTGTCGGTCAGGAAGGCCTCATAGGCCGCCTCGGCGTCCGCCAGCCGCGCCTCGAACACCTGGCGCTGCTGCTCCAGCGCAGGCGAGCCGGGGTCGATCAGCACCGCGCGGCGGAAGATCAGATATTCCTCAAGCAGGGTGTTGAGGATCAGGGCGGCGGCCTTCGGGTCCTGGTGGCTGAACCTGACCCGCACGATCGGGGTGTTCGGCGCGGTCTCGATCGCCAGGCCCTGCTCGATGGCCCGGACCGCCCTGCCCATGACGGCGGTCTTCTCGGCCGGCGTCGCCGCCTTGGCGTACGCCCTGGCCAAATCCGGATAGGTCTGCGCCAGGCCCAGCCGCTCGATCACCCGCAGCTTCAGCGGCGCGGCGCCCAGGATCTCCAATTCCGACTGGACCATCCGTCCGGAGTCGAGCGAAGTCCCACGCCCGGCGTCCCCGACCCGCGGCTCGTAGACGTACTCCTGGCCCAGCCGCACCAGCACGCTCGAATAGGCCTCGTAGCGGGTCTTCAAGGTCAGGGCGGCGGCCATCCCCAGGACCGACAGGGTCAGAAAGACCGCCAGCATCAGCCGGCGCTCGCGCCACAGCAGCGCCGGCAGATCGCTCAGCGCATAGCGGCGCCCCACCCAGGCTGAGCCTGACCCAAGGCCCTGCGCCGCTGCTGTCCAGCCGCCGTCCGTCACCTTCAGAGAATCCCGATCCCCGTACTCCAGCCGACCGTGAGTCGGCGCGATTAACACTCAGTTACCCATTCTCCCTAGCCTTTGCGCCATGCTTCGGACGCGCCGTTCAGCCCCTGCGCTCGCCGCCTGCGCCGGCCTCTACCGCTCCGAGCGCGCAACTAGCGGCCCTGGGCCCGCGACGGGTGGCGTGGCGATCTAGCGTTCGCTCCGGCCGGTGCGCCGGTCCCATGCGTCCATCATGGCGCGCGCGGCCTGCTCTTGGAGCATGGCGCGATCGTCTTCGCTGGCCGAGAGCACTGTCTCGGGGCTCACCGCAAAGCGCTCGCTGAAGGCCTGGACGAGGCGCGTCCGGCCGGGATAGCCGCAGCGGGCGGCGATTTCGCCAAGCGAAAGATCTCCCGCTGACGTCAGCAGGACCCAGGCCTGCTGCGACCGCCGGTCGTCGATGAAGCGGGTGACGCCGCCATATGCAGCGAAGGCGCGGTAGAGAGTGGCGCGGGAGACGTCGAGGCGTCCGGCGATCCAGGCCGGCGACAGGGCTGGATCGTCGAGGTGGTCGTCTACCAGCGCCTCGGCCATGGCCTTGAGCGCTCGTGGCGCGGTCCGCGTGCGTCTCACATCCGTCAGCGCCAGGCCGAGCATCTCTATCGCGGCGCGCAACACTACCGAGCCCTGCGCCTGCGTCATCCGCGGCGCGTCTTCGCAGAGGCAAGCCAGCGTGCTGACGATCGTTCTCGCCAACGGGTGATCGCCGCGAATCTCCGCGCCGTGGAGATCGAGGCGACGTAGGGGGTCGGGCAGCGCCCCGCGCGCAAGGACCATCATGATCGCCCCGTAGTCGGCTCCCAGCAGCGTGACCGCCTGCGCCAGGTCGATGATCAGGATGTCGCCGCCGCGCAGGCGCCGGCCGGACCGGGTCGGCTTCACGTCGAACTCGCCGTCCACGATCACATAGACGAACAATTGGTCCGCGCCGGTGGCGGCGATAAGAGCGGCCTCCCGCGTCATGGCTATCCGACCGCGCACCCTCGACCGCGCGACGACGGCTTCTGGCAGCACCAGCGCCTCGGCGGAGAAGTCGAAATCCGGCTGTGCGGCGGTCCGAGCAGGATCGATGGAAAAGGCGAAAGCGACCGACTGCGCCATGCGACGCGCCAGGTCCAGCCGCGTCTCCCCCGGCAAGATCGCGTGGCGCACGCGCGGGATCGGCTGGCTGAGCACGAGTTCGCCTCTGGACGCGTCCATGACTCTTTCCATTCAGGCCGAATGGCCCAGCCGCCAGGCTCGGCCAACTATTTTCCGCGAAATGAGATAGATCAGCGGAATTAGGTGATCAACTGAGACACCCAGGACTTCTCCACGTCCACAGCGCATGTTAGGCGTAAACCCGATCCATGATGATCAGATATCTAAAATCATCATACAACAAATACGTCGAACTTAGTCTGAACATGACGGCAAACTTACACGAGACACTCCTCACTATGCTTATATATCACAGAACTCTACAACAATAACGGAGCTTTGGCACATTGCTTCTTAGCCTCAAAACCAGGATTGCGAGTTTTTCGATCGCCGCGGCTCTTGCGTTTGCGACGTCGAGCATCGCCGCAACGGAACTGGACGGCGTGACAATGCGTGACATCCAGATCCTCGGGTCGACTTACGATGTCGTGTTTCACGACGGGCCCTTCGATACGGTCTTCCCGACGGGTAAGCTGACATTTGCGACGCAGAGCGAGGCCAGCGAGGCCGTCATGGCGATCATATCGGCGACCGCCTATCGGGCCATCTACCCGATGGACTCGAACTTTACCGGTTTCGTGGTGCCGTTCGCCCTCGACGAAACCATGATCTCTGGAGAATTCGGAGGCGGCTTCAGCTTCCCGGCCAGCGGCCGCTGGCGTCGGTCCGTCGATTACGGCCAGCAATACACCTGGGCGCAGTTCAGCCTGTCCGCCGTCCCCGAGCCCGCGACCTGGGCGATGATGATCATCGGATTTGGCGTGGTCGGCTCGACGGTTCGCGCCTCGCGTCGCCGAACAGCTCTCAGCGCCGCCTAGTCAGCCGAGTTCATCGGCGACGAGTGGCCCAGCCGCACCAGCACGCTCGAATAGGCCTCGTAACGGGTCTTCAAGCTCAGGGCGGCGGCCAGGCCCAGGACGAGCAGGATGGGGAAGATCACTAGAAACAGCCGGCGTTCGCGCCACAGCAGGTAAAAGCAGGGCGTCGGCGTTAGGGCGGCGAAGTCGCGGAGGACGCCGCGGCCGGTACGCGGAAGTCCACGCTCAGGATTTGAGCTGCGCCAGATAGAGGTGCGTCTCGTTGCGCAGCGAGAGCGCGCCCAGCGGAGCCAGCACCGTCTCGACCTCGGCCAACAGCCGGTCGCGTCGGCCCCGGGAGATCACATTGTAGTCCGATCGGGTCCGCAGCTGCCGCACGAAGCCGGCGGCGGACACGGGCTCGGACCAGGCGTAGGCCTTGCAGGTCACCGGTCCGAACAGGCCGGAGGCGTCGATGAGCGAGCGGACCGGACCTTCCGGCAGGTACCAGGCCTGCGGCGGCGGCCGCCAGAGCTCCGGCGCGATCGCGGCGTAGATCGGCTCCAGCAGCTGCAAGATCTCAGGCGGCGGAGACAGCGGAACGTGCCCGAAGATGGCGAGCCATCCGCCCGGCTGCAGGGCCGCCGCGGCCTTGGGAAAGCTGATGCTCGGGTCGATCCAATGCCAGGCCTGCGCAGAGGCCACGAGCCGAAAGCTCGCCGGCTGGGGAGCGAACGTCTCGAACCGGCCGACGTGAAACTCGACGCTGGTCAGGCGCGCCTTCGCCAGCGCGATCAGCTCAGCGCCCGGATCGACGGCGACAACCGTCCACCCGCAGCCGAGCAGGCCGGCGGTCGCCTGGCCGCTGCCGCAACCGACCTCCAGCACCGGCTGGCCGGGTCCCCCGGCCACAACCGCAAGGTCGTCGAACAACTCGATTGGATAGAGAGGACGAACCGCGTCGTACTCGGCCGCGACCTCGTCGAAGGTGTCCCTCTGATCGCTCACGACCGCGCCAGGCGTCAGCCGTGGGCCAGCCACTCGCGGGCCTGGCGTTGGGCCTCGGCGACGTCTTCCGACTCCATCTCCTGGCTCAGTTCCTTGCGGTAGACCTTGGCCTCGACCGAGCCGCGCATGGCCGCCAGGTTGAACAGCATGTGCGCCGAGACGTAGTCCAGCGGCGCCCCGCCCTGGCCGGTCGAATAGAGCAGGCCCATTTTGAACAGCTCGTCCCCCGTCGACTCGGCGGTCGGCAGCGGCATTTGGTTTTCCACGCTCGCAAGCATGACTTCGTTTCCCTAGCCCCGTCGGTCCGCCCCCGTTCTGGGTTCCGATCCCGACGATCCTGAGGCTAGGTAAGTCGATGCGCACTGAAGATAGGGTTAACTCGAAAAACGCCGTGTTATTTGAGCGAACTTTCTGACTATTCGCGTTTTTTACTGACCGGAAAGCTCCGTATCCAGAGTCTTAAGGCCACGCTGCGCGCGCCCGCCACGGCCAGCGGCGGGTTTCTGGAGGGCCAGACGCAAAACCTGCCGATCCGCCTCCAAATGCGAGCCTATCGGCGCCGATTGTGAAGCTGAAAGGCCCGTTCAGCGACGGTTCAGCCGCCTACCGTCAGGTTTGCCGATATCGAGTACGAAAGATTGGAGCCAGGAGGCCCGCCATGAAACGCCTGATCTTGAGCCTTGCTGCGGTCGCCGCGGTCGCCGGCCCGATGGCGTTCGTCGCCACCTCGGCCCAGGCCGACGACGACCATCGCGGCCGTGGCCGCGACCGCCACGAGCAGCGTTGGGACCGTCACGACGACCGTCGCGACTGGGATCGCCGCGGGGGCTACGACCGCCGCGATTGGGATCGCCACGACAACCGCCGCGGCGAGCGCTGGGGCCGTCACGACAACGGCCTCCACAAGGGTTGGGACCGCGGCCGCCACAACGGCTATTACTATAACAACCGCTGGTACTACGGCCCGCCGCCGCAAGCCTATTACGGCAATCCGTACTACCGCCCGGGCTACGCCGCCTGGCGCCGCGGGGCGCATCTGCCGCCCTACTACCGGGGCTACGTGGTCAACGATTACCACCATTACCACCTGCGCCAGCCGCCGCGCGGCTACGCCTGGTACCGGGTCGGAGACGACTATCTTCTGGCGGCGATCGCCACCGGCATCATCTTCGACATCATCAACAACTAACTGATCTGAAAAGAAAAACGCCCCGGATCACTCCGGGGCGTTTTGCTATTCGATGCCCAGCTTTGCCTTGAGCAGGCCGTTGACGGCGCCGGGATTGGCCTTGCCGCCGGTGGCCTTCATGACCTGGCCGACGAACCATCCGATCGCCTGCGGCTTTTCCTTCACCGAGGCCGCCTGCCCCGGATTGGCGGCGATCAGCTCCTCGATGATCTTCTCGAGCGCGCCGGTGTCGGAGACCTGCTGCAGGCCTTGCTTCTCGACGATCTCGCGCGGGCGGCCCTCGCCGGCCCACATGCGCTCGAAGACGTCCTTGGCGATCTTCGAGGAGATCACGTCCTCTTCGATCAACGCCACCAGTTCGGCGATCGCGTCCGGCTTCAGCGGGCTGTCCTCGATGGCCAGGCCGCCGGCTGTCAGCTTGGCGGCCAGTTCGTTGGTCACCCAGTTGGCGGTCAGCTTGGCGTCGCGGCCCTTGGCGGCTTCCTCGAAATAGTCGGCGCGCGCCTGCTCGGTGATGAGCACGCCGGCGTCATAGGCCGACAGGCCGTACTGCGACTGCAGGCGCGCCTTCTTGGCGTCCGGCAGCTCGGGCAGCGAGGCCTCGATGGCCTTGACCCAGGCCGGGTCCAGTTCCAGCGGCAGCAGGTCCGGATCGGGGAAGTAGCGGTAATCGTGCGCCTCTTCCTTCGAGCGCATCGAACGGGTCTCGCCCTTGTTCGGGTCGAACAGGCGGGTCTCCTGGTCGATCTTGCCGCCGTCCTCGAGGATTTCGATCTGACGGCGGGCCTCGTACTCGATCGCCTGCTGGATGAAGCGGTACGAGTTGACGTTCTTGATCTCGCAGCGCGTGCCCAGGTGGCTGAAGTCGCCGGTTTCGCGGAACTTCTCGTAGGAGCCGACACGGCAGACCGAGACGTTCACGTCGGCCCGCAGGTTGCCCTTCTCCATGTCGCCGTCGCAGGTGCCCAGGTAGACGAGGATCGTGCGCAGCTTTTTCACATAGGCCGCGGCCTCGGCCGACGAGCGCATGTGGGGCCGCGAAACGATCTCCATCAGCGCGGTGCCGGCGCGGTTCAGGTCGACATAGGTCGCGTTCGGATCCTGATCGTGCAGGCTCTTGCCGGCGTCCTGCTCCAGGTGCAGGCGCTCGATCCCGACCTTGAAGGTCGTGCCGTCGTCATGCTCGACGATGACCTCGCCCTCGCCGACGATCGGGTCCTTGAACTGGCTGATCTGATAGCCCTGCGGCAGGTCCGGATAGAAGTAGTTCTTCCGGTCGAAATGGCTCTTCAGGTTGATCTGCGCCTTGAGCCCCAGGCCGGTCTTCACCGCCTGCTCGACGCAGTGCTTGTTGATCACCGGCAGCATGCCCGGCATGGCCGCGTCGACCAGCGAGACCTGCTGGTTGGGGCCGGCGCCGAATCCCACCGCCGCGCCGGAAAACAGCTTGGCGTTCGAGGCGACTTGGGCGTGAACCTCCAGGCCCAGAACCACTTCCCATTGGCCGGTGCGGCCGGCGATCAGCTTCGACGTATCAGTCATGGCCGCTTCCTAGCGCCCCTCGCGCGCGAGCGAAAGCGGGCCGCTCGAAATCCCTTGCGCAAAAGGCGGAACTGACGCTGAAATCCGCGCCGGATAACCTGGGGATGAGGAAACACCCGAAATGATGAAAACGTTTACTGCCGGCCTCGTCGGCCTGTCGCTCTCGCTCGGCGCCATGGCCGCCCCGGCCCTCGCCCAGGACGCCCACGCCGGCCACGCCGCGGCCCTTTCGGCCGCCGACACCCCGATCGAGTCGATCGCCGCGGTTCCGGAAGGCAAGGTCGCCCTGGACAAGAACCTCCCGGGCCTGACCACCCACGAGGCCTATGAGCAGTTCAAGGGCATGAGCCTGAAGCAGGTCCAGCCGATGAGCGGCGGCGCCATCACCGACGACCAGATCAAGGCGCTGCAAGCCGACCTCGACAAGCTCAAGAAGTAAGGCTCGCGCCGAACCGACAAGGCCCCCGCCTACTCGGGCGGGGGCCTTTTTCATGCCCGCAACCTGGGCCGCAAGGCGCGCGTTCTAACAGGTAAGGCCGGTCCCGACGCGAGTGGCCGCCGGGGCGTCCGCGCCTCGAACCAGAAAGGCGTGTCCGATGCGACAGGCCAGCGCGATTCCCACCACCCTGTTCTTCCTCATCGCCGCCGCCGGCCTCGGCCTGGCCTACGCGGCCTACAACTCCATCGGGCCTGCGACCGGCGTCGCGGTCAGCGCGCTGTCGCTGATCCTGGCCGCACTGGTCGGGGCCGCCACCAGGATCGCCAGCCAATGGGAGCGGGCCGTGGTGCTGCGGCTCGGGCGTTTCCAGGCCCTGCGCGGGCCTGGGCTGTTCTTCATCGTCCCGATCGTCGACACCGTCGCCTACTGCCTCGACATCCGGGTCATCACCTCGTCGTTCAAGGCCGAGAAGACCCTGACCAAGGACACGGTCCCCGTCGACGTCGACGCCGTGCTGTTCTGGAAGGTGGTGGATCCGCAGCGAGCGGCCCTTGAGGTCGAAGACTACGGCGCCGCCATCGCCTGGGCCTCCCAGACCGCCCTGCGCGACGTCATCGGCAAGACCATGCTGGCCGACATGCTGGAAGGCCGCGAGAAGATCAGCCGCGAGCTTGGCCGGATCATCGACGACCGCAGCCAACCCTGGGGCGTCAAGGTCATTTCGGTCGAGTTGAAGGACGTGCTGATTCCCACGGGCCTTGAGGACGCCATGTCCATGCAGGCCCAGGCCGAGCGCGAACGCCAGGCGCGGATCATCCTCGGCGACTCCAAACGCCAGGTCGCCGAGAAGTTCCAGGAAGCGGCGAAGACCTATGCCGACGACCCGACCGCCTTCCACCTGCGGGCGATGAACATGCTCTACGAGGGCCTGAAGCAGAACTCGACCATCGTCGTCGTCCCCTCGACCGCCGTCGAGACGATGAACCTGGGCGGCGTGATCGGAACTACGGCGCTAGGCCTGGAACTGGAGCGCCGGCGCGAGCGCAAGGCGCGCGAGCACAAGCCTGCTGCGGTCAGGCCGGCGGCCTGACCGTCGCTAGGAGTCAGGCGCCTACCACCACTTGGCGGGCTTGGCCTTGAAGTCGGCGGCCTTCTCGATCGCGCCGCCGAGCGAGAACAGCGTGCCCTCGTCCAGCGCCTTGCCGATCAGCTGCAGGCCAAGCGGCAGGCCGTTGGCGTCGACGCCGGCCGGGATGCTCATGCCCGGCAGGCCGGCCAGGTTCACCGTCACGGTGAAGATGTCGTTGAGGTACATCGCCACCGGATCGTCGGCGTTCTCGCCCAGCCCGAACGCCGCGGACGGCGCGGTCGGGGTCAGCAGAGCGTCAACTTTCTGGAAGGCCTGGTCGAAGTCGTCGGCGATCCGCCGACGGACCTTCAACGCCTTGACGTAGTAGGCGTCGTAGTAGCCGGCCGACAGCACATAGGTGCCGATCAGGATCCGCCGCTTGACCTCCGCGCCGAAGCCGGCGGCGCGGGTGTTCTCATAGGTCTCGGTCAGGTTGCCGCCGGTCTCGCGCAGGCCGTAGCGCATGCCGTCATAGCGCGCGAGGTTCGACGAGGCCTCGGCCGGGGCGACGATGTAGTAGGCCGGCAGGGCGTACTTGGTGTGCGGCAGGGAGACCTCGACGATCTCGCAGCCGGCCTCCTTGAGCCAGGCGATGCCTTGCTCCCAGAGCTTCTCGATTTCGGGCGGCATGCCGTCGACGCGGTATTCCTTCGGAATGCCGACGCGCAGCCCCTTCACCGACTTGCCGACGAAGCTCGGATAGTCCGGGGTCTCGATATCCAGGCTGGTGGAGTCCTTCGGGTCGTGCCCCGACATCGACTTCAGCAGGATCGCCGCGTCCTCGACGGTCTTGGCGATCGGGCCGGCCTGGTCGAGCGACGAGGCGAAGGCCACCACGCCCCAGCGCGAGCAGCGGCCGTAGGTCGGCTTGATCCCGACGGTGCCGGTGAAGGCGGCCGGCTGGCGGATCGAGCCGCCGGTGTCGGTCGCCGTCGCGCCCAGGCAGAGATCGGCGGCCACCGCAGCGGCCGAACCACCGGACGAGCCGCCCGGGGTCAGTTTGGCGTTGGATCCTTCCGAGCGCCACGGGTTCACCACCGGGCCGAAGGCCGAGGTCTCGTTCGACGAGCCCATGGCGAATTCGTCGAGGTTCAGCTTGCCCAGCATCACCGCGCCGTCGCGCCACAGGTTGGCGGTGACGGTCGACTCATAGGTCGGGACGAAGTTGCCGAGGATGTTCGAGCAGGCGGTCGAGCGAACGCCCTCGGTGCAGAACAGGTCCTTGATGCCCAGCGGCGCGCCGTCCAGGGCGCCGGCCTCGCCCTTCGCCCGGCGGGCGTCGGAGGCCTTGGCCATCTCGATGGCCTTTTCCGGGGTTTCGAGGATGTAGGCGTTCAGCGGCTTGGCGGCGGCCACGGCGTCGACGTGCGCCTTGGTCAGCTCTTCCGACGAGAACGACTTGTCGGCCAGGCCGTCGAGGGCGGCCTTCAGGGTCAGGGAGGTGAGCGCGCTCATTATTCCACCACCTTCGGCACGACGAAGAAGCCATCCACGGTCTTGGGCGCATTCGACAGCACCTTGGCCGGATCGCCGCCGTCGGTGACCACGTCCTCGCGCATCGGCAGCGTCACGGCCACGGCCGAGGTCATGGGCTCGACCCCGTCGGTGTCGACTTCGCCCAGTTGCTCGATCCAGGTCATGATCCCGGTCAGCTCCTTGGCGAGCGCTTCCAGCTTGTCCTCGGGCTCGGCGATCCGCGCGAGCCTCGCGACCTTACGAACGGTCGCGGCGTCGATGGCCATGGGGCCCTCCTAATGGTTCGAGGCAGGGGTTAGCCGCGTGGGCCTCCCTTTGACAAGCGATGACCGCTAAGAAGCCGCATGGCTGTCGTCGATCTGACCGAACTCCCCGCGCTTTTGCCGCGCTATTCCGCCCTGATAGGACTGGATCTGGGCGAAAAGACCATCGGCGTGGCCGTCTCCGACGTCACCCGCATGGTCGGCTCTCCGCTGGAGCTGATCCGCAAGACCAAGTTCACGGCCGAGGCCAACCGCCTGTTCGCCCTGATCGACGAACGCGAAGTCGGGGCCATCGTCATCGGCCTGCCGGTCAATATGGACGGGACCGAGGGAACGCGCTGCCAGTCCAACCGGGCCTTCGCCCGCAATCTGCTGCGATTGCGCGACATTCCCATCGCCTTCTGGGACGAGCGGATGTCGACGATGGCGGTCAACCGCGTGCTGGTCGAGGAAGCCGACGTCACCCGCGCCCGCCGCGCCGAGCTGGTCGACAAGATGGCGGCCGCCTGGATTCTGCAGGGCGCGCTCGATCGGCTCAGCGCCCTGGCAGACTAGCCGAGGACCGATATCCGGATCTGGCGCAGCGTCTCGCCCAGGCCTTCCTGCGGTTGGTCGAGATCGTAAGTCCTGACGGTGCGCACGCCAAGTTCGGGCGGCCGGCGCCAGGCGACCTCCACCTCGCGCCCCATGCCGGTCACCAGGTCCAGAATGCAGAAGCTGTCGGGCGCCGCCTCGTCGCCCGGCAGGTTGATCCGCAGTCCGCCCTCGGAGCGGTCGAGGATCACGCAAGGGCGTTTGCGGCCGCCCTCCTCAATCAGCAAGGCTGGTAGCAGGACCGGTTCGCGCGGCGTAGCCCGGCGCTCGATTCCGCCATTGGCCCGCGACCAGCGTTCGGTGGGCGTCGCATCAGGTGGTGTCATGCAGGAACTCCAGCCCAGACCCTAGCCTGAGTCAGCCGGTGATCCACAGTGGGGCGTCGGCCCCAGTCGACTGCCCCTTGGCGCCCGCCGCCGCCGCCTCTAAGAGGGCGCTTTAATGAGCGCAGCACCGACCGGCCTGAACGAAGTCCTTGGCAGGACATTCCCTTTTCCCAAGCGCCACTTCCTGTCGGTGGTCGATCTCAACCCCGTGGAAGTCACCGGGTTGCTTGATCTGGCCGACAGCTTCGTTTCGCTGAACCGCCAGACCTCGAAGAAGCTCGACCTGCTCAAGGGCAGGACGCTGATGAACCTGTTCTTCGAGAACTCGACCCGGACCCAGAGTTCGTTCGAGCTGGCCGGCAAGCGGCTGGGCGCGGACGTGGTCAATATGAGCCCGCGGTCCTCGTCGATCTCCAAGGGCGAGACGCTGATCGACACTGCGGTGACGCTGAACGCCATGCATCCCGACCTGCTGGTGGTGCGCCATTCGTCGTCGGGAGCGGCCTCGCTGCTGTCGCAGAAAGTCACCTGCTCGGTGATCAACGCCGGCGACGGCCAACACGAGCACCCGACCCAGGCGCTGCTGGACATGCTGTCGATGCGCCGGGCGTTCGGCCGCGTCGCCGGCCTGCGCATCGCCATCTGCGGCGACGTGCTGCACAGCCGCGTGGCGCGTTCCAATGTCGGCCTGCTGCAGATGATGGGCGCCGAGGTGCGGCTGGTCGGCCCGCCGACCCTGATGCCGACCGACGTCGACCGCTGGAACGTTCAAGTCTTCCACGACATGCGCAAGGGCATCGCCGGCTGCGACGTGGTTATGATGCTGCGGCTGCAGCTGGAACGGATGGACGGGGTGCTGGCCCCTTCGCAGCGCGAGTATTTCCGCTTCTTCGGCCTCGACCGCGAGAAGCTGGCCTTCGCCTCCGACCATGTGCGGGTCATGCATCCGGGACCGATGAACCGCGGTGTCGAGATCGACTCCGACGTGGCCGACGACCTCAATGTCTCGCTGATCCAGGACCAGGTGGAGATGGGCGTGGCCGCGCGCATGGCGGTGCTCGCCGCGCTGGCTGCACGGCTGGACAACGACTGATGAGCGCCCTGAACTCGGTCTGCATCTTCTGCGGGGCCAGTCCCGGCGGAGACGTCGCCTATCGCGCAGCTGCCGAGGCCATGGGCCGGGCTATCGTCGGACGCGGGCTGCGGCTGGTCTATGGCGGCGCCAAGGTCGGGCTGATGGGTGCGGTGGCCGATGCCGCGCTGTCCGCCGGCGGCGAGGTGATCGGCGTCCTGCCGCACGCCCTGACCGACAAGGAGATCGCGCACATCGGCCTGACCCGGCTGGAGGTCGTGGCCTCGATGCACGAGCGCAAGGCGCGGATGGCCGAGTTGTCCGACGCCTTCGTCGCCCTGCCGGGCGGCGCGGGCACCCTGGAGGAGATCTTCGAGATCTGGACCTGGGGCCAGCTCGGCTTCCACGCCAAGCCGGCGGGTTTCCTCAACGTGCGCGGCTACTATGACGGCCTGCGCGGTTTCGTGGACCATGCGGTGGGCGAGGCGTTCCTGCGCGCGCCCCACCGCGACATGCTGATTTTCCGGGAGGATTGCGACGAGATGCTGGACGCGCTCGCCGCCTACAAGCCGCCCGTCGTCGAGAAATGGATCGGACGCCCCGAACTATGACCCAACGCCCGACCGCCTTCGTCAACGCCCGCCTCGTCGATCCCGCCAGCGGCTGGGACGGCCCCGGCGCCCTGCTGGTCCAGGACGGCAAGATCGCCGACGTCGCGCAGGGGCGCGACCTGGGCGCGCTGTCGGCCGACATCGAGGTGATCGACGCGGCCGGCGCCTTGCTGGCCCCGGGCTTGGTCGACCTGCGGGTCAAGACCGGCGAGCCGGGCGCCGAGACCAAGGAAACCCTGAAGTCCGCGGGCCTGGCCGCCGCCGCCGGCGGCGTCACCTCGATCGTCCTGCAGCCGGACACCAACCCGGTGGTGGACGAGGCCTCGGTGGTCGACTTCATCCTGCGCCGCACCCGCGACATCGAACTGGTCCACGTCTATCCGGCCGGCGCCGCCACCAAGGGCGCCAAGGGCGAGCGGATGGCCGAGATCGGCCTGATGCGCGAGGCCGGCTGCGTCTACGTCACCGACGCCGACCGCCCGATCGTCAATTCCAAGGTGCTCCAGCGCGTCCTGGCCTACGCCAAGAGCTTCAACACCCTGGTCGCCCACCGTCCGGCCGATCCCTGGCTGTCGGCGGGCGCTGCGGCCACCGCCGGCGAGTTCGCCGGGCGCATGGGCCTGCCCAGCGTGCCGGCCATCGCCGAGAAGATCATGCTGGAGCGCGACCTGGCCCTGGTCGAGCTGACCCGCGCGCCGTTCCTGGTCGACCAGGTCACCACCGCCGCGGCGCTGGAGAGCCTGGCGCGCGGCAAGGCCAAGGGCCTGCCGGTGACGGCGACGACCTCGATCAACCACCTGTCGTTCAACGAGGTGGACATCGGCGACTACCGGACCTTCCTGAAGTTCGATCCGCCCGTGCGCAGCGAGGACGACCGTCAGGCGACCATCGAGGCGCTGGCCAGCGGCCTGATCGACATCGTCGTCTCGGCCCACGCCCCCGCACCGGCCGAGGACAAGCGCCTGCCGTTCGACGAAGCCGCGCCCGGCGCAGTGGGCCTGCAGACCCTGCTGCCCGCCCTGCTCTCCTTCCAGGATCGCATCCCGCTGATCGACCTGATGCGGACCGTCACCAGCCGTCCGGCCGACCTGCTCGGCCTGCCGGCCGGCAAGCTCGCCAAGGGCGCGCCGGCCGACCTGGTGCTCTGCGACCTCAACGCGCCGATCGTCGTCGACCTCGACAAGCTGAAGTCGAAGTCCCGCAACTCGCCCTTCGACGGACGCCGGCTGTTCGGCGAGGTGCTGATGACGCTGGTCGACGGGCGGGTCGTGTATCGCGCCTAAAATGGTTCTCTTTTTGTTCTTTAAAATTCGCGCATCGTGAGAGAGTGCGTGGGGGCGATTGACGCCCCTCCCACATTCAAAAAGCGAGCACCGAATGGGCAAAGTTCCCTTTAGCGCGGCCGATCCTGACGGCCCTGCTTACGACGCCATGATCGCCGACGAAAAGCGACGACGCGCCGAACGCGAGGCCAAGCGAAACGAGAAGATCAGTGAGACCGCCTCCACAGGCAGTACGATGACGAGCATCGCAGACGCGGTGATGAACAGCGCCGACGATGCGGCAAGGCGCGCCGGCAAGCCGATCGCCAAGACCGCGTTGAAATCCGCCAGCCGAGTGGTTCCCTTGACGGGCTCCGTGCTGGACGGCGTCGACGCTTGGGCGGGCTATCAAGCTGATCGGGAGCGCGGTTTCACCCGGAGACAGGCGATAGATCGAAATGTACGCCGCATGGCTCCAGGACTGGCGGGAACGGCATATGGCGGACTGATTGGCGGCCCGGCCGGCGCCGCCCTTGGCGGCATCGCCGTCCCCTTGCTCAAAGACAAGGTCGGCCCGCACATCGCAGAGCAGATGCGGTTCAACTTTGAGACCTTGAATGATCCCCGCCGCTGGCCGACACGGCGTCTACCTTTCTAGAAGGTGAGCACCCGCGCCGGTCGGGCTCGCTCCTCGCCGTTCAGCATGAACACAACGGCGGCGATGTTCCCCCATTGTTCTTGACGTTCAGCGCGATACCCTCTATGCGCGAACAGGGGGACTAGGCGACCATGCACAGCGAACCGGCCGGCGCGGCGAAGGTCATCGCCCGCGCGAATCCAATCATGCTCGGAACCGGATGGTTGGCCTGCGGCGTGGGCCTGCTGATCCATATCCGAGTGTTCGAGGCACAGGGCTGGCTCAACCCCGAGGCGTTCGTCGGATTGCAGGAGACACGGCAGGCCTGGTTTTACGATATCGCATTCTTCGGCCACGCCGTCGCCGCGGGCCTGGCGCTGGTTCTAGTCGTGACGACGTTCAAGCTCGCTCTGCTGGCAGTACGAGGCTTCAACGACGTGATGATCAAGGACGGGCGGCTATTTTACGCAAGCCGTCCCTGGATGGGAAAAACCGCGACGTCGGATATTTTCGCCCGGATCGTTCGTTCCTATCAGGAAGGGCTCATCTTCCAGCACGATAGCATCGAGATCGTACACACGACTCGGCGGCGATCCGGCCGAAAACTGCGCAGTGTACGCCTCTCACCGCTCACGCATTTTGAAACTGCGGAGCAAGTGGCGGCCAACCTTGAAGCTTGCGGGATCGAGATCCGGCGGCGCCCTTCGGCGCAAGCAGAGCCGATATGGGATCGCAGTACCGACGGCTAACACCGCTTGGCGAGCGCCACACCCGCAGCTACCACTGGACGAACTAGGGGGAACGTCGATGCTTGACCAACTCAGCCCTGTGCTGATCGCAGCCGCCGTCGTGGGCGGATATCTGCTGGGCTCGATCCCGTTCGGGGTCATCGCCACGCGGCTCGGCGGCGCCGGCGATGTCCGCAACATCGGCTCGGGCAATATCGGCGCGACCAACGTGCTGCGCACCGGCCGCAAGGACCTGGCGGCGATCACCCTGCTAGGCGACGGCGGCAAGGGCGCGGTGGCGGTGTTCATCGCCTGGCTGCTGACCCGTAACGCCGGGGGCCAGGCGCAAGCGACGCTGACCGCGCTGGCCGGCGGCTCGGCGTTCCTCGGCCACCTCTTCCCGGTCTGGCTGAAGTTCAAGGGCGGCAAGGGCGTGGCGACGTTCTTTGGAACATTGCTGGCGGCGGCCTGGCCGGTCGGCATCGCCGCCGGCGCGACCTGGATCGTCATGGCCTTCCTGTTCCGCATTTCGTCGCTGGCGGCGCTGACCGCCGCAGCCCTGGCGCCGATCTACGTCTTCCTGCTTGATCGCCCCTACCCGATCGCGGTGATGGCGCTGTTCATGGGCGTGCTGATCTACATCCGCCACAAGGACAACATCGGCCGGCTGCTGAAGGGCGTAGAACCGAAGATCGGCAAGAAAAAAGACGCCGCGTGACGCTCACCCCCGCAGCCCGTCGCGACTGGCTGCGGCTGGCGCGCACCGAGAACGTCGGCCCGGTCGCCTTCGCCCAGCTGATCGCCCGCTATGGCGAGGCCTCGCTGGCGCTTGCCGCCCTGCCCGACCTGGCCCGCCGCGGCGGCCGGGTGTCGCCGCTCGGCGTGCCGCCAGTCGAGGACGTCATGCGTGAGCTGGAGGCGGACCAGGCGCTGGGCGCCCGTCTGATCGCGTCCTGCGAAGCCGATTTCCCTGCCGCCTTGGCCGCGGTCGACCCGCCCCCGCCGTTGCTCTGGACCCGTGGCGACGCCGCCCTCCTGAATCGCTCCAGCATCGCCGTCGTCGGGGCGAGGGTCGCCTCGGCCGGCGGCCAGCGGTTCGCCCGCGGCCTGGCGGCCGAGCTCGGAGCCGCGGGCCACGTAGTCGTCTCTGGCATGGCGCGCGGCATCGACGGCGCGGCGCACGAAGGGGCGCTGTCGACCGGAACCGTCGCGGTGCTGGGCGGCGGCATCGACGACATCTATCCGCACGAGCATCACGTCCTTTATCAACGGATTATCGCCGAGGGCTGCGTGGTCTCCGAAAACGCGCCAGGACGCACGGCCACCGCCCGCGACTTCCCGCGGCGCAACCGCGTGATTTCCGGCCTCTCGCGGGCCGTCGTCGTCGTCGAGGCCGAACTGCGCTCGGGTTCGCTGATCACCGCCCGGCTGGCCGCCGAGCAGGGCCGCGAAGTTCTCGCGGTGCCGGGCTCGCCCCTCGACCCGCGGGCCCGGGGGACCAACGATCTGATCCGCCAGGGCGCGGCGCTCTGTGAGGGGGCCGAGGACGTGCTGCGCGCACTCGAAGGTATCGGCGGCCTGCGCGAGCCCGATCGGCCATATGCGCCGCCGCCGGTCGCCGACGCCGAGGTCGACGCGGTGCGTGAACGCATCGCCGCGCTGCTGTCGCCGACCCCGGTGTCGCGCGACGAAGTGGTCCGCGCCGCCGGCGCCCCGACGCCCGTGGTGCTGGCCGCCCTGACCGAACTGGCCCTGGCCGGCCGCGCCGAGCTGTTGCCGGGCGGGCTTGTCGCGAGCCTCGGATGAGGCCATTGACAGCGGCTAGGCGCCACGCCCACCTTTCGCGCCCTTGATTTTCGGGCGATCCGCCCAAGACGCCCCATATAGAGCGACCATGAACCTTCTCGTCGTCGAGAGCCCGGCCAAGGCCAAGACCATCAACAAGTACCTCGGCTCGGACTACACGGTCCTGGCCTCGTACGGCCACGTCCGCGATCTTCCGGCCAAGGACGGATCGGTGAAGCCCGACGAGGACTTCGCTATGTCCTGGGACGTCGACGCCAAGGCCGCCAAGCGGCTCAGTGACATCGCCGAGGCGGCCAAGAAGTCCGACCGCATCATCCTGGCCACCGACCCCGACCGCGAGGGCGAGGCGATCTCCTGGCACGTGCTGGAGGTCCTGCAGAAGAAGAAGGTCCTGAAGGACAAGAAGGTCGAGCGGGTGGTGTTCAACGCCATCACCAAGTCGGCCGTCACCGAGGCGATGAAGTCGCCGCGCGACATCGACATGGAGCTGGTCGAGGCCTATCTCGCCCGCCGCGCGCTGGACTATCTGGTCGGCTTCACGCTCTCGCCGGTGCTGTGGCGCAAGCTTCCGGGCTCACGCTCGGCCGGCCGCGTGCAGTCGGTCGCCCTGCGTCTGGTCGTGGACCGCGAGCTGGAGATCGAGCGCTTCAAGACCCAGGAATACTGGACCGTCGAGGCCGACGTCTCGGCCGGCGCCGAGCCGTTCCTGGCTCGCATGGTCAAGCACGAGGGCAAGCGGCTCTCCAAGTTCGACCTCGGCAATGAGGCCAGCGCCCTGGCCGCCAAGGCGGCGGTCGAATCGGCGACCTTCAAGGTGGCCGCGGTCGAGAAGAAGCCCGGCCGGCGTTCGCCGCCCC
Organism: Phenylobacterium sp. NIBR 498073; assembly: GCF_027286305.1. Classification (NCBI taxonomy): domain Bacteria; kingdom Pseudomonadati; phylum Pseudomonadota; class Alphaproteobacteria; order Caulobacterales; family Caulobacteraceae; genus Phenylobacterium; species Phenylobacterium sp. NIBR 498073. The sequence goes on from NZ_CP114599.1 coordinate 2,842,347, forward strand.
CGCCCTTCACCACCTCGACCCTGCAGCAGGAAGCGGCCCGCAAGCTCGGCTTCTCAGCCCAGCGCACCATGCAGGCGGCCCAGAAACTGTACGAAGGCATCGACATCGGCGGCGAGACCGTCGGTCTGATCACCTATATGCGGACTGACGGCGTGCAGGCCGCGCCCGAGGCGCTGGATGAAGCGCGCGTCGTGATCGGCGGCGTCTACGGCAAGGAATACGTCCCCGAGACCGCCCGCATCTACAAAACCAAGGCCAAGAACGCCCAGGAGGCGCACGAAGCCATTCGTCCGACCAGCCTGGCCCGCAACCCGGGCTCGCTGCGGCTGGAGAGTGATCTAGGCCGGCTCTACGAGCTGATCTGGAAGCGGATGATCGCCTCGCAGATGGAGTCGGCGCGGATCGAGCGCACGACCATCGAACTGGAGAGCGAGGACGGCAAGACCGGCCTGCGCGCCACCGGCCAGGTGGTGCTGTTCGACGGCTACCTGGCGGTCTACGAGGAGGGCCGCGACGACGCCGACGACGAAGAAGGCGGCCGCCTGCCGCAGGTCAACGAAGGCGCTTCGGCGCGTGTCGTCGCCGCCCGCGCCGACCAGCACTTCACCGAGCCGCCCCCGCGCTACTCGGAAGCCAGCCTGGTCAAGAAGATGGAAGAGCTGGGCATCGGCCGGCCGTCCACCTACGCCTCGGTGCTGACCGTGCTGCGCGACCGCGAGTACGTCCGCATGGACAAGAACCGGTTCGTGCCGGAGGACAAGGGCCGCCTGGTCACCGCGTTCCTCGAGCAGTTCTTCTCGCGCTATGTGGAGTACGACTTCACCGCGGCGCTTGAAGAGAAGCTCGATCTCGTCTCGTCCGGCGACATGGACTGGAAGGCGCTGCTGCGCGAGTTCTGGCAGGACTTCCACGCCGCGGTCGGCGAGATCGCCGAATTGCGCGTCACCAACGTGCTGGACGCGCTGAACGAGGCGCTCGGCCCGCACATCTTCCCGGCCAAGGAAGACGGATCGGATCCGCGCGCCTGCCCCACCTGCGGGACCGGCCGGCTGTCGCTGAAGACCGGCAAGTTCGGGGCTTTCATCGGCTGTTCGAACTATCCGGAGTGCCGTTTCACCCGCCAGCTCGCTCAATCGGACGACGAGGCGGCCCAGGAGAGCGGCGACCGTGAACTGGGCGTCGATCCGGTGACCGGCGAGAAGGTGTTCCTCAAGGCCGGCCGCTTCGGCCCCTACGTCCAGCTCGGCGAGGCCGACAAGCCCAAGCGCTCCAGCCTGCCCAAGGGCTGGTCGGCGGCGGCCATGGACCTTGAAAAGGCGCTGCGGCTGCTGCGGCTGCCGCGCGAAGTCGGCGCGCACCCCGAGGACGGCGGCATGATCACCGCCGGCATCGGCCGGTTCGGGCCGTTCGTGCTGCACAACGGCACCTATGCCAATCTGCCGAACGTCGATGAGGTGTTCGAGGTCGGCCTGAACCGCGCGGTCGCCCTGCTGGCCGAAAAGCGGGCCGGCGGCGGCCGTCCCGGCCGCGGCGAAGCCGCCGCGCTCAAGGACCTCGGCGCCCACCCGGCCGACGGCGCGCCCGTCAAGGTGCTGGCCGGCCGCTACGGCCCTTACATCAAGCACGGCTCGACCAACGCCAACATCCCCAAGGGCAAGGATCCGCAGGAGATCACCCTCGAGGAAGCGGTCGCCTTGATCGCCGAGCGCGAGGCCAAGGGCGGCGGCAAGAAGAAGGGTAAGGCCGCGGCCAAACCCAAGGCGGAGAAGGCGCCGGCCAAGAAGGCCGCCGCCAAGAAACCGGCCGCCAAGAAGCCGGCTGCGAAGAAGCCGACCAAGGCGGAGGCCGAGCCGGCTCCCGCCGACGGCCCGGCGCCCTGGGACGAGGAGTGACGGCGGGGGCCAAATCCCCGCCACCGCTGCGCGATTCCTGCGTTACAAGGCGGAATGGCTAAAGCCCGCATTCCGAAGTCCGCCCGTTTCACCGCCAAATCCGTCCGGCCGCCCCAGGGGCTGCCGGATCGCGAAACCTTGCTGAAATTCATTCGCGAGGCGGGCGAGACCGACAAGGCGGACATGGCCAAGGCATTCGGCCTGAAGGGAAATGATCGCCGCGCCCTGCGCGACATGGTCAAGCAACTGGAGGCCGAGGGCGCGCTGGGCAAGCGCGGCCGCAAGGGCTTCTCGGAGGCCGGCGCCCTGCCCCCGGTCGGCGTCGTCGACGTGGTCGAACGCGATCCGGACGGCGAACTCCTGGTCAAGCTGACCAAGGGCGAGGATGCGCCGCTGGTGCGGCTGGCGCCCGATCGCGCCGGCGCGATCGGCGCCGCCCCCGGGCTTGGCGACCGTCTGCTGGTGCGGTTCGAAACCCTGGAAGACGGCGAGACCGAGGCTCGTGTCATCAAGCGGCTGGGCCAGAGCGCCCATCGCATCCTCGGCGTGGTGCGCAAGGCCAACAAGCAAGTCCGGGTCGAGCCCGTCGACCGCCGTTCCAAGGAAAGCCTGACCCTGGTCCCGGCCGAGGCCGCCAACCTTTCCGACGGCGACCTGGTGCTCGCCCAGGTCACCGCCGAGGTCCGATATGGCCCCAAGCGCGGCAAGGTGCTCGAGGTCGTCGGCCGCGAGGACCAGCCGCGCGCCGCCTCGCTGATCGCGATCCACAGCCACGGCATTCCGACCGGCTTCACGCAGGACGCCGAGACCGAGGCCGAAGCGGCGCAGGAGCCGACGCTGAAAGGCCGCGAGGACCTGCGCGCGGTGCCGCTGATCACCATCGACCCGCCCGACGCCCGCGACCATGACGATGCGGTCTATGCCGAGCCGGACACCGATCCCAAGAACGAGGGCGGCTGGGTCGTCTGGGTCGCGATCGCCGACGTCGCCGCCTATGTGCGGCCGGGCTCGGCCCTGGACCGCGAGGCGCGCGACAAGGGCAATTCGACCTACTTCCCCGACCGCGTCGAACCGATGCTGCCCGAGCGGTTGTCGGCGGGCCTCTGCTCGCTGCGCCAAGGCGAGAACCGCGCCTGTATGGCGGTGCGGATGGTGTTCGGGGCCGACGGCCGCAAGCGCTCGCACAGGTTTGTCCGCGGACTGATGCGCTCGGCCGCCAAGCTCTCCTATGAGCAGGCCCAGCGCGCCATCGACGGCTTCCCGGACGACCAGACGAACCCGCTGCTGGCGCCGATCCTGAAGCCGCTGTGGGCTGCCTACGAGACCATGCTGAAGGGCCGTAAGGCGCGCTCGCCGCTGGCCATCGAGAGCCAGGAGCGCAAGATCGTCCTCAACGCCGAGGGAGAGGTCACCTCGATCACGCCACGCGCCTCGCTCGAAGCTCACAAGCTGATCGAAGAGATGATGGTGCAGGCCAATGTCTGCGCCGCCGAGACCCTGGAACAGAAGAAGTCGCCGCTGATCTACCGGGTGCACGACGCGCCGAGCCAGGAAAAGGTCCAGTCCCTGGCCGAGTTCCTGCAGACCGTCGGCATCGCCTGGAACAAGGGCGAGGCGCCGCGCACCGACCGCTTCAACAAGCTCTTGGGCGAGACCCGCGACGGCCCGCACGCCGAGATCGTCAACGAGGTCGTGCTGCGCACCCAGATGCAGGCAATCTACTCGACCGAGAACATCGGCCACTTCGGCCTGAACCTGGATCGCTACGCCCACTTCACCTCGCCGATCCGCCGCTATGCCGACCTGGTCGTTCACCGGGCGCTGATCCGCGCGCTGGGGCTGGGCGACGACGGCCTCACCGATCGCGACATCGCGCAGATGAAGGACACCGCCGAGCGGATCACCGGCACCGAGCGTCGCTCCATGGCCGCCGAGCGCGACGCCACCGACCGCTATGTCGCCGCCTTCCTGTCCGACCGGGTGGGCGCCGAGTTCGCCGGGCGGATCACCGGCGTCACGCGCTTCGGCCTGTTCATCCGGCTGGACGAGACCGGCGCCGACGGCCTGGTCCCCGTCTCCAGCCTGGGCGGCGAGTTCTTCGTCCACGACGACAAGGCCCACGCCCTGGTGGGCGAGCGCACCGGCCGACGCTGGCCGCTGGGCATGCGGGTACAGGTCGAACTGAAGGAAGCCACGCCGATCACCGGCGGTCTGCTGTTTGAAATGGTCAGCGATCCCCTGCCCGTCGATCCGACCGCGCCACGGCCGCGCCTGGGCGTGCGTGGGCGCGCGCCGTTCACCGGGCCGAAACGGGGCGGCGGCGCCGGCAAGGCCCCGCCCAAGCGCGGCAAGCGGCGCTAGAGCATTTCCTCCGACGCGGCGCCGGTTCGGGCAAGATCGGCCCCGGCGGATCGGACTTTGCTCTAGGCCGGCGCGCAGGCCACCGCCAGGCCGACGCAGACGTCGTTGTGTGCCTGACGAACGACCGACAATCGCACGGCGACATGATCCTGGTCGCGAACCAGAAACTCGATCGCGCCCACATGCGTGTCCGCGCGCCCTTGCAGGATCGCGTTCAAGGTCTGGGCGACGTCATGCCGATGCGGCGGCGCGATGAAATCGACAAGCCGCGCGCCAAGGACGTGCGCCCGAGGAAATCCGACGAGGTCGCAGAAGGCGTCGTTCGCCTCCTCGACGTAGCCCATGGCGTTGACGGCGAGCTTCGAGACCACGCCCAGCGCGTCGACCGCCTGGGTCTGGGCCCAGTACATCTCAGCGTCGCGCCGCAGGTCGAGCAACTCTGTCAACTGCGAGAACATGAGGGCGACGCCGCCCTGGAACGGAAAGGCCCTGTTCTCGTAGTGCCGGTGGGGGTTGAAGACGCCCCTGGACTCGAACTGCACGACCTCGCCGGTGCGGAGCACCCGGCGTAGGCGCGCCGCCAGCGCCGCGCCCTGCTCTCCGAACTCCGGACTGTCGGCCGCCGCGCCGATCAGCTCCTGCGGATCCCGTCCTGCGCTCGCGAAAGCGACGGCGTTGAGATGACGCACCCGCAGGTCGCGGTCGAAGGACACGAAGCCCTCGAACATGTTGGCGATGAAGGTGTCGCGGTTCAACTCGCCGACCTGCTCGCCGGCGGCCGCCGCCGGATTGGAGCCGCCGCCGGCGTCGTCGGCGAGACGGGCGAACTCCTCGGCCGAAAGGACGACAAGCCTCGGACGGCCGTGATGGGTGACCAGCACCGGCCCCTGCATCGCCCGATCCTGCCATTGCCCGAAGTTCCGACTGATCTCGGCTGCCGTCGTCCTGGCCCCGGGCCTGTCAAAGCGCTTCAGCACGCGTGTTCCCCTCCGGTTCACCCCAACCGTGCGGCGAAGGTTGTTCACCCGATCGCACTTGACACTGCGCCCTAGGGTCGCAGTTCATTACCTTGATAATTCATAATGTTACGCCACGATTCATGGTCAAGCTTGATCAACGAACTGCGGCCGATTCGCCGAGCGGCAGGAGCCGTTGAAACAGCGCCTTCGCAGGCGATGAAAGCGCGCGCGATGCGCTAAGCTCCCTCCAAAGCTCAAGGAGGGACGCGATGTACGAAAGCCCAGCCCCGCCGACCGGCGCCCAGGCGGTTCCCGACAGCCGCGGCCTCAACCTGTTTCGCGCCGACCCCGATCTGCAGAAGCTGGCTGAGCTGTACCTGCCCGGCGGACTGGCGGGCCACCTTCAGCCGCACCTCGATCGCCTCGGCGCCCTCGCTGGGGGCGAACTGGACGAACTGGCCAGCGTCGCCGACCACAACCCGCCGGTACTGCGCGCGCGCACCCGACGCGGCGAGGACGCGCAGCGCATCGACTACCATCCCGCTTATCGCCGGCTGGAGCAGACCGCCTTCGGCGACTACGGCCTGGCGGCGCTGTCGCACCGGCCCGGGGTGCTGGGCTGGAACGCAGCCATGCCGGCCGCCGCCAAGTACGTGATCACCTATCTGTTCGTGCAGGCCGAATTCGGCCTCTGTTGCCCGGTCAGCATGACCGACAGCCTGACCAGAACGCTGCGCAAGTTCGGCTCGGACGAGTTGATCGCCCGCTACCTGCCCGCGCTCACCAGCCAGGACCTGGACGTCCTGAACCAGGGCGCGATGTTCATGACCGAACAGGGCGCGGGCTCCGACGTCGGGGCGACAGCGGTGACCGCTTCGCCGCAGGCCGACGGGACCTGGGCGCTGCACGGCGAAAAGTGGTTCTGCTCCAACGCCGACGCCGAACTGGCCATGGTGCTGGCCCGGCGAGAGGACGGTGAACCCGGCTTGAAGGGCGTCTCGCTGTTCCTGCTGCCGCGCACCCTCCCCGACGGAACCGCCAATCGCTATCGGATCGTGCGGCTGAAGGACAAGCTCGGCACCAAGTCGATGGCCAGCGGCGAGATCTCGCTGGACGGCGCCACGGCGTGGTTGGTCGGCGACCCCGGCGCCGGCTTCAAACAGATGGCCGACATGGTCAACAACTCGCGGCTCTCCAACGGAGTGCGGGCGGCCGGTCTGATGCGGCGGGCCAGCACCGAGGCGCTCTACATCGCCCATCGCCGCGAGGCGTTCGGCAAGCGGCTGATCGAGATGCCGCTGATGCGCCGCCAACTGTTGAAGATGGTCATGCCCGCCGAGCAGGCGCGCAGCATGATGTTCCAGACCGCCGAGGCGCTGCGCCGCTCGGACGGCGGCGACGAAAGCGCCTATCCGTTGCTGCGCATCCTGACCCCGCTGATCAAGTTCCGCGCCTGCCGCGACGCCCGCAAGGTGACCGGCGACGCCATGGAGGTGCGCGGGGGCTGCGGCTACATTGAGGAATGGTCGGACGCGCGGCTGGTGCGCGACGCCCACCTGGGCAGCATCTGGGAGGGCACCAGCAATATCGTCGCCCTGGATGTGATCCGCGCCGCCCAGCGCGAAGGCTCGCTGCCGGTGCTGCGCGGGCACGTCGCCGGCCTCTGCGCCGACAGCGATGCGCCCGCCGAACTGATGCCGGCCCTCGATCGCGCCATCGCCCTGACGGAGGCCGCGCAGGACGACGTCGCCCAGACCCGGCAGGCGGCCAGCGCCCTCTATCACCTCACCTCCGCCGCCGCCCTGGCCTGGGAGGCCAAGAGGCTCGGGGCGCCCCACCGCCTGGCGCTGGCGCGCGCGGTCCTGCCCCATCGTGTCCTGCCGCGCGATCCGTTGGCGGCGACTCCGGCCGAGGATCCCGACCTGGCGCCGCTTCTGGCCGATCCCGCCGCGGGCTCTAAATTCAAAGATTGATGAGCCATTTCCGATCCAAGCAGATCGGAAACAGCTCTAGGCGGCCGCCGGCTGCAGAGCGGCCAGGAAGCCCTGCTTGGTCAGGGTGACCCGGTCCTCGTCGAGGTCGCGCAGGCAGTCCTTGGCGCGCAGGGTTTCCCAGGCGTGTTCGAGGCGCTCGGGATTGTTGCCACGCAGCACCGCCGCCTCGTGCACCGCCGCCCAGGAAATCGCCTCCCCGGGCCAGATGTCGAAGCTGCGAACCGCCGCCAGGACGGCTCGCTCGGCGTCATCCAGAATCAACAGGCGCGGCGCCCCCGCGGCGAACTCGACCACCTCGCCGGCGGGCTCGGCAGCGGGGCTCTCATCCTCCAGCATGCCGCGGGCGATCTCGGCCTCGCCCATCACCACCCGGTCGGCGCCATGGGCGATCAGGTGGGCGGCCTCGGCGTCGGTATGGGCGCGGGCGATGATCTCAAGCAGGGCGTTGGCCTTGCGCGCATGATCGACCACTCCGCCGCACTCGAAGCCGTCGGTCACCGCGACGTACATCCGGGCGGCGCGTGGAACCCCAGCGGCCTCCAGCACGCGCGGTTCGACCGCCGAGCCGATGATCACCTCGTAGCCTTCCGCCGCGGCCTTGGCGGCGAACTCGGGCTCGGCCTCGACAAGCACGAACGGCTTGCCCTGGCTCTTCAGGCCGGCGCTAACCGCCTGGCCGACGCGGCCGTAGCCGACGACGACAATGTGACCGCTGAGCGCGGTTGGCGACAGGTCGTTGGCAGGCTCCGGTTCCGGCGCCGCGGGCAGCGGGGCCGCCGGCTCGACGGGCGCGGTCTTGGGCGTGCGCAGAGCCACTGCGAAGATCAGCGGGTTTAGCATGATCGAGATGATGGCGCCGGCGAGGATCAGGTCGCGGCCTTCTCGCGGCAGGATCTGAAGATCGACCCCCAGGCCGGCGAGAATGAACGAGAATTCCCCGATCTGGGCCAGGCTCGCGGCGACCGTGATCGCCGTCGTGTCGGATCGCTTGAACAGCTTGAGGATCGCGTAGGCGGCCAGCGACTTGCCGATGATGACGATGGCGAGCACCGCCAGCACGGTGAGCGGATTGGCCAACACCACGAACGGGTTGAACAGCATCCCGACCGACACGAAAAACAGCACCGCAAAGGCGTCGCGCAACGGAAGGGTCTCTTCGGCCGCCCGGTGGCTGAGTTCGGAATCGGCCAGGATCATGCCGGCGAAGAACGCGCCCAACGCGAACGAGACCCCGAACAGCGTCGCCGCGCCGAACGCCACGCCTAGAGCGATCGCAAACACCGCCAGCCTGAACAGCTCCCGCGAGCCTGTGTGGGCCACGTAGTGCAACAGCCACGGCACCGCGCGTCGGGCGACGACCAGCATGAAGGCGACGAAGCCGCCGACCTTCAGCAGGGTCAGGCCCAGCGGCACCCCCCAAGCAGTGAGCGGGTCGGCCGCCCCTTCCCCGGCCTTCATCGCACCGGCCAGCGCCGGCAACAGCACCAGGGCCAGGACCATGGCCAGATCTTCCACGATGAGCCAGCCGACGGCGATCTTGCCGCGTTCGGTCTGAACCAGCCGCCGCTCCTGCAGCGCGCGCAGCAGCACCACCGTCGAGGCCACCGACAACGCCAAGCCGAACACCAGGCCCGAGATCAGCGGCCAACCGAGCAGCGCCGACAGGGCGATCCCGAGGATCGTCGCGACCGCCATCTGGGCCAGCGCGCCCGGCACGGCGATCTTGCGCACCGCCATCAGGTCCTTGACCGAGAAGTGCAGCCCGACCCCGAACATCAGCAGGATGACGCCGATCTCGGCCAGTTCGTTGGCGATCTTCTGATCGGCCACATAGCCGGGCGTAAACGGCCCGACGATCACCCCCGCCAGCAGATAGCCCACCAATGGAGAAAGCCTCAGGCGCTGGGCGAGCGCGCCGAGGGCGAATGCGGCGACGAGGCCGGCGACGATGGTGGCGATCAGCGGGGTATGATGGGGCATGTGCCTCCGTGGTGAGTTTCAGGGGTTCCCACCGTGGAAATTGCGGTCGCAGGGCCTCAGATCAACCAGAAATGAACACCCGCGCCGGACACATCGGCGTCATCGCCCCCGCCGTGGTCAGCTCTGGCGGGGTTCCGTCAACGCCAACAGCAGCCAAGCCGCCAACGCCCAGCCGGCGCCGAGGGCCCAGCCCCCGAGCACGTCGGTGGGCCAATGAACGCCGAGATAGACTCGGCTGACCCCCACCGCGAGCACCCCGCTCACCGCCACCCCGTAGATCAGCGCCTTGGTGCGCCGGCGCGGTTCGACGCTGGCCGTCACGGTCGCCAAAATCAGGAACACCGCGGCCGCCATCGCTGAGTGGCCCGACGGAAAGCTGTGCGAATAGACATAGCTGCCATGCGTCACCAGGGCGGGCCGCTCGCGCTCGTAGAACGCTTTCAGCACCTGGCTGGACGCCTGGGCCGCGATCACCGTGGCCGCGAAGATCAGCGCCTCGCGCCGGCGCTGATGAAAGATCAGCAGCAGCGTCGCCACGAGGGTCAGCAGAGTGAGGACAGTGAACCCGCCCAGGGCGGTAATGTCGCGAACCGCCTCCTCCAGCCAGCGCGGGCCGAGCGGATCGGACGGCTGTCCGGGCGTCCGCAGCGCCAGCAGCAGCCGGCGGTCGAGGGCGTCGGTCCCGCCCTCGGAAACCTCGCCCGCCAGGATCAGAAACAGCCAGGACGCTCCGGCCAGCGCCACCAGCAGCACCAGGGTGCGGGTCTCCAGCTTGCCGATCAGGGATTTCAGGCGTTCGATCATACCGCGTTCGCAAGGGGGTGAAGCCGATGACGTCTACATGGCAGCTTTGGGCGTTGCTGTCGGCCGCGTTCGCGGCCCTGACGGCGGTGTTCGCCAAGGTCGGGGTGGAGAACATCAACTCCGATTACGCCACCTTGATCCGCACGCTGGTGATCCTGGCGATCGCCGCCGGGATCGTCGCGGCGACCGGCGCCTGGCGCCCGGCCGGCGAGGTCACGCCGCGGACCTACCTGTTCTTGATCCTCTCGGGCGCGGCGACGGGGCTGTCCTGGCTCTGCTACTTCCGGGCTCTGAAACTCGGCGACGCAGCGCGGGTGGCGCCGATCGACAAGCTGAGCGTCGTGCTGGTCGCCGTGTTCGCCGCGATCTTCCTGGGCGAGCGGCTGTCGGCCGCCGGCTGGGCGGGCGTGGCGCTGATCGCAGCCGGCGCGGCGCTGGTCGCGTGGGCAGGTTGACGTTACGTCGCCGTTCCCAGGACTCAGATCGGGTCATACAGTTGTTTCATGACCACGACCGTTGTTCCGACCAACCGCGCCCCTGAAGGGGCGCGCATGCGGCCCCCCGGCGCCCGGGCGGTGAAGCCGCGCAACGCCGCGACTCTGATCATCGTGCGCCGCGACCGCCAGAAGCCGCAGGTGCTGATGGGCAAACGCCACGGCGGCCACGACTTCATGCCGAACCTCTGGGTGTTCCCTGGCGGGCGGATCGACCGCAGCGATTTCCGCGCGCCGTTCGCGACCGATCTGCGCCCCGACGTCGCCGCTCGGTTCGAGGCGCATATCCCAATGAACCGCGGCCGCGCCCTGGCCCTGACCGCCATCCGCGAGACCTTCGAGGAAGCCGGACTGCTGCTGGCCAAGCAAGCGCCTGTCCGCCCGCTGGCCGGCCCCTGGCGAGAGTTCGCCGCCGAGGGCGCGGCCCCGGACCTGGAGGCGCTGGAGATCGTGGCCCGCGCGGTCACCCCGCCGATGCTGGCCAAGCGGTTCGACACCTGGTTCCTGATGGCCGACGCCGAGCGGCTGATCAGCCTGGAGCGCAAGCCCGATTGCGGGGAACTGGAAGAGATCGCCTGGGTCGACTTCGACGAGGCCATCGCCCTGCCGTTGCCTTCGGTTACCCGCATGGTCATCGAGGAGGCGATCCATCGATTGGACGATCCCGACCGCCCGCGGCCGTTCATGCGCTTTGGCGCCGGCGCCACCCGGCTGAGCCACCTCTAGACGCCGGAACATTTCAAATGCGAATTGTTCTCAACTAACTTGCGTTGAGAACCACCCCTTGATAGTGCGACCTACTATCAGCACTTGCGGGGATCAGCATTTTGTCGGCTTCGGAGCTCGTGGACGCCAAGGCGGCCATCGACGTGGAAAAGGCCAAGGCCAAGCGTAAGGCCCAGCGCCGCGCCGCCCTGATGCGCCAGATGGTCCAGTGGCACTGGATCAGCGCTGCGGTCTGCCTGCTCGGGATGCTGCTGTTCGCGATCACCGGCATCACGCTCAACCACGCCGGGGCCATCGAGGCCAAGCCCCAGACGGTCGAGGCCGAGGGCCAGCTTCCTGCCGACCTGCTGAACATCGCCAAGGCGGCCCAGACCGAGCAAGGCGCCCTGCCCGATCCGATCCGGGCCTGGCTGGCCAAGGAAATGGGCGTCAAGGCGCCCAAGGCCGCCGCCATCGAGTGGACGGACGCGGAAGCCTACATCTCGCTGCCCCGCCCGGGCGGCGACGGCTGGGTGACCTTCGACGCCGGCGACGGCGCAGTCGTCCACGAGAGCACCAGCCGCGGCCCGGTCGCCTACCTCAACGACCTGCACAAGGGTCGCAACACCGGGACGGCCTGGAGTCTGTTCCTCGACATCTTCGCCATCGGCTGCGTGGTCTTCTGCATCACCGGATTGGTGCTGCTGCAGCTGCATTCGCGGGCGCGCAAGATCACCTGGCCGTTGGTGGGCCTGGGCCTCGCCGTGCCGCTGATCCTTGTCCTGATCTTTGTTCACTGACCGGAGTCCCCATGCGTCTGCCGATCTATACCGCCGCCTTCACCGGCCTGATGGCGGGCCCCGCCCTGGCGGCGGACCTGGAGTTGAGCCTGGAGGTTCCGCGGCTGACGGTCGCCGAGTACCACCGTCCCTACGTCGCCGTCTGGATCGAGACCCCCGACAAGACCGCGGTGAAGACCCTGGCCGTCTGGTACGACGTCAAGCTGAAGAACCAGGAAGGCCAGAAATGGCTGAAGGACATGCGCCAGTGGTGGCGCCGCGCCGGACGCGACATGAGCCTGCCCGCTGATGGGATCAGCGCCGCGACCCGCGCGCCTGGCAAGCACCAGGTGGTGTTCAAGGGCGGCGCCGCGCCGCTCGGGAACCTGCCGGCCGGGCAGTACAACCTGGTGGTCGAGGCCGCCCGCGAAGTCGGCGGCGTCGAAGTGGTCCGCGCTCCGTTCCAATGGCCGCCCAAGGCCCGCGCAACCTCCTCCGCCAAGGGAACCAGCGAACTCGGCGCCGTGAGCGTCACCGTCAAGCCGTAGAGGATACAAGCATGCACATGATCCGCCGCGGCGCCCTGGCCGCCGTCTCCGTCGTCGCCATCCTGGCGATCCCGGCCGCCGCCAGCGCGCACCGCCAGTGGCTCCTCCCCTCGGCCACCGTGCTGTCGGGCAACGATCCCTGGATCACGGTCGACGCCGCTGTCTCCAACGACCTCTTCTATTTCGACCACGTGCCGATGCGCCTCGACGGCATCTCGATCATCGCGCCGGACGGCTCGAAGGGCGAAATCAAGAACGGCGCGACCGGCAAGTACCGCAGCACCTTCGACGTGCAGCTGAGCCAACCGGGCACGTACAAGATCGCCAATGTCAGCGACGGCGTCGGCGCCTCCTACAAGCAGGGCGGCGAGCAGAAGCGCTGGCGCGGCTCGGCCGCCGACCTGGCGACCGCGATCCCGAAGGACGCCACGGACGTCAAGATCATGGAGAACGCCCGGCGCCTGGAAGTCTTCGCCACTCGCGGTTCGCCCACCAAGGAAGCTCTGAAGCTGACCGGCAAGGGCCTGGAGCTCGACCCGGTCACCCACCCGAACGACCTGGTGGCCAGCGAACCGGCGACCTTCAAGCTGGTCATCGACGGCAAGCCCGCGGCCAATGTCGAGGTCGAGGTCGTCGCCGGCGGCAACCGCTACGCCGGCAAGACCACCGAGCTGAAGCTCAAGACCGGCGCCGACGGCGCCTTCACGGTGAACTGGCCGGCGGCCGGGATGTACTGGCTGGAAGCCTCCGTCCGTGGCGGCCAGAGCAGCATTCCGGGCGCCGAGCGTAGCGCCGCCTACGTGACGACGCTGGAAGTCCTGCCCGACTGATGAGCCGCGTCGCCGTCCCGCTGGAGCTCTCGCCGCTCGGCCTGCAGGCCCGCGGCGAGCGTCCGGTCGTTTTCGCCGGCCCCACCATGGGCGTGGCATGGAACGTCAAGGCGTTCGCGCCGGCGGGGCTCGACCTCAAGGCCGTTCCGGCCCAGATTCAGGGCCTGCTGAACGGTCTCGTCGCCCAGATGAGCAACTGGGAACCGGACTCCCATATCTCGCGGTTCAATCGCGCCGCCGCCGGCGGCTGGCTGGATCTCGCGCCGGGCTTCCGGCACGTGATGGACCGCGCCCTGCACTGGGCCGAACTGAGCGGCGGCGCCTTCGACCCGACCGCCGGCCGGCTCGTCGACCTCTGGGGCTTCGGCCCGGCTGGCCCGACGCCCCCGCCAACCGAGGCCGAACTGGAGGCCGCCAGGGCCGAGTGCGGCTGGGACCGGCTGGCCCGCGACGGCGCGCGCGTGTTCCAGCCCGGCGGCCTGCATCTCGACCTTTCGGGCATCGCCAAGGGCTTCGGGGTGGACGAGGTCTCCCGGGCCCTTTCGCATCTGGGCCTGACGGACCATCTCGTCGAGATCGGCGGCGAACTGCGCGGCGCCGGCGTCAAGCCCGACGGTCAGCCCTGGCTCGCCGACATCGCCGCGCCGCCGGGCGAGAGCCTGCCTGGCGGTCAGATTCGCGTGGCCCTGCATGGGCTGTCGCTCGCCACCTCAGGGGATTATCAGCGCTTCATCGACCATGACGGCGCGCGCTACAGCCACACGCTCGACCCGCGCACGGGTCGCCCTACCTCCAATGGCCTACGCTCCATCAGCGTCGTCGCGCGAGACTGCGTCGACGCCGACGCGCTTTGCACCGCGATCGGAGTTCTTGGCCCCGACGAAGGCCCCGCGTTCGCCATCGAACATGGCGTCGCGGCCTATCTGCTGGTGGACAATGGCGAGGGATTGCGCGAAATCGTCACCCCCGCCTTCGAGGCGATGCTGGCCTGAGCCAGGACACTCGCGGATTTTCCCAAGGCCGCATTGACTTTGGGTTCGAGATTCGTATTGTCCGCGGCTCTTTAGAACACTTGCCGGCCCGACCGGCCCCGCGAGGACCGACCATGGCGAAGCCCGCCTCCATCAAGATCCGCCTGAACTCGACGGCTGACACCGGCTACTTCTACGTCACCAAGAAGAACGCCCGCACCAAGACCGAAAAGCTGGTCATGAATAAGTACGACCCGATCGTGCGCAAGCATGTCGAGTTCAAGGAAGGCAAGATCAAATAGGCTTTCCCCAGGCTCTCCAGTCTGTGAAAACGCCCGGCCGTCTGGCCGGGCGTTTTTCGTTGTGCGCTCGACGGATGCGCCCCGGCATGTCGCGGCCCCGCCTCATCGGCTAGGATGCGGGCCATGACGCCTCTGGATCTCAGCATCCGCAGCTACGCCGAAGACAACGGCCCCGACAGCCACAGCTTCGACCAGTTGGTGCTGCCGCTCAGCGGCGCGCTGGAGCTGGACATCGACGGCAAGGGCGGACGCCTGGCGCCCGGACGCGCCGCCTTTGTCGTGGCCGGGACGCCGCACTCGACCATGAGCCGGACGGCCAACCGCTCGGTGATCCTGGATCTGCACCTGGCCCACCTGGCGCCGCAGATGGCCGAACGGCTCGCCCGGGCCCCGTTCGTGAACCTGACCCCAGCCGCGACCAAGCTGATCGACTATATGGGCCTGATGATCGGCGAGGGCCGCGCCACGCCCGCCACGGCGGCGCTCTGGACGCCGCTGCTGATCGACGCACTGGGCCAGGCCCCGGCCAGCGCCGCCTCCCGGCTGGCTCGCCTGGCCGCCGAGATCGAGGCAGATCCGGCCTGGCCCTGGACGGCCGCGGCCATGGCCGAGCGCGCCGCTGTCAGCGTCAGCCGCCTCCACGCCCTGTTCCAGGCCGAGCTGGGCGCGAGCCCGCGTGCCTGGCTCGGCGAGGTACGGCTGCGCCAGGCCCGCAACTGGCTAGCGACCTCTCCCGTCTCGATCGCCGAAATCGCCCACCGCTGCGGCTATGCCGACCAGAGCGCGCTCACGCGGGCGATGCGCCGCGCCACCGGCATGACCCCGGCGGCCTATCGGCGGCAGGAACGCGAGACGCAGACCAAAACGCAGTAGCCTCGGCCAAGACCGCGGGCTCGTTCCATGGCAATGGCCTGCCGCATGACAGGACAGGGCCGGACATTGCTGGGCGTCGGATGCGGGGTGGCCGCAGGCGCGCTCTGGGGCCTGGTGTTCCTGGCGCCCGAGCTGGCGGCGGATTTCACGCCGCTGCAACTGGCCGCGGGACGCTACCTAGCCTACGGCGTGATCGCCGCGGCCCTGCTCGCCCCGCGTTGGCGCAGCGTGAGCTCGGCGGTCGGACGGCGTGAGTGGATCGCCCTGTCCTGGCTCAGCCTCCTCGGCAACACCCTCTACTACGTGCTGCTCGCCAGCGCCGTGCAGATGGGCGGCGTGGCGATGACCTCGGTGGTGATCGGCTTTCTGCCCGTCGCCGTGACGGTGATCGGCGCCCGCGACCATGGGGCGGTCCCCCTGCGCCGCTTGATTCCCTCGCTGCTGCTCAGCGCGGCCGGCGTCATCTGCATCGCCTGGCAATCCATGGCCGCCGCCGCGCCGGGGGCGGAAACCCGCGCCCTCGTAGGCCTCGCCTGCGCGATCGGCGCGCTGGCCGCGTGGACCGCCTACGCGGTCTGGAACGGGCGCTGGCTGGCCCGGACGCCCCATCTGTCAGCCCACGACTGGAGCCTGCTGACCGGGCTCGCCACCGGCGCCCAGGCGCTTGTCCTGGCCATCCCCGCCGCATTGATCGGCGCCGGCGCCCACGCCCCGGCCGACTGGGCGCGCTTTACTGCGGTTTCGGCCGGGGTGGCGATCTTCGCGTCCATCGTCGGCAACGCCTTCTGGAACCGCGCCAGTCGGCTGCTGCCGGGGACGCTGATCGGCCAGATGATCCTGTTCGAGACCCTGTTCGCCCTGCTCTACGGCTTCCTGTGGGAGCAGCGGTGGCCGACCACTGCCGAACTCACCGCAATCACCCTGATGATCGCCAGCGTCGTCACCTGCGTTTCGGCGCATCGCCAGCGCCAAGGAGCTTCCCATGCACAAGATCAGCACGCCTGATGAACCTGCGGCCGCGCAGATCGTCTTCGAAGACTTCGCCAAGGTGGACATCCGCGCCGGCGTGATCGTCTCGGCAGAGCCGTTCCCGGAAGCCCGCAAGCCGGCCTACCGCCTGGCCATCGACTTCGGCCCCGCGATCGGCGTGAAGAAGAGCTCGGCCCAGATCACTGAGCACTACACGCTGGAGGAGCTCGTCGGCCGCAGCGTGATGGCGGTGGTGAACTTCCCGCCCCGTCAGATCGGACCGGTCCGCTCCGAAGTGCTTGTGTTGGGCTTTCCCGACGCGAACGGCGCCATCGTCCTGGCCGCGCCGATGTCAGCGGTTCCCAGGGGCGCACGCCTGGCGTGACCGCTTCGGCAAGCCGCGTCACGCGGCGCGGGCGACGACCTTGTTGCGGCCGTGAGCCTTGGCCTCGTAGACGGCCTCGTCGGCGCGCTTCAGCAGAGCTTCGGGCTTGTCCCCTTCACCCAGGGTGGCCGCGACGCCGACCGAGATCGTGACCGTCAGCAGCTCGCTCCCGCCCTTCACCCGGAAGGGCGAGCCGGCGACGTGCAGGCGGATCCGCTCGGCGATCCGCTCGGCGTCCTCCAGCTTGGTGTCCGGCATCACCACGACGAACTCTTCGCCGCCGTATCGGCACGGCAGGTCGATGGCGCGGACGTTGGAGGCCACCCGCACGGCGAACTCACGCAGGACCTCGTCGCCGACGTCGTGGCCATAGCCGTCGTTGATCTTCTTGAAGTGGTCGATGTCGATCAGCAGGCAGGCCACCGGGTCGCCGCCATGGGTCGCCCGGCGCACCAGCGCCTCGAGCTGGCCGGCCATGTAGCGGCGATTGTGCAGGCCGGTGAGCTGATCGGTGACGGCCAGTTCCAGGGAGTGATCGAGGTTGTCGCGCAGATAGTCGGTGTAGCGCTTGCGCCGGATCTGCGTGCGGGCGCGGGCGGCCAGCTCCTGCGGGTCTATCGGCTTGGGCAGGATGTCGTTGACGCCGATCTCCAGGGCCTTCACCAGCCGCGACCGCTCGTCGAAATCCACCACCGCCAGCACCGGAAGGTGGCGGGTCGCCTCGTCCGAACGCAGCTGGGCGGCGAAGCGCAGGCCGTCGAAGGCGCGCGCCGTGGCGTTGACGATGATCAGGTCGACCGGCCCCTTGGCGGTCATCAGCGCCTTTTCAGGATCGGCCTCGATCACCGGCCGGTGCTCGATGGCCAGTTCGGTGGCCACGCGCTGGGCCTGGCGTTCGTGATCGTCGACAATGAGAATCCGCCCGCCCGTCCCGCCCAGGCGTGAGGCGGCGCCGGCGATGACGCCCATGCGCCGGCCGGAAGCCTCGCGGTCGCGCAGTTCGTCGATCACCATCTTCAGCCGGGTCAGGCTGCGCACGCGGGCAAACAGCAGGACGTCGTCGATCGGCTTGGTCAGGAACTCATCAGCGCCGGACTCCAGCCCGGCGATGCGGTCGGCGCGGCCGTCCAGGGCGGTGACCAGCACCACCGGCACATGGCGCGTCTCCGGATCGTCCTTCAGACGGCGACAGACCTGGAAGCCGTCCATACCCGGCATCATGACGTCAAGCAGGACGATGTCGGGCTTTTCCTTGGCCGCGATGGCCAGGGCGGTCGGCCCGTCGCTGGCCGTCAGGACATCGTAGTATTCCGCCGTCAGCTTGGCTTCCAGCAGGCGCACGTTGGCTTCGATGTCGTCGACGACGAGAATGCGGGCGGACATGGGGCGAACTAGCTCAACAATCGCCGGATGGTATCGAGAAAGTGCGACACCGAAATGGGTTTCGACAGATAAGCCTCGCAGCCGCCTTCGCGAATACGTTCCTCATCGCCCTTCATGGCGAACGCCGTAACCGCCACGACCGGAATCGCGGCGAGGTCGTCGTCCTCCTTCAGCCACTTTGTGACCTCCAGTCCGGAGATCTCGGGCAGCTGGATGTCCATCAAGATCAGATCGGGACGATGCTCGCGCGCCAACGCAAGCGCCTGCAGCCCTTCCCGGGTCTGCAGGGTTTCGTAGCCTTGGGCATCGAGCAGATCATGAAACAGCTTCATGTTCAGCTCGTTGTCCTCGACGATGAGGACCTTCTTGGCCATTTTCGTCTCGACGATGCTTCGAGAGCTCACGAATCGACCGCTGCCCCCACCTTTGGATCGTTAATCCCACGGATATCCTTAAACTCGCGTTAGTCGCACCGGAGAGCTTCTTGGCCAGCGTTTCACCTCAACTGCCGCCGCCGCGGGCGCCCAACCTGCTGGATCTGGGCGTCGATCCCACCCGTCCGCTGCTGCTGGTCGACGTGGACGAGGTGCTGGGCCTGTTCATGCAGGGCTTCGGCCGGTTCCTGGAGGGGCGCGGGCTGGAGTTCCGCGTCGACCGCTTCGCGCTGTTTCAGAACATCTATCGCCCGGGCGAATCCCAGCATCTGCCGGTCGAAGAAGGCCGCATCCACTTCGACGACTTCTTCCGCCTCGGCTGCGGCGACATGGAACCGGCCCCCGGCGGGCCCGAGGCGCTGCGCGCGCTCTCCCAGCGGGCCAATGTGGTGATCCTGACCAATGCGCCGGGACCGGCCCGCATGGCGCGGGCCCGGTGGCTGGGCCGGCACGGGATGGACTACCCGCTGGTGCTCAACACTGGTCCGAAGGGCCCGGTCGCCGCCCTGATGGCGCGGCAGGTCACGGCGAGAGCCGCCTTCATCGACGACCTGATCTCCAATCTCGACTCGGTGGCTGAGAGCGCGCCCGGCGTGAACCGCTTCCAGATGGTCGCCGACCCGCGTCTGCAGCCGCTGGCGCCGACCGCCCCGGAACGCCACACCCGAATCGACGACTGGCGGGCGCTGCGCGAAGCGATCGAGGCGGCCGTCTTCTAGCCTGCCGGCTTGGCGGCGCCGTCCGGGCCGGGCTGGGTGAACTCGGTCTCGATGAGGATCTCGACCTCGTCGCCGACGCCGAAGTGCGTCCCCGGCGCGGGCACCCCGTATGAGACGCCGAAGTCGGAGCGCTTGATCTTGCCCTGGGCCGAGAAGCCGATGCGCGCGCCCGACGGATCCATGCCGCCGGCCGCGTAGCCGCCGTTGAACGTGGCGTCCAAGGTAAGCGGCCGGGTCACTCCATGCAGGGTGAAGTCGCCCGTGACTTTTGCGGTGTTGGCGCCGGTCGGCTCGACCTTCGTCGACTTGAAGGTGATGGTCGGGAACTTCGCGGCGTCGAGCCATTGCGGGCCAGCCAGCTCGGCGTCGAAGTCGGGCTTGTCGAGCGGGAAGTCGGTTTCGAGCGACTTCGGGTCGACGGTGGCCTCGACGCTCATCGCCGCCGGGTTCGCGGGATCGAAGTTCAGTTTACCGGCGATGTCGGTGAACCGCGCCGTGTAGCGGGAGAGCCCCAGGTGATCGACCCGGAAGGTGACGCTGGCGTGGGTGTTGTCCAGCTTGTACTCGCCAGGCGGGGCGGTGTTCTGCACAGCCGGCGCGGCGGCCATGGGCGCAGACGCGGGCGGCTCAGCCGCCTTCTTCTCGGCCTGCGGCTGCGAGCAGGCGGCGACAGCAAGAGCGGTGAACGCCCAGGCGGCTCTCTTCATGGGTCCGATCCTTCGAGTAGCACTAGCCACAACTGAGCGTCGCACCCGACGATCAGGCGCGCCATCGAAAATCGCCCGCCCGGCCCCATTGCGCCCGGTCGCGAAACGGAACAAACCATGACCCCATGATCCGGATCGGCGTGGATTTCGGCGGCACCAAGATAGAAGCGGCGGCGCTGGACGCGCAGGGCCGTTTCCAGGCCCGCGTGCGCGGGGCCTCGCCGCGCGACTACGCCGCCGGCCTGGAGGCGGTGCGCGAGCTCGTCGCCGAAGCCGAGCGCCAGGCTGGGGCGAAGGGCGCCAGCGTCGGCGTGGGCGGGCCCGGCTCGCCCTCACCGTCCAGCGGCCTGATGCGCAACGCCAATTCCACCGAGCTCAACGGCCACCCGTTCCCGGCCGATCTCGCCCGTGTGCTTGAACGTCCGGTCCGCTACGCCAACGACGCCAACTGCCTGGCGTTGTCAGAAGCCGCCGACGGCGCCGGCGCCGCCCATCGGGTGGTGTTCGCCGCGATCCTGGGCACCGGCTGCGGCGCGGGCGTGGCGGTCGACCGTACGATCCTGGAGGGCCGCAACGCCTTCGCCGGAGAGTGGGGCCACATGCCCCTGCCCTGGCCGACCGACGACGAGCACCCCGGCCCCTCGTGCTGGTGCGGGCGACGCGGCTGCATGGAACTCTGGGTGTCGGGGACCGGGCTCGCCAGGGACCATGGCGGCGGCCTCTCAGCCGAACAGATCATTGGCGCGGCGCGGAACGGCGAACGCGCCGCCGCTGCGGCGCTCGACCGCTATGTCGATCGCCTGGCGCGCGGCCTGGCGGTGGTCTGCGACGTTCTCGATCCCGACGTCATCATCCTGGGCGGCGGCATGTCGAATGTCGGCGAACTCTACGAACGCCTGCCCGCGGCCATCGCGCCGCTGGTGTTCTCCGACCAGTTCGAGACCGACATCCGGCCGGCGATGCACGGAGATTCGTCCGGCGTGCGGGGCGCGGCCTGGCTGTGGCCGCTGCAGCCATGAGCGCCCTCTGCCGCGACTGCTTCAGGCGCGGCCCGTTCGAGCGCCGCTGCCCAGCCTGCGGCTCGCCGCGGATCGTGGCCCACGCCGACCTCGAGACGCTCTCTATCGCGCACATGGACTGCGATGCCTTTTACGCCTCGGTGGAGAAGCGCGACGATCCTTCGCTGCGTGACCAGGCGGTGATCGTCGGCGGCGGCAAACGCGGGGTCGTCACCACCTGTTGCTACATCGCCCGCATCAGCGGCGTGCGATCGGCCATGCCGATGTTCAAGGCCCGCCAGCTCTGCCCCCAGGCGGTGATCCTCAAGCCCGACTTCACCAAGTACCGCACCGAGAGCCGGCGGATCATGGAGATGGTCCGCGACCTGACGCCGCTGGTGCAGCCGCTGTCGCTGGACGAGGCCTGGATGGATCTTTCCGGCACCCAGCGCCTGCACGGGGCGCCGCCCGCCGAAACCCTGGCGCGGCTGCAAACGAGGATCGAGGCCGAGATCGGCATCACCGTCTCGATCGGCCTGTCCGCCAACAAGTTCCTCGCCAAGATCGCCTCGGACCTCGACAAGCCGCGCGGCTTCTCGGTGATCGGCGCCGCCGAGGCGCAGGGCTTCCTGGCCTCGAAACCGGTGGGGATCATCCCAGGCGTCGGCCCCGCCATGGTCAAGTCGCTGGAAGGCGCCGGTTTCAGCAAGGTCGGCGACCTGGCCCGCGCCGACATCAAAGTTCTGGCCCAGCGCTTCGGCGCCCAGGGCCTGCGGCTGCACGACCTGGCCCACGGACGCGATAACCGCACCGTCAATCCCAACGAGGAGCGCAAGGGCATCAGCGCCGAGACCACCTTCAACGAGGATCTGTCCGCCAGGTCCGACCTGGAGGACAAGCTGGCCCCGCTTTGCGAGCGCGTCGCCCGCCAGGCCCGCGCCGGCGGCGTCGCCGGCCGGGTCGTGACGCTGAAGCTGCGCCGCACGGACTTCAAGATCATCACCCGCCGCCGCGCCCTGCCGGTGCCGACCCAGACGGCCAAGACCCTGTTCGCCGTCGGCCGCGAACTGCTGGCCAAGGAGGCCGACGGGCGGCCCTGGCGGCTGATCGGCATCGGCATGGCCGACCTGATCGACGCCGACGCCGTGGAGCACGACTTTTTCGCCGGCGCCGAGCAGAAGGCCCTGGTCGAGGAACGCGCCGTGGATAAGCTACGGGCGCGATTCGGTCCCGGCGCGGTCACATCCGGTCGGGCCTTGGGGGCGAAACGCACCTCCCATGATTGAGGGTTGCCATGTTCCCCCGCATTCGGGGTGACAAAAACGCGCGGTTAGACGGGTTGGAGCCTTTGGGCGACATTTCAACCCTTCCATACGGCAGCCTTTTCCATATCTAATCCATTGTAGAGAGGGCGGCTGCCCTCAGGAGACCTGTTCGATGGCCGAGCGCAAGCAAGGTGATCAAGATACGGGCGTCCGGTCGACGGTCATCACTCAGACCAAGCCGAAGACGCAGAAGCCGTCGATGTATCGCGTGCTCATCCTGAACGATGACTACACGCCGATGGAATTCGTCGTCTACGTGCTTGAGCAATACTTTAACAAGTCGCGCGAAGACGCGACGCGTATCATGCTGCACGTTCACCAACACGGTGTCGGCGTGTGTGGCGTGTTCACATACGAAGTGGCGGAAACGAAGGTGGCCCAGGTGGTTGATACCGCCCGCCGGCATCAGCACCCGCTGCAATGCACAATGGAAAAGGATTGAGGCTCAGTGCCGTCATTCTCGCGCCAGCTTGAAGAATCTCTCCACCGCGCGGTGGCTTTCGCAAACCAGCGCAAGCACGAGTACGCGACGC
The DNA here is from genome assembly GCF_027286305.1 of Phenylobacterium sp. NIBR 498073. Lineage (NCBI taxonomy): Bacteria > Pseudomonadati > Pseudomonadota > Alphaproteobacteria > Caulobacterales > Caulobacteraceae > Phenylobacterium > Phenylobacterium sp. NIBR 498073. The sequence goes on from NZ_CP114599.1 coordinate 2,865,292, forward strand.
TAGAGCATCTGCTGCTCGCCCTCATCGACGATGAGGACTCGGCGGGTGTGATGCGAGCGTGCGACGTGGATCTGGCCGCCCTGCGCACCACGCTCACCAACTACGTGGACAACGAGCTCCGCTCCCTGGTCGTCGACGACGGCGAGGACGCCAAGCCGACCTCGTCGTTCCAGCGCGTGATCCAACGCGCCGTGATCCACGTCCAGTCCTCGGGCCGCGAGGAAGTGACCGGAGCCAACGTGCTCGTGGCCATCTTCTCCGAGCGCGAGAGCCATGCCGCCTATTTCCTGCAGGAGCAGGACATGACGCGGTACGACGCGGTGAACTACATCGCCCATGGCATCGCCAAGAAGGCCGGGGCTGACCAGCCCAAGACCGTCAAGGGCTCCGAGGATGAGGACAAGCCCGCCGTGAAGACCGGCGGCGAGGCGCTCGAAGCCTACTGCGTCAACCTCAACGAAAAGGCCAAGCAGGGTAAGGTCGACCCGCTGATCGGGCGCGCGGCGGAAGTCGAGCGCTGCATCCAGATCCTCTGCCGCCGGACCAAGAACAACCCGCTGCTGGTGGGCGACCCCGGCGTCGGGAAGACCGCGATCGCCGAGGGCCTGGCGCGCAAGATCATCAGCAACCAAGTCCCGGAAGTCCTGGCCGGCGCGACGATCTTCTCGCTCGACATGGGCTCGCTGCTGGCGGGTACCCGCTACCGCGGCGACTTCGAAGAGCGCGTGAAGCAGGTCGTCAAGGAGCTGGAAAACCACCCCGACGCGATCCTGTTCATCGACGAGATCCACACGGTGATCGGCGCCGGCGCGACCAGCGGCGGGGCGATGGACGCCTCGAACCTGCTGAAGCCGGCCCTAGCCTCCGGCACCCTGCGCTGCATGGGCTCGACGACCTACAAGGAGTTCCGTCAGCACTTCGAGAAGGATCGGGCCCTGGTCCGCCGCTTCCAGAAGATCGACGTGAACGAGCCGACGATCGAGGACACGATCAAGATCCTCAAGGGTCTGAAGACCTACTACGAGGAGTTCCACAAGCTCCGCTACACGGGCGACGCCATCAAGGCGGCGGTCGAGCTGTCGGCCAAGTACATCACCGACCGCAAGCTGCCGGATAAGGCCATCGATATCATCGACGAGGCCGGCGCCAGCCAGATGCTGCTGCCTGAGGGCAAGCGGAAGAAGACCATCGGCGTGAAGGAGATCGAGACGGTCGTCGCCAAGATCGCCCGCATCCCGCCGAAGTCCGTGTCCAAGTCCGACACGGTGGCGCTGAAGGAACTCGAAGTCGATCTGAAGCGCGCCGTCTACGGCCAGGACAACGCGATCGAACAGCTCTCTGCCGCCATGAAGATGGCGCGGGCCGGTCTGCGCGACGCCAACAAGCCGATCGGCTGCTACCTGTTCTCGGGCCCCACCGGCACCGGCAAGACCGAGACCGCCCGCCAGCTGGCCTCGACCATGGGCATTGAGCTCCTGCGCTTCGACATGTCGGAGTACATGGAGCGGCACACGGTCAGCCGCCTGATCGGCGCGCCTCCCGGCTATGTCGGCTTCGACCAGGGCGGCCTGCTGACCGACGCCGTCGATCAGCACCCGCACGCGGTCGTCCTGCTCGACGAAATCGAGAAGGCCCACCCGGACGTCTTCAACATCCTGCTGCAGGTCATGGACCACGGCGTCCTGACCGACGCCAACGGCAAGAAGGTCGACTTCCGCAACGTGGTCCTGATCATGACCACCAACGCCGGCGCCTCGGACGCCCAACGCAACGCCATCGGCTTCGGTCGCGGCAAGCAGGACGACGAGGTCGACGAGGCCCTGAAGCGGCTGTTCACGCCGGAGTTCCGCAACCGTCTGGATGCGGTGGTCCAGTTCAAGCCGCTGACCCAGGAGATCATCCGGCAGGTCGTCCAGAAGTTCGTCATGCAGCTGGAAGCCCAGCTCGCCGATCGTCACGTCACGATCGAGACGACCGAGGAAGCGGCCGACTGGCTGGCCAAGAACGGCTTCGACGAGCTCTACGGCGCCCGGCCGCTGGCCCGGGTCATCCAGGAGCACATCAAGAAGCCGCTGGCCGACGAGATCCTGTTCGGCAAGCTGGTCAAGGGCGGCCACGTCAAGGTGGTGCTCAAGGACAGCAAGCTGGGCTTCGAGATCGAAGGCGACGACCGCGAGCCGGGCGCCCCGATCATCGAGGATCCGGCGGAGGACGCCGCGGCGGAGCTGGCCGGCTAAGCAGCTCCACAGCCTGACATGTGAAACCCCGGAGCTTCGGCTCCGGGGTTTTTCTTTGCACGCCCTGCGGACCGGCTAGGCGATCTTGGCGGCGATCTGCTCAGCCAGCGCCTTGAGCTCGACGGGATCGGCCATGCCGCCCGCGCCATGACGGCCCAGCTCGACGCCCGCCCAGCGTGGGATGATGTGGAAGTGCAGGTGATAGATCGTCTGGCCGGCGGGCGCGCCGTTGTATTGGGCGACCATGATCCCGTCCGGGTTCAGCGCCGCGCGGACCGCGCGGGTGATCCGCTGCACGCCGAACATCAGCGGCGCGAGGACCTCCGGCTCCACTTCCAGCAGGTTGCGCGCCTGGGAGTGCTTCGGGATCACCAGGGTGTGGCCCTTGGACTGCGGAAAGACGTCCATGAACGCGAGAATCTCGCCGTCTTCGAACACCTTCGCCGCCGGCGCCTCGCCGCGCAGAATCTTGGCGAAGATATTTCCGTCCTCGTAGGTCCCGTCCAGGCTCATGGGCCGCTCCTCCAAACTCGTCGCTTGGTGGTAGCGCATTGGCTGGAAGGACGGAACACGGCGACGGGTTTACGCATGTTCGCCTTGCGATAACCTGCAAGGACAGACGGCCGCAAAGGCCGCAGAGGGAGGGAAGCGATGTATCTCGCCGATCACGCGCGGCTGACGCCCGACAAGCCGGCCATGATTTCCGCCGACACCGGCCAGGCGGTGAGCTTCGCCGAGCTAAATGAGCGTTCCAACCGCCTGGCGCAATACCTCTACGACCAGGGCCTGCGCCGCGGCGACCACATCGCCGTCTTGATGGAGAACAACCTCGCCTTCATGGAGCCGGTCTGGGCGGCCTTCCGATCGGGCCTCTACGTCACCACCATCAACCGCTACCTGCCGCCGGACGAAGCCGCCTATATCGCGAACGACTGCGGCGCCAAGGCGTTGATCACGTCCTACGCCAAGCGCGAGACCGCCGCCGAGCTCCTGGACCTGATTCCGAACTGCCCGATCCGCCTGATGGTCGGGGGCGTCATCCCCGGTTGGGATTCCTACGAGGCGGCGGTGGCGTCCGGTTCGCCCGAGCCCCTGGCCCAGGAGTGGATGGGCGATTCCATGCTCTACTCGTCGGGCACCACCGGGCGACCCAAGGGAATCCTGCGCCCCCTGCCCGACATCACGCCGGCCGAGGGGTTCGACGCGCGCCAGATGGCCAATCGCTATGGGCTGTCGGCGCAGAGCGTCTACCTGTCGCCGGCCCCGCTCTATCACGCCGCGCCGCTGGCCTATGTGCTGACGGTGCAGTCCTTCGGCGGCACGGTAGTGATGATGGAGCGCTTCGATCCGGAGCAGGCGCTGCAGCTGATCGAGACGCATGGCGTCACCCACAGCCAATGGGTGCCGACCATGTTCGTGCGCATGCTGAAGCTGCCGGCCGAGGTTCGCACCCGCTACGACCTCTCCAGCCATCAGGTCGCCGTCCACGCCGCCGCGCCCTGCCCGGTCGAGGTCAAGCGCCAGATGATCGAGTGGTGGGGGCCGATCCTCTACGAGTACTACGCCGGCACCGAGGCCTCGGGCTCGACCTTCATCACCAGCGAAGACTGGCTGGAACATCCCGGCTCGGTCGGCCGCGCTGCGCTAGGCGTCCTGCACATCTGCGACGAGGACGGCAAGGAGCTGCCGATCGGCGAGACCGGCCTCGTCTACTTCGAGCGCGAGGCGCCGACCTTCGAGTACCACAACGACCCCGCTAAGACGGCCTCGGCCCGCCACCCCGACCACCCCAATTGGAACGCCCTTGGCGACGTCGGGTACCTAGACAAGGACGGCTACCTCTACCTCACTGACCGCAAGGCATTCATGATCATTTCCGGCGGGGTGAACATCTATCCGCAGGCGATCGAGGACGCCCTCGTCACACATCCGAAGGTCGCCGACGTGGCGGTCTTCGGCGTGCCGGACGCCGAGATGGGCGAAGCGGTGAAGGCGGTGATCGAGCCCGCGCCCGGTCAAACGCCGAGCGACGACCTGGCAGCGGAGTTGTTGGCCTACGCCCGCGAGCGGCTGGCTCACTACATGGCCCCGCGCTCCATTGACTTCATCGAGGAAATGCCGCGCCTGCCGACCGGCAAGCTGTACAAGCGGCTGCTGCGCGACGCCTATTGGCAGGACCGGAAGATCTGAGCCGGCCTAGAGCCCTTTCCACTCACGATTGATCATCGTGAGTGGCTAAGAAGGGCGCTAAAATCAAAGAACCGACCCTGTTCATCCCGGTTGGCTTCTTTCAAGCCGACCGGGACAGGGTCTAGCCCTGCCGGAAGGGCGAATACTCCTCGGCCAGCCACTCCATCTCGCCGTTCACCGCCTCGCGCTCTCGGCGGACGAAATCGCCCACAGGCCCGCGCAGCCGCGGGTCGGCGATGTGGTGGGCGGAAAAGACCGGAGCCGGCAGATAGCCCCGGGCGATCTTATGCTGCCCCTGGGCCCCGGCCTCGACCCGCGCCAGGCCCTTGTCGATCGCCCATTCGATAGCCTGGTAGTAGCAGAGCTCGAAATGCAGGAACGGGACGTCCTCGATGCAGCCCCAGTTGCGGCCGTAGAGACAGTCCTCGCCGATCAAGTTCAGCGCCCCGGCGATCCAACGCCCGCCGCGCCGGGCCATGACCAGCAGCACGCGGTCAGCCATCCGCTCGCCCAGCAGCGAGAAGAACAAGCGGTTCAGGTACGGGCGGCCCCACTTGCGCGAGCCTGTGTCCATGTAGAAGGCGAAGAACGCGTCCCAGTGATCCTCAGTGATCTCCGCGCCGGTGAGCGCGACGATCTCGACTTGCGCCTGCGCGTCGCGCCGCTCGCGCCGGATGGTCTTTCGCCGCCCGGACGACAGCGCCTCCAGGAACCCCTCGAAACTGGCGTAACCCTGGTTGAGCCAGTGGTACTGCTGGCCCTGCCGTTGCAGCAGTCCGCGGTCGCCCAGCCAGTCCCACTCGCCCTGAGTCGGGAAGTTCACGTGCAGCGACGACACCTCGTACTGCTCGCACACCGCCAGGGCGCCGCCCAGCAGGATGCGGCGCGCCTCCTCCAGATCGGCGTCCGGCCGCACCAGCAGCCGCGGCCCGGTCACCGGACTGAACGGGGCGGCCGAGATCAGTTTCGGATAGTACTGGCCCCCCGCCCGCTCATAGGCGTCGGCCCAGGCGTGATCGAAGACGTATTCGCCCTGGCTGTGCGATTTCAGGTAAAGCGGCATCACCGCCGCGACCTGGCCTGCCTCGTCCTCGACCGCCAGATGCTGCGGCCCCCAGCCGGTGCGCTCGACCGCGCAGCCGGCCGCCTCGGCGATGTCCAGGAAGTCGAAGGCCACGAACGGATTGCCGCGATGGTCCGGGTGGCCGGCGCAAGCGTCCCACGCCTCGCGCCCGATCTCGGCGATTCGGCGGCTGATCTGCACCGCCGGCTTCAGCTTCAC